>JAUHZF010000155.1 GCA_030426145.1 Polyangia bacterium
GTGAGGCTTCCATCGTTGTCGTCGTAGGCTTGCTCCATCTGCTCGAGTGCGCAGCTGTCTTGATAGGTCTCGTTCCGGCCTGCGAAGTAGCGGAAGGTCTGGCGGATGAAGCACCGCTTCACGTAGTTGGATTGGGCGAGCTTCTCGGCGAGCTCCACCGGACTGGACACGGGGCCGTCGAGGCGTTCATCCGGCATGTCCTCCAGCACACTGCTGCCATCGGGCGACGCGCCATGGTCGTCGTCCCGCACGAACCCGGTGTGGTTGTAGAGCTCGAAGGGGTAACCGAGCGGGTTCATGAGGCGATGGCAAGCACTGCACTCGGTCTTGCTGTCCAGCTGCTCCACCGCCCGTTGTCGCGCCGACTGGTCTTCGGTCTCGGGATCGAACTGTGCGTCGACGGTGAGGGGGATGTCGGGCACGACGTCGCAGAGCAGATTCTCGCGGATCCACTTGCCGCGATGAACGAGTGAGGGGTCGTTGTCGACGGCGAGGCCGTGGCGCGTGAGCCAAGCCGGATGGGTCAAGACGCCGGCGCGTTCGGTCGGGTCCATCTCCCGCCATCGGTCCGCCTGGGTGCGAAGCACTTCGTCGGTGACGCCGTAGACGTAGGCCATCTTCGCCGTCCGCTTGTAGACGTTCGACTCGGGATAGCCCTCGCTGGCCGGCACGAAGTACGTGCGTGTGGTGAGCAGATTGGCGAGCACGTGCTCATCCATCGCGACCACGCGCGCGATCATGTCGTCCATTTGGTCGATGAGCTCGGACTCGCCCCCTACCCCACGCTGCATGATGTTGTAGAAGCTCAGGCTCGCCACGCCGTCGTCCTCCCAGACGGTGGTCGCGGTCACTTCCTGCGGCGACGGATTGGTATTGATGGCGATGTAGCCCAACCATTGGCGGAAGAAATCGCGAACGCCGTTGGCCATCCAATACTGACCACGTACGGATTCGTCGGATTCGAAGCTGTTGTAGCCCTCGCCGCCGAGGTCGTCGCGAAACGGGTCTTCGCCCGAGGTGTACACCGTGACGAGCTCGCCGAGCGTCTTCGCATCGAAGATCGAGCCATCTTTGGCCGCGTCGAAGAGCCCCGGGAGGTGGCCCTCGTAGCCAGCCCCCGTCATGAAGTTGTTGCCTCGGCTCGACCCGTCCTTGAAGCGCACGGCCATCGTGCCGGGGGCGCGCCCGTCGAGTGCGTAACCCACGGCCTGCGCCAGCTCCCAGGCGTCGAGCCGACGTCGCCCTCTTTCATCGGTTTGTCCGTGGCCGAGGTCGGAGCGAAGCAACGCCCCCGACTTCATCCAAGCGGCCGAGAGCACCTTCTTGAAGGTGTCTTCGCGGGTCAGATTGGCCGTCGTCTCGCCGTCGAGCATGCTGTCGATGACGGTCCTCAGCGAGGTCAGCTCGTCTGTGGAGGGAGGGCGAAAGAGGACCCCGCGCTCCAGCAGGTAGGCGGCGAAGTCATCGCGACAGGTCGTATCCGGAACGGCATCGTCCATGAAGCAGTTGAAGGCTTCCTGCTCGTTGATGGGACTGGAGCCGACGGCGTACTTGTTGCGGGCGAGCCAGCGCTGGGCTGCGCCGTCGAGCACGTCGAGGTAGACCGAGAGCGTGGTGACGTCGAAGGTCTCACCGCTGCTGTACGTGCTGTACTGGTGGGTGGGTCCAGGGTCGAAGGGGTTGTTGGCCGTTCGGCTGTTGGCCCAGCCGTTGACCCGATGCCACTCCTGGCGGTCGAGGCGACGAAGCATCGCGGGCGACGCATTGATCTCGGTGCCCTCGCAGGTGAACAGCCGATCTTGATCGAGGCTGTTCGGATCGACCTCCGGGTCGTCGTCGGTCGGGTTGTCGGGAGGAGGGTCGGTGGGAGATGCGTTCGACGGTCCGTCTCCGATGTTGCCTGTGCACGCGACCCACAACGTCGCCAAGCAGCAGCCTACGGCCAACGATCTCCACCCACGCCTCCTGGTTCGTGTTTGCCGCACACCCTCCATCGTCGAAGGCTGTGCAGGTTCCGTGCCCTCCTGAGATCGAGACGTTACGTATCGGTCCTGACCGAAAGTGGGGCCTCACGGATCCCACCTGGGACTTCGCAGGGCACACCCGTCGCGCGGCGTGTCTCGGCAGGTCCCACCTGGCTCACGGCCCTCTTCGGAATGGCTGGCCGCGAACGCGGGGCCTTCGTCATTCAGACCATCTGCTCGGGGGTCTTGGCCCGCTCCTTGGGGCGGAGGTTGCCCAGGAGCCGTGCCCCGAGGTTCCAGCGCAAGAGGCCGACCATGATGGCGATGATGAGGAACAAGCCCACGCCGGCGAGGCGCGGGTCGTATTCGGTGGCCCGGAAGACGTTGCTCTCACCGATGGCCACTTGCGTTCGCGGCTCGTAGGGCAGGCCGTAACGCTCGGCGAGGATCTTCACCCGGCTGATGTGGATGACGGGCACGTCGCGCTTCGAGAAACGAAGCATCACCGAGTCGGCGAGGTTGGGCTCGCGTGGGGTCGTGAGGTTGAGGCCGGCTTTGAACTGCTTCTTCCCGACGTGGGTTCCCACCGAGGCCGTGCCGCCTCCGACGTTGACGTAGGCGCGGATCTCCGTGTCGCCTGCGAGCTCGTCGAAGAGGGCCACCCGTTGATCGATCGAGTCGGCCAGCGAGCGCACGTCGAGCTTGCGAACGTCGTTGCGCTTCATGGCTGCATCGAGGATCCCCCGCCCAGACTTGGTGATCCCCACCCCGAGGTCGTCGATGCCGCCCTGCGAAGCGGCCGAAGACTTGAAGGGAATGAGCTGCTGCTCGCGCAGGGTGCGCTCCATGTCGAGCCAGAGGTAGTCGACGTGGTTCGCGCCCCACTCGGACGATGAGGTGCTCGCAATGATGATCGGCTTGGCGCCGATGGTGTGCAGCGCCGCGTAGGTGGAGAGGTTGAGCGACGGGAACGAGCCACTGACGCCCACCGCCACCGTGTCGCCTTCCTCCACCCCCGCTTCGATGAGCAGGTGGTAGACGACCGCGGCGAAGTTGGGGTTGGTGCTCGTGAGCTTGGCCGACAGAAAGCCGGTGTTGGAGGTGACCGGCGTGAGGCTCTCTCCGATCATGCCCGTCAGCGCGGGATCGACGGCGGGGTCGACGAAGTGACCCAAGCGCTCTTTCTCGGCCTTGATGGCGTTCATGCCCTCACGCGCGAGCCGAGCAGCGGCGATCTTGTCGCCGTAGCGCTTCTGCTTGCGCACGACCGGCATCTTCTCCACCGCCACGAAGGCGGCGATGGCGACCAGAGCGACGAGCGCCAGGGCCGTGGCCGAGATCCCAGGCGGACGCCAGTAGAGCTTCTTCACGTGCCGTACTCCATGCCGACCACGAGGATGAGAATGAGCCGTACCACCACCGACGCCGTCGTCATGGCCGCGAGCGTCTCGATGACCCCCTGCCGGTCGAGCCAGATCGCGATGAGCCCGGGAATGATGTAGCCGATGACCTGCACCGCATCGCCATCGGGCGTGGCCGAGTATCCGCTGAGGGCTGACCGCAAGACGGCGCCCACGAGGTAGCCCACCAGGATCATCATCACGGTGCGGCGACGGCCGTAGATGAGGGTGAACGACGACAGAGCCCGCACCACCGCGAAGGCGGCGAAGCCCGCCCCCACCGTCGCGACGACGTCGAGGGGACGGTTGAGGCTCAGCGCGAGGTAACCGGGCACGATCATGCCGCCCGCGGCGAGGCTGAAGAACTCGCTGAAGAGCAGGCTCACCACGAGTCCGATGCCCACCGATAGCGTCAACAGGTCCATGGTCAGGCGACCTCCGGCTCGGCGCGGTTGCGGAAGTAGCTCACCAGCTCCAGGCCCCCGCCTCCGATGTTGCCCATGCCCATCACGAGGGCTGAGGTGCCGCAGAGCGCGACGACCCGTTCGAAGATCTGCTCGGTGGTGAAGCCTTCGGCGAAGACGAGCTTGCTCGGATGAAGCCCGGCCTTCACCGCCGCGTCGGCGAAGAGAAAGGTACCGGTCCCCATGAGCACGACGTGGTCGACCCCGGGGAGCTCATCGTCCGAGCGGCCCCACCGCTCGAAGGCCTCGCCCAAGAGCTGCGAGCGGTCGGGACGGTCGGCCCGGCAGTTCATCAGCGCGATGCAGCGCTCCACGGGCCCCGCGCGACGGGTGGCCATGGCCCAGATCTGCCGGGTGGAGATCGGGTCGTTGGCGGCAAAGCCGTTGACGAAGACGATGTCGCGCCCGAAGAACCTCAGCCGGCGCTCGATGGTGGCGCCGGGGTCGGGCGCGGCCTGGGTCATGCCGGCGAGGGCCGCCTCCGTCTCGACCCCGATGTCGGTGCAGACCCGCAAGGCGAGGGCCACGTTGTCGCTGTGCTCGGTGTAGCGAAACGAGGCCAGGGTTTTGGTGGCCTCGTCCTCGCCCATCTCCTCTTCGAGGGTCCCCACGGGGATGAGCTCGGACTTCCGGTCGTCGGCCGCCTCCTGCAGGATGGCCAGGCGCTCCTGCTCCGAGGTGTAGAGCTTGCCCCCCACGGGGGTGGTCCCGGCCAGCGCCCGCGCCACGTCGTCGGGGCTCGGGCCCATCACGTCGAGGTGGTCGGGCCGGGCGTTGGTGATGACGCCGTGGGTCGACCGCACGAGGCGGAGCTCGCAGAGCGACTGCAGTCGCGGTTGGAGCGCCATACACTCGATGACCAGAGCCTCGGCCTCGTAGGCGGCAGCGACGGCCACGATGCGCCGCTGCTCGATGATGTTGGCCCCAGCGGGGCGGTAGATCGGGACCTCGTGGCCGTCGGGGAGGATGAAGCGCGCCGTGGTGCCGGTGGTCTTGGCACATGTGCGAATCCCACCGGCACGGAGCCCGGCCGCGATCATCCGGGTGACGCTGCTCTTGCCGCGGGTGCCGTTCACGTGGACGCGAATGCCGATCCCGTCGAGCCGACGCCGATGGACGGCCAGCTCGGTGACACCCAGCCCCGCGAGAGCGGCGGCCATGCCGGACAAGAGGCCAAGACCCGTGAGCACGGGCGCACGATAGCGCCCTCGGCCGTCGCCATCGAGTTTTGAGGTCCACGCCAGGGGGTCCATCGGCCGCGACGGTGGTAAAACGGTCACGGAGACGATGGAGAAGGTGTTTGTGATGAGGCGCTGGCTGGGGGTGCTCGTGCTGTGGGCCGTGGCGTGTGGTGGCAACGGCCCCACGCCGGCGAAGCCGCCCGAGCCGGGAAAAGTGACGACCGAGGCGGGGGATGCGACCGGTGACGGTCCGGCCATCGGCGAGAAGACGCGCGTCGCGAGCGCCAAGCTCATCGACCGGCGCCAGAAGAACGCCCTCGCGTCCGACACCCTCGACGAGACCGGCCACAGCGCCCCACCTCCCAAGACGTCGGCCGAGATCTACAAGACCGTCGCCCCCGCCACCGTCGTGGTGCGCGTAGGAGGCGGCTTCGGCAGCGGCATCATCGTCGACCCCAAGGGCTGGATCCTCACCAACCATCACGTCATCGACAGCGGTGAGACCGACGACTTCAAGCACAAGGCCACCGTCCTCCTGGGCCAACTCAACCCCAAGACGGGGGCCATGGAGCGCCAGGAGAAAGAGTACGAAGCCTACGTCTACAAGTACGACAAGCTTCGCGACGTCGCGCTCCTCAAGCTTTCCGACCCGCCGAAGAAGCCCCTCCCCTTCGTGCGTGTGGCCAAAAAGGCGCCCGTCCCCGGCTCCGATGTCGTCGCCCTCGGTCACGCCGGCGCGGGCATGCTGTGGGCCCTCAAGAGTGGGCAGATCTCGGCCCTCGGCAAGCTCAGCGAAACGCTCGCGCAGCTCGCCTCGTTCAAGGACGACGAGGACGGCCGCGAGATGGCCAAGCGCTTCAAGGAGTACGTCGACAGCAAGAATCTCGGCCTCGTCATCCAGTCGACTTGCAACATCCTGCCGGGCGACAGCGGCGGCCCCCTCCTCAACGACCACGGTGAGCTCATCGGTCTCAACGTCTTCGCGCGCATCGATCGCAGCACCGGCGGCCTCCTCAGCTTTCACGTCCATCGCGATGAGCTGCGGCAGTTCGCCGAGGCGCGCCCCAAGGCGCCGTCTCAGATGATCCCGGACCCCTGGGAAGATGGCGGCGGCGACCTCATGTACGAAGACGCCGACCTCGACGGGAAGGTCGACGTGCTCATGATGACGGGCCGCCGCCCGTGCAGCTTCTGCTCGCCCCAGAGCAAGGCCGCCTTCATCGACGCCAACCAGGACAGCTACGCCTCGCGCAAGAAGCTCCCCGACCTCACCGAGGTCTTCGACATGAAGGACTTCGACGCCGAGATCGTCTACCTCGAGCTCGAGGGTGACGCCTTCATCTGGTACGACCGCAACGACGACGGCAAGTACGACCTCTTGCTCTACGACGAGGGCGCCCGCGGCCACGGGACCCAGGCCTTCACCCTCGACGAGAATGGCGTCGCGACGAAAAGCGAGGACCTGAGCGGAGGCAAGCCCTTCCAGGTGAAGCTCTTCGAGAACGAGGGTCTGCGCGAGCGCATCGCCCGCGTGAGCCGAGCGGCCTTTCCCGAGCACCTCACGGACGCGCCCACCCCCACCGGCACCGACGCGCTTCCGAACCCGATGCCGTTGGCGGGGCGAGGCTTCTTGCGAGACCTCGACATGTCGGGCACGAACGACGCCGTCGACGTCACCACCGCCTTCAGCAAACGCCTCCTCATCGACGCCGACGAGAGCTTCGCGCCGAGCATGAAGGACAAGTTCGCCGTCAAGGACGTCGATCGCAGCAAGCTCGACGCCGAGGTGGTGGTGGTGAGCCAGGGCTCACACATGTGGGTCTTCTACGACCGCGACGACGACGCGAAGATGGACCTCGTCCTCCACGCGCCGGGCACGCGGCTCTACGCCGCCGAAGAGGCCTTCACCCTCGACGACGCGGGCAAGAAGACGCCCGCTCCCGAGCACATCGGCCGCATGCTGGTGCGCCCGGGTCTGCTCGAGAAGGGGGTGCCACGGGCCGGTCTCGGCAAGATGGTGGGCAAGGGGATCATCGACATCCTCAGCGGCGACCTCGCGGATGGCATCGACAGCTTCCCCGACCCCGTCAAAGACCATCGCGGCACGGGCATGCGGCTGATGGACCTGAAGAAGTTTCCCAAGATGGTGGTCGCCATCTCGGGCTACGGCAGTGATGGCTACCTCCTCGATCTCAACCGCTCGAGTCGCCTCGCGGGCAAGGTCGAGGACATCGAAGTCGATGAGGTCGTCGAGCAAGGTCGATTCGACGCCGAGGTGGCCTACTTCCAACGCAACGGCCTGGCGTGGATGTTCTACGACACCGACGACGACAAGGTCTGGGACATCGTGCTGGTGAGCACCAACTTGTCCTCGGGCAAGGTCGCCGCCGCCTACCGCATCGAGAAGAACGTCGTGACCTACGACGACTCGCTCATCCCCGGAGCCTTCGTTCGTCCGACCCTGATGAAGAAGCCCGGCCTCGCCACCAAGCTCAAGAGCTTGGCACCAGAGCTGTTCTCGTCGTCGCTGACGGAATGAGCTAGCTTCGAACGCATGTGGCGCTGGGCCCTCATCGCCTGCCTCGCCGCCCTCGTGGGCGCAGCTTGCGTCGAGGTGCGCCTCGTGCCCGGTGGCAGCTCGTCCTCATCGGGGGGCGCTGGCGGCACGAGTGCCACCAGCACCAGCACGAATGGCGGCGGAGGCACTGGCGGCACGCCTCGCGTTTGTGGCTGCGATGAGCTCGACGTCCTGCTCATCATCGACAACTCGGACTCGCTCCTCGACGACAACGTCGTTCCTCTGCTGAGTGTCTTGGTGAACCTCAGCGATTACATCGTCGACCTCGCCAGCCGAACCTGCAGCTTCCACTTCGGTGTCACCTCGGCTGTCGCGAAGACGAACCAACCCGACCCCGCCTGCAACGTGCTCGGTGCGCTTTCATACTCCAACGCAGGCGGACAAGAGTGTGTGCCGGGCGAGCGCTTCATGACGGACCCTCAGACCATCGTGGAGAACGCGACGTGTTTCGTGCAGACGGGGTCGGCCAACGACGGGAACGAGCGCCTCATGCAGGCCATGGTGGCCGCCATCGCGGACCCGACGCTCAACGGCCCTGGCGGTTGTAACGACGGCTTCCTCCGACCCAACGCTCCACTGCTGCTCCTGTTCATCAGCGACCGCGATGACGAGAACTCCGACATCGACGGCAACCTTCAGCCCGACCAACCGACGGCCTGGTATCAGGCAGCCTTGGCGGCAAAGGGCAACGACGCGAGCAAGCTCGCGGCGATGGGGCTCCTGCCACCAGGCGCCGGGGGTGAGCCCTGCGAGGGTGGTCTCGCCCCTCGATTCGAGGCCTTCTTCAACGCGTTTCCCACGGGTCAGCACGATGCAGCGGACATCTGCAACGTTACCGCCTCCGAGGTTCAGACCAAGGTCGAGAGCATAGCCGATAGGGTGTGCCCCCTACCCCAGTAGCCACCGGGTAGCCCTGGGCAACCCCGGATCCACTTACATCTACCCACCGAGTGGCACCCCTCCGCTCGTGACAACACGTAAGCGGCTTAAATTACAGCTGGACGAGGGTTGGCTTCAGGCTTGCTTAGTGTAGGCCCATGTCCTTCACCCGATCACATCGAGGTATTCTCCTCGGCGCAGTCGCCCTCCTCAGCACCGCCTGCGTCCAGGACGACGCCACCCAGTCCAGCCTGGATCAGACCGAGCGCAGCGATACCCCGTCGCTCTTCCGCGCCGGCAACCGCTACGGATGGGGTGGTCAGGACCGCTACGTCGACGAGGTTCAGACGGTGCTCGCCAAGCGCTGCACCACCTGCCACGGCTGCAGCGACTCCCCCTGCCAGCTGAAGCTGACCAGCCTCGAGGGACTGCTCCGCGGCGGCAACGAGTCCAACGTCTACGATCCGACCCGGGTCTTCTCGGCCGCACCGCAGCGCCTGCAGGACACGAGGGCGACGGCCGAGGACGGCCTGATCGACTGGACCAAGACCGGTCAGAACTGGCAGTCGCGGGGCTACTACTCGGTCGTCGAAGGCGGCGAGGACGCGCTCATGTACCGCCTCCTACAGCTCGCGCACGACAACCCCATCGAGGAACGCGACCTCAGCCCCGCTCAGGCGCTGTCGGAAGAGGTCATGCCCGAGCGCTCCTTCCAGTGTGCCGGCCCCGACCAGCAGTACACCGACGAGGAGCTCCTCGCCCGTCCCATGCCGATGGGCTTGCCCGACATCGGCGACGCCGAGCTCGAGGCACTTCAGAGCTGGATCCGCGAGGGTGCGCAGCGCCCGCCCCGTGAGGTGGAGAAGAAGCTCGCGACCCCGATGAACCCCGAGGTCATCCAGCGCTGGGAGTCGTTCTTCAACCAGGACTCGGAGAAGGGTCAGCTCGTCGCCCGCTACATCTACGAGCACCTCTTCTCCCACCACCTGCACTTCCCGGAGATGCCCGGCGAGTACTATGAGCTCGTCCGTTCCGCGACCGCGGCCCCCAAGCCCATCGTCGAACTCGTGACGGAGCTTCCCCACGACGAGCCCGCCACCGGCAAGGCCACCCTCGACGTGCCCTTCTATCGGCTCCGCAAGATCACCTCGATCATCGTTCAGAAGAGCCACATCACGTGGGAGCTGAGCGAGGCCAAGCTCGCCCGATGGACCGAGCTCTTCCTCGACCCCAGCTACGACGTCGACATGCCGGGCTACGGCGACGACAACCCCTTCTCCAACTTCCACGACCTGCCGAGCAAGGCGCGCGCGTACTTCATGATCGAGAACGCGCACCAGATCGTGGAGGCGATGGTCAAGGCCGACGTTTGCACCGGCAGTGGCGCGACCTATGCCATTCGCGACCGCTTCTGGGTCTGGTTCATGGACCCCGAGCAGGACCCCTCGGCGCGTGATCCCAAGCTCGGCAACTGGACCTACCTGCACCTCAACCCGGGTGGGTTCGACCTGGAGACCAGCTACCAGGAGTCGTTCGAGGAGCAGCTGCGCGACATGCACCCCAACGGGCTGAGCATGGACGCCGTCTGGAATGGCAACGGAAACAACCCCAATGCCTGGCTCACGGTACTGCGCCACGAGACCAGCGCTTCGGTGCACTACGGCGCGGTCAATGGACGCCCCGAGACCCTCTGGCTGCTCAGCTACTCCAACTTCGAGCGTCTCTACTACAACCTCGTCGTCAACTTCCGCACCTGGGGCGCGCTCTCCCACCAGGCCTCCACCTGGAAGTACATGAGCCGCATTCGCACCGAGGGCGAGGACCTCTGGCTCTCGCTCCTCCCGGAGCAGTACCGGCAGCCCATGCGCGACCAGTGGACCCACGAGTTCGGCTCCTTCTTCGCCAACACCCTCCAGGACTGGATCGAGGGTGACCTCTACAGCGAAGGCCGCGGCTCTCAGGTCCAGGTTGGAAGCGAAGACCCAATGGGTGACCTCATCGCTCTCGGCCAGGACCGGATCGGCGAGACCATCACCGGGTCCGACCAGCTGAACCCCGGCGCCTACGTCGACCCGCGGGCCGACGGCCCCGCGGCCACCCTACCCGAGCAGGTCACCACCTTCGGCGAGTTCGAGCAGGCCCTCTCGGCGCTCTCGGGTTGGCGCGGCCCGCACGCCAAGGCCTTCCCCAACATCACCATCGTGCGCGCCACCGACGGCCAGGGCGAGGTGCGGGTCTACACGGTCATCAACAACCGCGGCTACGCCTCCCATGACCTGCTCACCGGCGAGGGACGCGCGCGCAGCCCGGAGCAGGACGTGCTCTCCACCATGCGCGGCGTCGCCGGCAGCTACCCCGAGCTCTTCATCGACGTCCCCCTCGGTGCGAGCGCCACGGCCTTCACCAAGGACATGTCCGAGATCGAGAGCCCCGAGGATTGGACTACGCTCATGGCCAAGTACGGCGAGGCCGGTGGCGTGCACGTCATCCAGCGGAGCGACCGCGCCTTCTGGCCCTTCCTCGACGCGGTTCACGACTGGCACGTGCAGGACCAGCCGGTGCGCTCCGGCATCCTCGACGTGTCCAACTACATCTGGCCGCGCTGAAGCTCGGCGACGGCCGCGATGAGCTCGCGGGGCTTCACCGGGGCGGAGACCATCTTCGCCGCCCCGGGTGTGTGCTCCCCGATGACGATGACCGGCGGCGCCTCGGCGCCGTGCATCTTGCCCGCCTGAGCGATGAGCTCCTCACCGCTCACGGCGGGCATGTCCGCATCGACGATGACCAAGTTCGGTGAATGCCGCATCATCATGCCGAGCGCGACGTAGCCATCGGTCGCGGTGAGGACCTCGTCGCCGTGGCGGGCGAGGATGGTGGCGAGACGGGTCACGGTGCGCTCGTCACGATGAACGACCAGGATTCGCCCGAAGGTCCCCCCTTCGGGCTCGTTGGTGGTGCTGGTCTGGCGGCGCTGGTAGTTGATGCTCACAGCCTGGGTGATGACCGGCTGCAGGGCCCCGCGAACGGCGGCAAAGGCATCGTCCCCGAGCAGATCCGAGACCGACTCGCGCAGGGGACCGCCGACGAAGGCCTCGAACTTTGCGGCCGAGGTGGGGATCGACTTCATGCCCGCGGTGCTGAGGGCGTTCTCGAGCACGACCTCGAGGATGCGGTCGTTGGCTACGCTGCCGAGCGCTTCGCCGAGCACGTGGTCGAAGGTGCGGCGGCCACGGCGCGCCATGGCGGCAGCCCCGGCCCCCGTTCGCCGTCCCCCCGTGCGACGGCGACGCTTGGCTTGCGGCAAGGACGGCGATCGCCCCTGCCGCGACTCACCTTCGACACGGCGCAACGTGTCGACGAGATCGACGGCGAATCGACGCTTGCGAAGGCCAGCGATCCAGCCCTCGCGGTTGATGTCGAGGTGCGCGTGGTCGTCGTCGATGAGGACCACCGCCCGCGGTGTGTCTTCACGGAGCGCCCGCCGAACGTGCGCGCACAGCGTCGCGGGGTGGTCGGGAGAGACGTCGGCGTCGTAGACGAGATAGCTCGCGTCGAGCGCCCGCGACTCGCTGACCACCTCCAAGGGGTCGCTCCCGCACTCGAAGCAGAGGATCCCTGCACCATCGAGGACCCGCATCGCTTCTTCGTAGATGGCGTCGTCTTCGGTGATCACCAGCGCCAGGGGCTGGCTGGCCTCGTCCATCGGCGAAGCGCGATGGGCGTCGGGCAGCGTGTCGACCTGCTTGCGCGCGAGGGGTGGCGACTCCGAGGTTGGGCGGGCGGCGGTTCGGATGACGAAGGCCACGACCTCATCGACGTGGTCTGGGCCCACGACGTCGGCGACGGCGTCCGCGAGCTCACCGTTGGCGAAGAGCTCCAGCTGGATGGGGTCGTCGGCGTCGAAGGTCGCGCAGACCTCGGAGAGCGCCCGCCGAACGACCTCCCGAGCCGCGTCCTCGCGACCGTGGTGCCCAAGCACCTCGGCGAGCAGCTTGACCAGGCGCTGCGAGAGCTGAGCCGATGAGATGATCCGACTGAACACGCTTTGCGACCAGTATAACCGCGGCTCGCGGCACACCGTCGCTCGAGCTTACGAATTCTCGCCATGAGCGCGTGCGGGGGATGGATGACGCTCTACGGGCATGTGGGAGCGCGCGCGCTGCGGCGCACCCCCGGTCATCGCCCTTCGGGTCATCGCGCGCCTGGGCCGCGCCATCGTCCCGTGAGATAGGAAGCCATGAACAGTGGCTACGCGCTCATCCTGCGTGGTCAGCTCGGGGCCGTGGCGAGGGAGGTGTGGTACCTGCGCGCGACCATCGACGAGCTGAGCATCGACCTCGTGACGGAGCTGATGGACGGACGCAGCCTGTTCCTCCTCGTCGCGGCCGGGGCCACGCTCTCACTTCGCGCCCTCGGGACAAACACCCCGGCCATGGATCTGCGCCCCCATCTGACCATCGATTTGGGCGAGCACGCGAGGATCACCTTCGACGCCGAGGGACGCGCAGAAGGCTACCCCGCGGAGGACCCCGAGACCGAGGGGAGCCTCGCGGCCGCGGTTCGCGACGATGCCCTCGACGAGGTGAGCGTGACCATGGACTGGAATCGGGTCGTCGCCCCACCCCTCATGCCGCCAGTCCTTAAAACGGGCGACGACCTCGAGGTGGACGGGCGCTGCCTTCGCTACGGCGTCAACGTCATGACCCCGACGGCTTGAAGAGAGCGCGCAGCGCCACGCGCCGCTGAGGGGTCTCGGGCTCGAAGGCGGCCTGAATGCGTGCGAGGTGTTGCTCCGCGGCACCAAGGGTCCAGCAGTCGGCGGGCTCGAGCGCGGCCAGCGGCTCGCCCTCGGCGTTCAGCGGGCAGATGTCACGAAGCTCGACCGCTTCTCCATCCTGCTCTTCGACCCAACGCAGCGGGAGCCCCTGGGTCCGGCATACGTAGGGACGATGCGCGTAGATACGGCAAGCACCATCGGCGTCGAGGAAGGCGCAGGCGCCCTCCGGGCCCGGCGCTTCCGTTTCGAGGAGCTCGGCGTGGTGACGTTGGATGAGGTCGGCCTCGACCGCGAAGACCGTGAGCTCGTCGACGCAGCACGCGTGGCAGCCGCGCGCACATCGCATGCGCTCGGCGTGGCGCGCCTCGAGGGGCGCGGTGGCCTGGGCAATGGCGAGGTGGAGCTTCTCGATCATTCGACGAGGGGCGTGATCTCGGCCAGGAGCCCAGCCACGACGTCGCGGGTTCGGTCGCGTAGGTCGGCGAGGTCGTTCAGCGTCATGCCCTCGGTCGAGATCGGTTCGCCGACGTGGACCAGACCTCGCGCGAAACCGAAGCGCCAGGAGTGTTTGGGCAAGGCGTCGCGGGTGCCAGCCACGGCCATCGGGAGGATGTCGGCCCCAGTCTCGATGGCGAGACGAAAGGCGCCGTCTTTGAAGGGCAGGAGGTCGGCCGACTTCGAGCGCGTGCCCTCGGGGAAGATCATCACCGGCATGCCTCGCTCGAGATGCTCGCGGCAGCGTCCCATGGCCTCGACGATGCTGTTCTTGGTGCCTCGCTGCACGGGTACGTCGCCCGCCATGCGCATGAGCTGCCCGAAGACGGGGACCTTGAAGAGCGAGGCTTTGCCCAGCCATTTCATCTCGTAGGGAACGTGAGCGATGAGGAAGGCGTCGCTGTTGGAGACGTGGTTGCAGACAACCACCGTCTTGCCAGGCACGTAGTTGGGCAACTGGCCATGCACCCGAAAGTCCCACATCGGGTTGAGCTTGGTCGCGACCACGCCGAGGTCGCGAAAGAAGCGCCCGGCCCGGTGCCGTGTGGGGTCGCCGTAGTTCAGGAGGAAGATGGGGATCTGCAGGGCCAGACCACCGGAGGTGATGCCGGCGAGCATGGCCCAGACCAGAGGCGACAGCGCGGTCCGCACGTGCTCCTGCAGAGCGGCCGGGAGAGGCACGCGAACGTCGAGCAGGGTGATGGCGGGGGAGTCAGCCAAGGTAGCTCAGCATACCATTCAAACCGCCGCGGAGGACTTCCCGGTACGGCGAGCGACCTCGGCGCTGAGCGCGAGGTCGACGGCGATCTTGGCCGGCAGGCTGAGCCCTCCCATCGGGATCTGCACCCCTTGTTTCATGAGGGAAGCGAAGGCCTTGGCCATCTGAACGGGGTTCGGGTTCTCCATGCCCTGCAGCTCGTCCATGGCCGAGTCCTTGTTGTCCTGTCCTTGCGCCGTGCGCAGGTTGAGATGCGCACCGATGACGGTGAGCTGATGGGTGTAGTCGACGGTGACCACGGAGAAGGTCGGCACCGACCGTTGCTCGACCGTCTTGTCTCCACGGCGCTTCTCGATGGTGAGCTGACGGCCGTCGACGTGGATGCGCTGTCGAATTCCGACGAGCCGCACCGTGGAGGCCAACAAGAGGCCGCCGATGAGACCCATGAAGGCCATCGCGATGGCCGTGCCCACCCCGCCCTGCTCGCGGTGGAAGCCGAACACGATGAGGGTCATGCCGAGGACGGGCCCGAAGAAGAGCATTCGTCGGAAGGGTACCGAGGCGTCCCACAGGAGCTCGAACCCGTCTCCCAAGCGCGTGGCGGTGACGCCGGCGATGTGGCTCAGGTGGCTCTCCGGCTCCCCGGATGTGGCAGCGGAATCCGGCGCATTCGACCGCGCCTCCTCCATCTCGGAGACGATTCGATCGGCATCCTCACGCCGCTTGGTCCCCAAAAGCTCCAGCAAGCCACCATCACGTTTGTTGAGGGTGACCACCCAGCCTTGGTTGTCCCCCTGCGCGGGGTAGCCCTGCACCCGTTCGACCTCCGTCCATGGAATGTCGACGCGATCGCCACTGCCGTCCTCGACGGTGATGGCGGCCGGGTTCACGCGGAGGGACGACACCCGCTCCCGGTTGAAGCCCACAAGCACGCCGAAGCAGCTCAAGAAGAGACCCGTACCGAGCAGGATGAAGGCTCCGATGAGCGATGCCCCCGCCATGAAGGCTTCGAGGTCCGCGAGCAGCAAGAGCGCTCCGAGGAGGAAGCAGAGCACGCCGACCGCGATGAGGAATATCCAGGCGGCGCGGCTCGATGTGGGCAGTGCGATGTCGACGTCGCGCATGGCCGCTCCATGGTCATGCGGGTGGGGGCTCTACCGCAACTCTACTTCTTCTTGTTCCCCCCCTTGGTGGGCTGCTGGGTCTCTGCCTGGGGGGGCTGGGCCGGCTGGGGCTCATCCTCGGGGAGCTGGGCCTGCTTTGGCGGCGGAGACGTGGGGGGTGGCTCCACGTTGTTGAGGCCGCTGCTGTCACCCTTCAAGAAGTCCGATGGGGTCGAGGGCTTCTTCGGTGGCGGGCGCTTCGGAACCGCGACCTCCTTTTTGGGATCGACGAGCTGGGTCGGGGGGGCCGTCGTCTGCTTCGAGCTCGGCTCCGCGGAGGCGCTCGTCGACGGTGCCGGCTTGGGTGCACGAGCGCGACCGATCGCCTGCCGTGCGCGCTGAACCTCTGGGCGCGCGTCGCTGGTGTCGTCGAGACCGGCGGCGGTATCGAGTCCCTCTTCGCACGCGTCCCACCGCTCGGCAGCACAATCCGCGAGCGCGCGCTCTCGAAGCTTGGCCGCGCGCCGATCGCGCAGGCTGTCGGGATCGACCACGTCGGGGGTGGGCACCACCACCCGTGGCTCCGGCGCTCGCCGCACCTGCCACCAGAGGATGATCCCGGTGACGATGGCGACCGCCGCGAGCTCTTCCTTCCATCGCGCGCGCATGAAACGACGAAGCCGCGAGACGCGCTGCCGCACCATCGTGGCGGGCAGGGCCTCGTCCTCGGCGATGTGCGCGAGCTTCTCGCCCGCCCCCTCGCGCGCCATCCACTCGAGCGTGCGCTCGTCGTCCTCGCTGCCCTCGGTCTGCCGGGCGGCCCAGCGGGACAGGTCGCGCGCGTCGACATCGGGTCGGTCACCCTCCAGGTTTTCCCCCAGCTCGGCCGTGCTCGGCTGACGCTGCTTTCGGCGATGGTGGTCGGCGACCTTGTGGCGCGCCACACCCATGAGCCAGCGCTTGAAGGCGGCCTCTTCGTCCGGCGGGCTCGCCGACGCGAGCGCGTCGACGAGCACCGTCTGCACGATGTCGTCCACCTCGGATGCCGGTACGCGTCGACGGACGAAACGCTCCACCTGCTGCCGAGTCTCGTCCTTTGCGAGCGCGCGTTTCAGGGAAAAGGTCACCTCGGTCATGGTCGCACGTATCCGGGTCGTCATCTGGACGACGTGTCGTCCCCGCCCCCCCCTTGTGTGACGAACGAATCGAGAAAAAGGTGCGCCCCCCGCCAAGTGAATGAATTCATTCACCGCCCGACACGTCTCCGAGGAGATGTCAGGGCTCGGCGAAGCGCACACCGTTGCGACCGCCCTGCTTGGCCGCGTACATCGCGTCGTCGGCGCGCTTCTCGAGCGACTGCGGCGACTCCTCGCCATCCCAAGTGGCGGCCCCCACGGAGACCTCGATGGGAACGATGTCGCCGTCGTCGAGACGCAAGGGTGACGCCTCCATGCTGACGCGAACGCGCTCGGCCACGGCCAGCGCGTTCTCCTTGTCGGCGCCGGGCATGATGAGGACGAATTCGTCGCCCCCGCGCCGCACGAGCACGTCGACGGCGCGCGTGACGCCCCGAACCCGGTCGGCGAACTCACGCAGCGCGCGGTCGCCGACGGCGTGTCCGAAGCTGTCGTTGACCTCCTTGAAACGGTCGAGGTCCATCAGCAGGAGACTGAGCGCACCCTGTCGCCCGGCGAACTTGTCCATCTCCGCCTGGATTCCGGGCATGAGGTAGCCGTGGTTGAAGGCCTTGGTGTGGGCATCGATGACCGCCAGTCGGGCGAGACGCGCGCGCTCGATGGGAGGCACGGCGCAGTTGGCGAGCAGGCTCGCGAGGGAGGCGTTCGCGTCCGAGAAGTGGTTCTGCGCCTCCGAAGACAAGGCCAGCACGCCCACCACTTGGCCCGCCGACCAGAGGGGGACGGCGAGGATGGACCGAATGCCGAAGCCCTCGCCTTCACGCGGAACGAAGCGTTCGTCGGCGTGCACGTCCGGCACGCAGGCGACCTCGCCCGTGCGAACCACCCAGCCCGCAATCCCCACGCCCCGTTCGAACTTCGCGGGAGGGATGGTCGCTCCGACACCAGAGCGTGCCCCCGACAGGAGCTCGTCGCCCGTGCCATCGAGGATGCGGATGGACGCGTGATCCGCAGGCAACAGGTCGAGCGCCGCGTCTGTGACCAGCCGCAGCGCCTCGGGCAGGGGGCGTCGCTCACTCAGCCGTCGGGTCAGCTGTAGCAAGACGTCCAGCGCACGTTGCGCATCCATAAGAGCCTCTCGTGTACAGCGCCGAGCCCCTAACATCACGAGGGGCGGACCACGTCACGAAAATGTTGCTCGCCGAAACGGTGTCGTCTGGATCCCACGAGATGGATCGACGCCGAACCAGAGTCTATCCAGCGATCCGGCCCGACGATGCGATTTCCTGGACTTGTGGCGCGCATCGGCCTTGGCACGCCAGGTGCTACCTAATGCGACAGAGTAGGCAACACGCCTACCTCTCCGTTCTCCTCAGATCTCGAATAGCTTCTTCGATGTGAGCTGGTTTCCCCAAGACCCGCTCTGACGGTCGGGCTGACGTTCCCCAAGCGCAGCTCGCCAACGCGAAACATCATCCCCGTGGCCCGGTCTCTCCCCCAAGGAGGCCGGGCCCGTTTTTTTTTGTGCGGCGGAGCCGCGGGGCCACGTGTACATCGCGAAGCGTGCGTCACTTCATCTCGACCCTCGATTGGTCCCGCGACGAGCTTCAGCAGATCCTCGACGACGCCCAGGCGATGAAGAAGGGCCTCACGCCCCGCGCACTCGAGGGCCGCTCGGTGGGCCTTCTCTTCTTCAATGCCTCCCTACGCACCCGAAGCTCCTTCGAGATCGGCGTGCATCAGATGGGCGGGCTCGCCGTCGTGCTCGAGCCCGGGCGTAGCGCCTGGCCCATCGCCTTCGAACCAGGCGCGGTGATGGACGGCGAAGAGGAGGAGCACATCGCCGAGGTGGCGCAGGTGCTCTCTCGCTACTGCGACCTCATCGGCGTGCGTTCGTTCCCGAAGTTCCAGGACTGGTCGCTCGACCGGCGTGACAACGTCATCCACCAGATCGCCAAGTACGCCACGGTGCCGGTCGTCAACATGGAGACCATCACCCATCCCTGTCAGGAGCTGGCGCTCGCCCTCACCATGCAGGAGCACCTCGGCTCGACCGACGGCAAGAAGATGCTCCTCACGTGGACCTACCACCCTCGTCCGCTGAACACCGCCGTCGCCAACTCCGCCCTCATCATCGCCGCGAAGTTCGGCATGGATATCACGCTGCTCTGTCCCAACGAGGACTACCTGCTCGACGATCGCTACATGGACGCGGCGCGAGAGATGACCGCCGCCCAGGGTCGCTCCCTCACCATCAGCCACGACATCGACAGCGCCTACGAGGGGGCGCAGATGGTTTACGCCAAGAGCTGGGGGGCGCTGCCCTACTTCGGCCGATGGGACGATGAAAAGCCGATCCGCGACGCCCACAAACACTTCATCGTCGACGAGGCGAAGATGGCGCGCACCGACGACGCCTACTTCTCCCATTGCCTGCCCGTGCGGCGAAACGTGAAGGTCACCGACGGCGTGCTCGACTCGCCGCGATCGCTGGCCATCGACGAGGCGGAGAATCGCCTTCACGTGCAAAAGGCGGTGCTTCGCCGTCTCATCACGGACTGAGTGCCATGAGCGAGCCGCGAGACATCATCGTCGAGCTCCTCCGCAACATCGGCGGACGCAAGGAGGTACAGGAGTACCTCCGTCATTACACGAGCGTCGACTCGCGCAAGTTCGCCGTGCTGCGGGTGGGGGATGTGGTGCTCGACGAGCAGAAGGCCGACATCGCGGCCACGCTCGGTTTCCTGCACCAGGTAGGTCTCTATCCCCTCGTGGTGCACGGCGCGGGTGCGCGCCTCGACGCAGCCATGGCCAGCGCCGGCGTGGGGACCCGGGCTGAACGCGATGGCTGGCTCTACACGTCGCCCGAGACCCTGGAGGCCGTGCGACTCGCCTATCGCGACAGCTGCCTCTCCCTGGTCGAGGCCCTGGGAGAACAAGGCACCGCAGCCCGTCCCATCACGAGCGGAGTCTTCTCGGCCCAGCTGGTGGACGAGGCGCGCTACGGCCTCGTGGGCGAGGTGACGGGCGTCGACACCACCGCGCTCAGCGCCTCGATCCGTGCCGGACAGCTCCCCATCGTCATGAGCATCGGCGAGACGGCGAAGGGCCAGATCGTCGACCTGTCGACCGATGGCGCCGCCCTCGCCCTCGCTCGTGTGGTGGAGCCACACAAGATCATCTTCCTCAACACCGAGGGTGGGATCTTCGACGGCGAAGGTCGCCTGGTGGAGGCGATCAACATCGCCGAGGCCGACCCCGCGCCTTCGACGCGCCCCGACTTCGGCCGCCGCACCCGCGACCGACTGCGGCGCATCGAAGAGCTCCTGGAAGCGCTGCCCCCGACGAGCTCGGTCTCCGTCACGCGCCCCAGCCAGCTGGCCCGTGAGCTCTTCACCCACCGCGGTGCGGGTACGCTCATCCGTCGCGGTGAGAAGGTGCATCGGCACCGCGACCAAGAGGCCATCGATCGCCCGCGCCTCGTCGAGCTCATCGAGAGCTGCTTCGGGCGCAAGATGGTGCCTGGATACTTCGACGCCAAGTCCTTCGACAGCCTCTACCTGAGCGAGGACTACCGGGGCACGGCCATCGTGGTGCGCGAGGTCGGGCACGCCTACCTCGACAAATTCGCCGTGACCAACAAGGCCCGTGGCGAAGGTCTCGGCAGCACCATCTGGCGCCGCATGCGCGCCGACCACCCCACGCTCTTCTGGCGCGCGCGGCGCGACAACCCGGTCAACCGCTGGTACTTCGAACAGTCGGAGGGCACCTACGCCCAAGGGCGGTGGGTCGTCTTCTGGTACGGCATGAACGACTTCGACCAGATCCGCAGCTGCGTGAACCGCGCCCTCGAGCTTCCGCCCACCCTCCTCGATACCCCGGAGGAAGGGGCGTGAAACGGGTCGGACTCGTCGGCGCGCGAGGTCACACCGGCGCCGAGCTGGTGCGGCTCATCGAAGCTCACCCCGGGCTCGAGCTGGCCTTCGCGGGCTCGCGCGCCTGGGCGGGCAAACCCCTGGCCGACGTGATGGCCAACGCCACGAGCGACCTGACCTTCGAAGCCATCACGCCTGGCGACGTTACCCGACGTGTCTCGGATACACAGGCCGACGCGGTCGTGCTCGCGCTCCCCAACGGCTACGCCGCCCCCTACGCCTCAGCCCTGCCCTCCACCACGGTGGTGGTCGACCTCTCGGCCGACCATCGCTTCGACGATGCGTGGACCTACGGACTGGTCGAGCGCAACCGCGCGGCCCTGCAGGGTGCGACCCGCATCGCCAATCCCGGCTGTTACGCCACGGGCGCCCAGCTCGCCATCGCCCCTCTCGTCGACGAGCTGGCCGCACCACCGCGGGTGTTCGGGGTGTCGGGGTACAGCGGCGCCGGCACCACGCCGTCGCCCAAGAACGACCCCGAGCGTCTGCGCGACAACCTCATGCCCTACGCACCGGTCGGGCACACCCACGAGCGAGAGATCGGGCGCCATCTCCACCCCGTGCACTTCATGCCCCACGTGGCTCCCCACTTCCGAGGGATCTCGCTCACCATCGATCTGGTCTGTCGCCACGAGCTCACCGAGCTGGAAGACCGCTACCGCGCCCACTACGGCGGCGAGCCGCTCGTCGTCGTGCAGGCCGAACCGCCCGAGGTGCGCGACGTGCAGAACCGACACGGCGTGCACATCGGAGGCTTCGCGACCGATGGCGCTCGGGTGGTGGTGATGGCCACCATCGACAATCTGCTGAAGGGTGCGGCGACCCAGGCCGTGCAGAACCTCAACCTCGGGCTCGCGCTCTCCGACGCATGGCAGGGAATTCCCGTCGACTCGGCCTGACGCTCGTCGTCTTGGCCCAAGCGTGCGACCCGCCCCCCGGACCGCCTGCGCTACCGACGGTCACGACCTCGACCGTCGTCGCCTCCGCACCACCGATCCCGACGGCCTCGGCCGCCCCGGCGAGCCCCTCGGCCAGCGCCCCTTCCCCCGTGAAACCGGTCGCGTGTCGCGCGCCGTCTCGGGACGCGAACGCCAAGCTCGACGTGTACGACGACGCCTCGCTCGAGAAGTGTGGCGACGCCTCGGTGGGCGCGCGCCGCCCCAAGCACAAGTGTGGTGCGGGCCCCAGCGTGCCTCTGCCCCTGGATCGACTCACGGCGACGGTGCCCCCGCTCGACCCGCAGACCGAAGCCCACGTTCGACGCATCGTGGCCGAGGGCAAGAAGCGCAACCGCAAGCCCGACGTCTTCGGCGTCGTAGGCGACAGCATGTCCGTCTCCGGCG
>JAUHZF010000156.1 GCA_030426145.1 Polyangia bacterium
GGGAAGAAGAACGCGTTGTCGTACTCGAACTCGTCTGGGTTTCCGGTGGGCGTGAGGTTCAGCGTGATCTCGAACCGCTGGTTGGTGCCGGGGATGTCCTGGTACCACTCCGCGAAGGATGTGGCGTTTTCGATGCCGCCCATCTTGGTGTTGCCGTGCGCGTAGGTGGGCTTGCCGTTGGTGAGGGTGTTCTCCACCAACCCCGCATGGTGACCCGGGTTGTCGTCCTGAAAGTCGATGTGGCTCTCGTCGAAGTCACGGACGACGGCGAGGAGGCCGTCGCACGCGTCGTCGTTTCCGCCCTGACCCGAGGTGGTGGTGCCCCCGCTTCCAACCGGGAAGAGGTCCCCCCCGTTGCCGCTGTTCGAAGCGCCGGCACCGCCGCTTCCGTTGGCGCCACCGGCGCTCGTCGTCGTCTCATCGGACCCGCTGCTGCCGCAAGCCAGACCCGCGGTTACGACCAAGAGTGCGAGAGCTCGTTTCATGCCTCAAATTCACCACACAGCGGCCCGATTGACAATCGAACCGCACGCCGACGGGTCGCAAGTGCGTCTTGGGCGAGGGGCCGGGATGACGGCGGCGCTCAGCCAGATCGCGTCGATGTGTCGGACGGCGGTAGCAGGCCCTCTTGGCGCAGCCGGGCCCTGAGGCGACTCAGGCTCACCTCGGTCACGCCGAGGTAGCTCGCGAGATGCTGCTGCTGCACGCGGGCCACCAGGGATGGTGCCTCCCGGAGCAACTGGAGGTAGCGCTCGGTCGCCGACAGGGTGAGGAGCTGGGCCTCCCGTTGCTCCTTGCGCCAGAAGAGCTGCTCGGCGACACGACGCAGGAGGCGCTGAAGCAGGAGGTCGGCGTCGGCGAGACGATCGAGCGCCGAAAAGGGCACCACCGTCGCCTCGACCTCCTCGAGCGCACGTATGAAGAAGGTCGATGGGTGCCCCGTGGCCGCAGCGGCGTGAGCGCCGGTGAACCGGCCTTCGGTGTGGAAGGTCTTGGTGAAGAGCCTGCCTTCGACGCCGAGCAGGTAGAGCTGGATGAGGCCGCGGTGGAGGAAGAAGACGTCGGGGGCCGCCTCGCCCGCGCGCACCAAGTGGGCACCGGCGGGCCACACGCGCGTCTCACACCTCGCGAGCAGTGCTCGCATCTCGGGCCAATCCGCTTCGGATTCGCCCGTGAGTTCCACCATGTGCGCAAAGACCGCACACTGACGCTCATTCATCTCGACGCCCACTTATCCGAGGATAAGGCACACGCGCTTCGCTGGCGGCAGCATGCAGCCATGACGACGCCCTACCATGGCCGCGACTTGCTCGGCCGCCTGCGCGAGCTTCCGCCGTTCTCGACCTCGACCCCACCGCGACCGCGGTTCTCGGAGCTGCCGAAGCCGATGTCACCCGAAGCCTTCGCCCGGTGGCTCGCCGCGAGCACACCCGACGCGGTTCATGAACGAATCGAGCGGCTGTTCGCCCGAGCGAGAGAGCTCGCGGCCGATGGAGTGGCCGACCGCCCCCCGGCCCCGGGCACCTGGACGCGCCATGCGATTCTGGCCTGGCATCACGCCGAGGACATGGAGGTGTTGATGTCGGCTCTCGGGCAGCCCAAGGCCCTGGCGGGCGTTC
Organism: Polyangia bacterium; assembly: GCA_030426145.1. Lineage (GTDB taxonomy): Bacteria > Myxococcota_A > Polyangia > Polyangiales > Polyangiaceae > JAPYTK01. Next base: position 1,620 of record JAUHZF010000156.1, read on the forward strand.
ACGACCTCACGGAGACCGCGCCGGGCAAGCGCATCAAGGAGCAGCTGGTACGCGACGAGCCGTGGTTCGTCGCAGCGGGGCTTCACCGCGTCGATGACTGGTACCGCCGTTGGGCCATGTCGCTGGAGGACGAGGAGGAGGTGGTCATCGGCTACTTCAACCCCCACCTCGCGGCCTCGTTTCACAACCGGGGGCTCGATCCGAGCGGGCCGGCCAACGCGAGTCAGGCTCACCTTCTGTCGGACCACCACTTCGGCCACCCCGAGGCGCCCATGGACGTCGTCGAACAAGCCGTGAACTTCATCACCCACCAACTGCCTCGTGAGCACATGGGCGTGCACCACCAGCCTCTGGGCGAATGGCATCAACTCTCGTCGGTACTCGAGCGCGATCCCCAAGCGAAGGCCTCCGATCTCCTGCGGTCTCTGGTCGCCGACATCGCCCCCCTCTATGCCGCGCTGGAGGCGGAAGGGCATCTCGTGCCGTGGTCGTGCCTCAGGCTCAGCCCCTGACCGAGGTGGCTCGGGGGCACACCGGGCGGCAACGGCAGGTCACTGCCGGCCGCGTCGCCGAGCCGCCATCGCGACGCAGAGCAAGACCCCGAAGAGCCCCCCCGCGTCGTGCACGGGGGAGAGGTGGCCGGCGAAGGTGCAGCCGGTGCTGCTCGGCGCCGCGGTCGGGGGGGGCGGCGTTGGGGAAGGCGGGGGTTGGGTGGGGATGAGGGGCGAGGTCGCAGCGGTGGGAGACGGATGCGGCACACAGGTTTTGTTGCCCTTGACCAACGCGCAGACGCCCGTCGTCGTGCCTTCGATGAAGCAGGTCGTCCCCACGTCGAGGACGCGACAGCCCTCGAGGCGGGGCGGTGCCACGTCGGCGTGCGCGTCGGTGACGATGCAGGTCAGGAGAAGGAGGGCGAGGATGAAGAATCGGTTCATGGTCTTCGGCAATGCTGGGTGTCGATGCTGCACAGGTCGGCGCCGACGAACTCTGCGCGGGCCGGGTCGGGACGAAGCTCGCCTCGCCCTTCGGCGAGGAGCTTCGCGAGGGCGAGGCAGGCCTTCTCTCGACCCCAGACATATCTGCGGACGTAGCAGCCACGTTGATAGGCAGCCGCCGCACGGAACGGTGCGTCGGGTTCACCTGCGGCAAGCAGCGCGTCGCCCCACGCCACGCAGGCTTCGGGGTCGACGTCGCGCTCCTCGTGATCGCGGGGAAACGGCGGGCAGCCCCGCGCGAGCCACGTGAGCGCATTTCTTGGATCCTGCTGGGCCAGCTCCTGGCATGCGTGCCCGAGGCCGTTCTCGCATGCGGTTCGGACCAGCGCCGGCCGATCGGAGATCGAGAACGCGGGCTCGGGGGGGCGTTGACCGGAACGCACGAGGGCACCCGACATCTGTCGATGTTTGCTTCGCTCTGGGTAGAGCAGCTCGCTACACGCGTAGCGACTGCCGTGCCGGCACGCCTCGACGTAGGTCTGCGTCAACTCGGCGGTTTCCGCCCCCACTCGCCGAATCACCCAGCAGGCATGGTCGAGCCCCCGGGCGCAGTAGGCACCGACCTGTTTCAAAGGATCGCTCCAAGGCTGCTCGGCCCACACGCACGCGGCCCATGCGCCGTCGGCACAAGCTTTCTTCAGCGCCACCGTGTCTTCCCCCCACCAGCTGGTGCTCGAGGCGGCTTCGCCCTTCGCTTTGACCTCGAAGATCCCGCGACAGGTCTCATTCGGCAGCGTACCGAGGCCAGCGTCGTAGTGCTCCGCGACGTTTGCGCAGGCCGACTCTTTCCCGCCGTCGCACGCTCGCATGAACAGCGAGAGTGCATGCTGGGCATCCGAGGGACCTCCGTCTCCCGATGCGCGCACGTCACCCGCGCGCCGGCAAGCGTCCATGTCGCCGGCATCGCACGTGACGGCGAGTCGACGCCAATGCGGCGATGCGTCATCTGGCCACGGGACGCGCGGTGGAGGGGAGCAGCTCGGGTCGGGAAGGTAGCGAGACACCACCGACGCGTGGGCATGCCAGGGCTGGGAATCGGTCGCGGAGGCCCCTCCCGGCGACGGAACGACTGCGGGGAAGGTGGGCGCAGACGACGTCGCTGGCGCCACGGTATCGGTGGCTTCCTTCTGTTCGCCCCGATGGCACGCCCCCAGGGCGAGCGCCAAAAGCATCCAGCGGCTGTGCTTCACCCAGGCTCCGACCGCGCGTTGGATTCGAAGTTCCATTCCGGCAGCATTCCCGCGTCTGGCGTGCCCCACCAGAGCACGGTCGAGCACGACGTCGACGAGCACAAGCTCATCCACCGCTTCTCGCTCGGCTCGCGTACACTGCTGGGGGGGTAGGTGCGATGAAGGGTCAGAACGCAGTGATCGCGGGGGTGATCTGTCTCACGACAGTCACGGCCCACGCCCAGCCCTCGCCGCCGGTGGCGGAACCTTGCGAAGAGACGCCGGATGTCTGTCGGGTGGCCCCCCTCGTCTTCGACGAGACCACGGCCTCACCGCTCGAATGGAGCTTCGACAGCGGCTGGGTTCCGCCCGGCTCGGCCCTCCAGGTGCGCCTCCAGTCCTTGTTCGCGGCCAACACCCGGGTTCGGCTCGAAGGCATGGCCTATACCGATTGGTTGGTTCCCGAGCGTGACGAACAGCTCGTGTTCGACCTTCCGGGGCTGCCGGACGGGGGGCTGCTCGAGTACCACTACGGCGTCGCCGTGCTCGCCGACGGCAAGGTGCAGAGCAACCTGAGCCCTTTCCCTTCCATCGGCTGGCAAGGGCCGATCCCCTACGTGCCGCAGGTCGACCTCCAAGTGGAAGACAGCACCGTCTTCGACGCCTGGGGATGGGACCCGGGGGTGACGTCGGCCTCGTCCTCACAGCCGCAGCGGGTGGCTCAGGTCGACATCACGCAGCTGCTCGGCGTCAACGTTCCCGGCCTCGAGGGCGGCTTCGAGCTCGACGTCGCGGTCGACCTCGAAGTGAGCTGGACCAACCACCGCTTGGTGATCGAGCGCGTGGTGGATGGTGTTCCGCAGCAGCCCGTCGATGGGGGGCCCATCACGGCCGCAGGGGAGCTGTCGCACGATGCCATTCCCCGCGGCGGTTTCATGGAGGTCGACGTTCACCCCGAGGGCACGGTGCGCTACGCGGGCACGCTCCACCTCATCCCGGCCCTCTACGTGAAAGCCCTCGGCAATACGTGGACGATGCCGCTCGTGAACATTCCGGCACCGATCGCCCCGACGGAGGTCGAGTGGTCGTTCTCCCCCCAGCGGGTCCACATCCCGCTGCCCGACCTCCACCTCGCCGACGAGGTCATCGACTTCGGGGAGGTCGTCGTCGGAGCGTCGGTGGAGCGCGACGTGCAGGCACAGAACGATGGTGAGGCGCGGGTGGTGGCTGCGGGCACCACCTCGTTGCCCGCGGTGTTTTCAGCTGAAGCGGGCGAGCTCATCATCGGACCCGCGGAGAGCCTGACCATGGCCGTCACCTTCAGCCCTCAGCGGGAGGGACTGCAGGAGGCCACGCTTCTTCTCGCGAGCAACGACCCCGACGAGCCGGAGCAGCTGGTCAAGCTGCGCGGCTACGGCCGAGCATCCGACGACGGCTACGCACCCCCGCCTCCGGCCGTCGAACCCGACCCCGTGGTCATCGCGGAGGGCGGCTGTGGGTGTCGCCTGGTCCGAAGCGAAGACACGTCGGCTCATCAGGCACTGTGGCTGCTCGGAGCGCTCGGCCTGATCTCGTACCGCCGCCGATCTAGACGAAGGCGACCTTCGCGGTGAGGCCAGCGTCGTCGGTCTGGGCCAGCACGAGGGGCCAGAGCCGGTCGAAGTCCTCGCTCTGGAGATAGCCGGCGTCGCACCATTGGGTCGGCACGTCGCGGTCGACGCGATTCTGGTCGAGCTCGGTCTTGAACGTCACGGGATGCGGGTCCCCCGCGCGGTATGCCCCGTGGGTCCGTTGCTCGAGCGCCACGTTGAGCTCGGCTCTGCCGTCGGGCAGGAGATGGGTCGAGAGCTCGACGCGGAACGGCTGCGACAGCCGGAGCGTGCTGGGCTCGGCGTCGCCGAGCTGAAGCGTGAGCTTGTCGCCGTCGAAGACGAGCTCGCCCACCTCGGTGTCCCGGGCTCCAGACACGCGGTGCACGGGATGTAGGGTCGCGTGTACGGACAAGCTCATGCTGCCGGTCGGGGTTGCGGGAGGGGCGAGGGGCAGCAGCGGAGGTCGACGGTCTTCGGCCTCGGCGCCGAAGTAGTTGAGCTCGTGGAGGGTGGGCGCGACACCGACTCTCGCACCTGCTTCGAAGAGCAATGGGGCGCGCTCACCTTCGCGAGGCCGTGCCCCGGCAATGACGACGGGGCGCGACGCGATCGTCTGTCCCCACGGGGTGGTGGCGCCCACGCTCGTGAGTTCGCCATGGTGCTCGATGGCGCCGAAGATGAGTTGCCCCTGCTCGACGATGGTGCGCTCGCGACGGGTCAGCTCGGGTCCTCCCTCGTGTTTGAAGCGCCGCGGCACGTAGGCGGGGACGAGCGGTTTCCAGTCGGCTTCGGGGGTCTGCGTGGCTGCGCGCCGCTTCCAGATCCGGTAGGTGCGCTGCAGGTTGCGCGTCATGTCGACGGCCAAGGGCAGCCCGATGACGAGGGCGATGATGGGGACCGCCACGTCGGAACGCTCGACCCCGAGCCGTCGCAGCAGCCGCAGGCTGTCCTCGTCGAGGGCCACCGTGACGATGGACCAGATGAGGAGCAGCCCCGACCATGCGATGAAGGTCAGCTTCCAGCTTCCGCGAAGCGTTCGGTCGGACGCGCCCATCCCCCGCGAGGATAGCAGCTCCGCCCGCGCGTGCTTCAACCGGCGAACGCGGCGCGCGCGCGTGGTCGCGCCCGTTCAGCCACCGCGTCGAGGGCGCGTCGCAGATCTGCGAGCAGATCGTCGGTGGCTTCGATGCCCACCGAGAGCCGGACGAGGCTCTCGCCGATCCCCGCTTCGGCCCGCGCCTCCGGCGTCATGGATAGGTGGGTCATGGTGGCGGGATGCGCGATGAGGCTCTCCACCCCACCGAGGGACTCTGCGAGGGAAAAGAGCTGAAGCTCTTCGCAGAGTGCGGCCACCGCGTCTTCACCGGGCAAGGCCGGCGTGCACACGAGCTCGCAGCTGACGATGGCGCCGTAGCCCGACTGCTGACGGGTCGCGAGGGCGTGGTAGGGACTCGAGGGCAGGCCGGGGTAGTGCACACGTGCCACGGCGGGGTGCTCCTCGAGGAGCTGCGCCACCGCGCGAGCGTTCTCCTCGTGCAAACGCCACCGAGCGTGCAGGGTCCGCAGGCCCCGCGTGATCTGGGCGCAGTCGGCCGGGGACTGGGAGAGGCCGAGACAGTTGCACCACCAGTCGAGCGCCTCGGCATCTTCGGCGTCGGCCGCGATGACGGCACCTCCCACCACATCGCTGTGCCCGTTGATGCTCTTGGTGGTCGAGTGCACCACGAGGTCGGCGCCGAGGGCGATGGGCTGTTGGTTGGCCGGCGAGAGAAAGGTGTTGTCGACGACGACCTTGGCCCCAGCTGCATGGGCGGTCTCGGCGATCTGTGCGATGTCCACGACCCGGAGCAGCGGGTTGCTCGGGGTCTCCAACCACACCAGGGCGCAGCCGTCGGCGATGGCGCGTCGCCATGCGAGCTCGTCGGTGAAGTCGACGAAGTCGACGTCGAGCACACCACGCGCTTTCAGCGTGACGAAGAGGCGGTGACAGCCGCCGTAGATGTCGTGCTGCGCAACGACCCGGCGGTTGGGCCCGAGCCATTGCGTGACGAGGGTGGCGGCGGCCATACCGCTCGCGACGCAGACGCCGCCGGCCCCTCCTTCGAGGCGGGCGAGAGTCTCTTCGAGCAGAGCTCGCGTCGGATTGCCGGAGCGCGCATAGTCGAATCGGCGCTTCTCCCCGAAGCGCTTGAACGTGAAGTTGCTGCTCAGCACCGTGGGCGGGACCACCGCCCCGTGCACGGGGTCGGTGGCGATGCCCGCACGCACGGCCTCGGTGACGAGGCGACGGCGGCGAACGGAGGAGGGCTTGGGGGATTCTACGAGGGTCATGAGAGGCGTCCTTCTTTGGATTTGAGGTCGCCCATCGAGCTCCGTGGTTGTGCGGTCGTCGGCGCCCTCGGATACATCTCGGGCCTCGACCTCCCCCGACGCGCCCCAAAGAGAGACGTGCCGCGAAAGGCTTGCTGAGAGTCGTCTCACGACGAATCGCCCGGGGTTCCAATGGCACCTTGCTTTCAGTGAAAGCTGCACCACCCATCTATCGACACTCTCGGTGAAGAGAGCGTCTCAGGAGTTGGCACCGTTCAGGGATGAATCATCCCCTGATGGTTGCCCCGGCTTCACTGGGCCTGTCCCTCAGCCGGTCTCGATAGGTACCGAAGAGAGTGCATCGCCACCCCGACCTCGGTCAAGTACCTTCGTGCGCAACCGGGTTCGATTTGTGGGAGCTGTGCTGAGAGGTAGGGGCAGACGATGGTGGGGGGCGTGCACCGCCCTTCTCGTGCATGGCTGTGGAAGCGAGCCCGCGCCGAGCTTCCTCGACCGCCCGCGGGGGCAGCCCGCCAGAACGACGCCGGGGCCTGCGCCGCAGGGCCGACCCCAGAGCGTGAGCAACGCCGAGTGCGTGCGCTGCCATCAGCGCATTGGCGCCGAATGGTCGGGCTCGCTCCATCAACGCGCCTGGGACGACCCGACCTTTCTCGCGGCCTATGCGGTCGAGCCCATGGCCTTCTGTCGAAACTGTCATGCGCCCGAGGCCGCGGACACGGAAGATGAGCGACGACACGAAGGGGTGAGCTGCGTGACGTGTCACGTGCTGGCCCGCGACGTGGTCGGCGCGCGCGACGTGGTCGGCGCGCGCGACGAGGGCGGCGGAGAGCACCCGGTGTTGGTCGAGCCCGCCATGGCGACGTCGGCGTGGTGCGCCAGCTGTCACGAGTTCGACTTTCCTCGACCGCAGGCGGCGAAGATGCAGAGCACGATGAGCGAACATCGTCGCTCCGCCCATCGCGCGCGCAGCTGCCAGGAATGCCACATGCCCGAGGTAGAAGGCGCGGATGGGACGCACCGGAGCCACGACTTTCGGGTTCAGGGTGACGAGGCCCTCATGGCGTCGGCCTTGTCAGTCACCGCGTCGTCGGTCGACACGCGTCGTGTAGAGGTGACCCTTCGCGTGGCGGAGGTCGGTCATGCCGTGCCGACGGGCGACCTCTACCGGCGGCTGGTCGTGCGCGCGGTGGATGCCGGTGGCCAAGCGGCGCGGCCGGTCGTGCTCGGCCGGCGATTCTCCCGCGTTCACCATCCCGATGGGGATGAGCGCCGCCAGGTGGGTGACGACCGTGTCCCCGCCGATGGTCGGCCGCGGCGGGCCGAGCTCTTCTTCTTGCAACCATTCGTCCTGCCGGTGCGGTGGGAGGTGGTCTATCAACGGATGGGACCTCGCGAGGCGGCCGTGTTCGGGGTCGACATGTCGACCGACGAGACGGTGATGTCGCGCGGACGAATCGAGGACACTAAGTAATGAACGACGTGCGATGGTTGAGCGCGGTCACCTTGGTGGCCCTCATGGGTTGCGGCGGTTCGACGCCGCCCGCTGCCGCGACGGGAGAGTCGCCGGGCGAGACGCCGGGCGTTGGGGCGCCGCCTGCCGCACCGCCACGTGTCGAGGCCGACGTGATTCCGGAAGACTTCGTCGTCGATGGTGCGGTGGGCGAGTGGTTGCTGACGCCGAATGCCCAGGTGCGCATTGCGCTCGGCGCGAAGCGTCTCGTCGTCACGGCGGAGCTGCCTCCAGGGGCGACCGGGGCCTCGGTGGCCATATCGTCGCGGTTCTTGGACTACCCGCATCTCGGGTGGATCGCGCGGAGCGGCCACACCATCCCGCTCACCGAGCACAGCTGCAAGGTCGAGCAGGTCCCCGCAGGGGAGGGCATGTGGAACGACGGCAAAACACATCCTCCCGAGGTGGTGAAGGCGTGTCTGGCCTTGTTGAAGCGCCACGAGCAGGAGGCGGCCGCCTTTCGCGAGAAGTTCGTCACGAGGCTACGTCTCAGCACGACGGGGGTGACCACCGAAGGTGGCGCTCCCATTGCGGGCGCTCAGCACGCAACGCAGGGGCGCACCATCGAGGTGTCGTTGCCTCTATCGGCCGCTCCCGCATTCGTCGTGGCGCCGGTCATCGAGCTCATGGTGCACGCGACCTGGGGAGCCCCCCCCCACGATCTGCCGCTGCCCGTCCTCACGCCGAACCCAGAGCAGCAGGCCGACCCGCGGTGGACGGCGCTCACCTTGCTGGAACCCGCGGCTTTCGGTCCGCACGCCGAACTTCGCGAGGTGCTGTTCGAGCCGCCGGTCTTCGGTCCCTTCGGATGGACGGCCCGGAGCTACTACCACCCAGGTGAGCCCCAGAAGGTGTATTGGCTAGACACACCCATCAGTGAGACGACCATCGCCTTCGGAGACTACCCACCGCCACGCATTGCGGTGGTGAAAGAAGAGCGTGAGCTCTATCGCAAGGTGGAGACCATCGGCGACGTCGAGGTGGGCGTCGCGCAGGGCACGTTGCTCATCGTCAAGAAGGGCGGGAAGATCATCGATAGCGAGCACGGCGTGGGTGAGCTGAAGGGCGTGGCGCAGCGCAATGGACAGCTCCACCTCTTCGGCTATCAACCCCCCGCCTTCAGCGTCATGATCGGCGCCACCGCGCCGCCGCGGTGGCATGTGATCGGGGTCGCCTCCGACGGCAAGGTCGACCCCGACCTGGCCGGCGCCTACTGGGACGGAGACTACAGCTGGCAGGCGTGGGATGCCGACCCGGAACCCTTCTCTGACCGGGACTTCCACATGTTCGGCATGAAGGGAACACGCAAGGGCAAGCCCAAGACGGTGCGTTGGATTTGGCACCCCGAGCCCAAGCGCTACGAGTTCGCCATCGAGCCCCCGTCGCAGCGCGCCGAGATGTGATCCTCAGTTCAAGCGTAGGACGCGGCCGACGAGGCGGAAGAGGCCGCGCGACATGGCGGAGATGCGACTCCCGACGAGTTCGACGTCGCCGTCGGCGCGCATGCGCACGGCGGCACGACCGGAGCGAAGGAGGATCTCTTCGGTGCCCTCGATCTCGATCTTCGCCCCGCTGAGCTTGGTGCGGGCCGAGGTCTGGATGACGCCGACGACGGTGGGCTCGGCGGAACCCACGCGCTCGAGGAGGACGCGCTGGCCGGCGGCGATCGCGTCGCGCACGAGGTTCGCCGACACGCCGTCGGCCAAGCGCACCGTCTGGCTTCGTCCGCCAGCGCGCACGGTGACGCGCGATGCCTCGAGCGCGACCGGAAGCGCAGTCAGGTGGCGTACCTCGTCCCACGCCAACTCGCCGTCCGATGCCGTGGTCGGCCGAGGGCTTCGCTGCGAGGGCGCGACCTGCTCGAGCAAGGCTTCGATCCGCTCGTCCGACGCCTCGACCTCCTCGGGTGTGGCGTCGTGCGCACCTCGGTCGAGCGCCTCCTCGAGGGCTGCCCGGCCCGGTCCATCCCCTTCGATACGGTGGCCGCTCATACGACTAGGCGTACAGGTAAGGGCCGCCGGTGCCAACGTCCGTAAGCAGGCCCGGGCAGAGGTGGCTATACTCACGGCCGTGACGATGTCGGGGGAGGTGAGCGATACTCCGGAGCCACCGGGGCGTGCGCCGCGGGTGACGAGCCTGGACGACTTCGCGCGCATCACGGCTCGGCTCGAGGCCGGGGGCCCTCGTGAAGAGGTGTTGGAGGACGAGGGGCTCACCGACGTGGAGTGGCTCGGCGTCCAGCAGGAATGGCTCTCACGTATGGCCGGGCTTGCGTGCCATGGCCGTCGTCAGCTGCACGAGCGCTTTCTCGAGCGCGTCTCCGCCCTCGGGGAAGCGGTCGCCGAAGCACCCTCGAACGGCGACGACCGACCTCGGGTGCCGGAACCTCGCATCATCGCCGCGCGCAGGCCCATTCAGCCCAGGGCGCGCCGGCCGACCGGGGCGGAGCCACGGTTCGTCTCGAACGTTCCCCCGCCGGTCGCCCCCCCGCTCCGCCCTCGAGCTGGAGGTCACACGCTGTTCGAAACGACCGTCGAGGCGCGCGTCGAGCCCTCGCCGTCCGGAGCCCACGACGGGGCGCTTCCCTTCAAAGCGTCAGCGAGCCGCACCAGGAGCTCTTTGCCACCTGGGGTGCCTTCGGGGCTGCCCTTTGCTCCTGCGCACGATGATGAACAAGACCTCGCCGGCGGCACGCTCGACGACGCCGCGGATCCCATCGAGACGCTCGACGGTTCCGAGGCGTGGCCACCCGCAGCTTTGCCCTTCGCATCGGACGCGCGTTCGTCCCTCGAGGCGAAGAGACCCGCGACGGATGCGAGTTGGCCCTTCCCGCGCGCCGAGCGTCCTGCGACCGACGAGCACGCGGCAGGCGATCCCTACGCAGGTCTGCCGTTCACGCGTTCGGAGATCCCGGCACCGCCCTCGATTCCCCCACCCGCGGGCGGCACCTACGAGGTCCCGCCCGTATCCTCTGACGAGGACAGGGTTCGACATCTCCAGACCCAGGTCTTCGCCGATCCGCAGAGTGCTACGCCCACCGTCACGCTGGAGCAGTACGCGTGGCTCACGAGCTTGCTCTCCCGAGCGCCAGAGCGCGAGGACGAGACCCTCGCTTGGCTCAGCCTCACCCCGGAGCGAAAGCTGGCCGTCGATGCGCACTTTGCCGCACGCTTTCAGCGCGAGCCCGGAGAGCTCGCGCGTTATCACCAGCTACGTGCCCACTACGACGCCGAATGAGCGCAAACGGTCATGACGAGCTGCCTTCAGGGAGCCGACATCAGGACCGCGGCCCGTTGCCCCTCGTCGTTGCCGCACAGCGATAGGCACCGGGTGTGGGGGGCGAAACCACCGCGGTGGGCCGCGGCGGCGAGCACCATGTGGAGCGGGCCGGTGGCTGCGCCTTGGGCCCCCATACGCTGGGCCGGCGCGTCGGCGTATTGCGGCTCGCACCAGAGGTTCTGTGTGCGGGCCCCGACGGCCGAGAGCTCGTAGAAGCGCCATCGCTCGAACGCGACGTCGGTGAGCATCCAGCCGGCGGTGAGACCGGCCTGCTGCATGGGCTCGGCCGCCTGTCGCACGGCCACCGTGAGTCCCTGCGCCTCGAAGGCCGAGTGGTCGTTGTCGGGACGGGCGCGTTCACGACCCTCGCCCACGGCGTGCACGCGGAGAAGCGGGGTGAGGCGTCGAGCGCGTGCGGTGTCTTCACGCATCAAGGCGACGAAGGCGGCCCCTTCACCGGGAATGACGGCGTCGATGCGATCGTCGGTGAACAAACGCCTGGCGCCATCGAGCTGAAGGATCCGCGCCGGGCTGTAATCGGAGTGCACGCCACCTACGACGACGGTGTCGGCGCGGCCCGACGCCAGCGCGTCGAATGCCCGGGGGAGGGCCCGCGCGAGGCTGGCCTCCCCGAGCGCGACGGTCGCGATGTCTTCGAGGGGTAGCCCTTTCGACGCCGCCCGCGAGAGCGCGGTCGCGATCTGCGCCGCCGGCTGGGGCCCGATGGGGTCGTCGATCTCGGACAAGAAACCATCCACACACAGAACCAGTTCGACCCGGGCGCCCGTCGTCGCTCGAGCGAGGGGAGCGATGACCTCGGCCAGAGCCGTCTCTCCGAGCGCGATGGCTCGAGCCACCCCGACCGAATGGGGAGGCAGAGTGGGAAGAAAGCAGAGCGTTGCCGGTTGGCCTTCACCGTCGAGGATGGGTGACGTGCGCATCGCGGCCATCGCGGCGCGGTTGAGGAAGGCGGTGGCGGTGGCGCCCGCCGCGAGGGGCGTGGTGGCCCCGGTGGCGACGACGACGGCTTCGGTCTTCACGGCGATACCTCCTGCACGAGGATGCGTGCATCGTCGAGACGGCGGGGGGCAGGGATGGCGACCCGCCAAACGAGCTCCACTGCGGGGGGCTTGTCGGGGCTGGTTTCGAGCAGATCGATGAGCACGGTGTCGAGGGGGGGGCGGGTGGTGAGGAGGTCACGTCCCGGGATGGCCACAGACACCGAGAGAGCCACCACGGGCAGGGAGAAACGCCAGGCTCTTCCCCCGGGCAGCAAGTTGAAGAGGCCCACGCTTTCGCCACCGGCCAACGGGGTTTGGGACCACAAGCCCTCCGCCGCGCAGCGGTTGAATCGGTCGTCGAAGTCTGCGGGCAGCAGAGGAGCTCTCGTTTGCTGCCATGCCTCGTCGTAGGTGCCGGCAAACTCGCGGCGCGGCGCCCAGTGGCGGCCGATGGCGCCGAGCCCGGTGGGTGCGGGTCGTACGTCGACGTCGCTGAGCAGGGCCGCGGGATCTTCGATCTGCGGCGCTGCAGCATGGGTGAGCGATGCGGGGTCGCGAACACAACCGCAGCCGATGGGGTTGCGTGGCTCCTCGACCACCTGCTCGGGGTCGCTGTCGTCGAAGCCCCCGTATGCGAGCTCGTAACGAAGGTCGACCTCTTCCACGGGCTGGGGGGAGGTCGTACCTCGTCCGTCCTGGCGAAATACGCGTGGCCCGAAGAGGCGGATCGTCTTGGCGCACGGTCCCACTTCGACGCGCGCATCGAACGTGGGTTGAGGTCCGCCGGGCGCATAGGCTCGACCCACGACGACCACGTCGGTCCCCGGCTTGTGCACGCAATGGTCGCTGGGGTAGGCGATGCTGCTCACATCGGGGTCGCCCCACGGGATGTCGGCGCCGCGAACCCCACGCGTTCGCTCCTCGGGCGCAAGCACGAGTGGGGTATCGGGGCCACCATCGTGGACGCCTTCGAAGGACGCTTTGATCATCGTGACGAGCATCTCGCCCCCCCGGCCCATCAACAGGCGAGGGGCCACGGCGAACTCGGTGCGGTTGTCGAGCGCCGGCTGGCTCATGGCATGGAGGTACCCAAGTCGCCGCGCGGCGTCATCCTCGTGCCAAGATGAGCCCATGAGATGGTGGTGGTTCGCATGGGTGCTCGTGGGATGCGGCGGCACCCGGCCGTCCGGCCCCGAAGCGGTCGACGTGACGCCCGTGGAAGCGAGTGTCGAGACCAACGAGCCTCCGCCGTCGACGCCTCGGCGCGGAGAGACCGACAGCGGGATCGTCTGGCGTGAGCTCGCCCGCGGTCGCGGCGACGTGCGCCCGCTGCTCAACGATCACGTCGAGGTGCGGTACACCGGCTACAAGAAAAGCGGCGCGCGCTTCGACGGAACGGGCGAGGCGACGGCCGAATTCAACGTGGCCAAGGTCATCCCGGGGTGGACCGAGATCTTGCAGATGATGGTCGTGGGTGACCGCTGGCGCATCGAGGTGCCCGCAGCGCTCGCCTACGGCGACGAGCCGGAGCAGCGTGGGGCGCCGGCGGGCGACCTCGTCTTCGAGCTCGAGCTCGTCGGCATTCGCCCTGCGCCCAAGGTCCCCGATGAGCTCTCGGCGCCCCCTGCCCTCGCGACCCGGACCGACAGCGGCCTCGCCTACGTCACGCTCGAGGAGGGTGACGGCACACGGCATCCCGGAGGCATCGATGAAGTCCTGGTCCACTACACGGGCTGGACCACCGACGGGAGGATGTTCGATTCGTCGGTCGTTCGTGGCAAACCAGCGCGCCTCCAGTTCAACGGGGCCATCGAAGGCTTCAGCGAGATGCTCGGCCTCATGGTCGAGGGCGACAAGGTGCGGGTCTGGGTCCCGCCCGAGCTCGGCTACGGCTCGGAGCCCAAGCCGGGGCGGCCCCACGGCTTGCTGGTCTTCGAGATCGAGCTCATCGAGCTGTTGTGACGCCCCGCGCGAGCAGCTGCGCAAAGCGCAACGCGAGCTCGCGGTCGGTGGTCATGGCTTGCGTCCAATGCCGATGCGACTCTAGGTAAGCCGACAAGGGCAGTCCCGCACGCTCCAGGGTCTCGGCGATCGCTTCCCCGCCTTGCAGAGCACGGGTGAGCTCCGCGTAGCGTTCGAAGGTCAAGGGGGCGCGCGTGTGGAGCTTCGATTGCGCCCGCGCGAAGGCCTCCGCGTAGGTCGCCAACAGGGGGGGCACACCATCGGCGTCGCCGTGGGTGGTCTCGGCCGCATCGAGCGCGGCGGCCCAGTGGGCCTCCTGCGTCTCCCAGGCTTCCTCCGTGAGCCCGGCTTCCGCCAACACTTCATCACGCCCCTCACCCGCTTCGGAGAGCCGAAGTGTGAGGAGCGCGAAGTCGTCGAGCGGCATCGGTTCGGACACGGGCGGAGGCTACAACGACGGCGGGGGCGTCCTTGGCGGTTTCGACCGCGGGGCGACCGGGGTATCGCAGACCCGTGAGCGCGGGATGGCAGGACGCCCTCGAGCAGGCGCAGCGGGACGTGACGGCGAGCGTGTCCGCCCTCGATCAGGATTTTATGCCCGAGGGCGACATCTCGGCCGCCGGCCCCGCCATCGCCGATGTCCTCGGAGCCATCTTCGACGCCATGGACGACCGCTCGGAGCCCGTCGAAGCTCTCGAGCGCGCGTCGCAGCTCATCGAGCAAGCCAAGCAGAACCTCGCGCGAGGTGGGCACCTGCCGGTTTTGCATCAGGCCTTCGCCGCGCTCGACGCCGCGCGTGCGCCCATCGACGTTGCGCGTGGAGCCCTGGTGCAGCAGCCAACCCCGCTGCGACCCGAGGTGGCGGAGCCTCCGGTCATGGCGAGCGGCGACCTCCCCCAGCTGCACGAGGTCAGACGGGCGAGCCTGAGGCCGTCTCTCGATCTGCCGACACCCGCCGCGGCACCCCCGGTGCCTCCGGAACCTCCCCCGCGGCCACGCACGTTCGCAGAGCTCGACGCGACCCTCGAAGAGCTCGAGCGCGATGCCGCCTCACGTGAGGCGAAGCAGCGTGCCGCCCTCGCGTTTCCCGCGTCGTCCCCGGTGTCGGAGCCTGCGCCGCCGCCCGGGTTCGATCCCGAGCCCACGCGCCAGATCATGGCGGGAGAGCACATCGTGATGCGAACCCGCGAGCTCGTCGAAGAGGTCGCCATGATCGGCCTGCAGCGCGCCCCGCTGCTCGGCGATCCATGGCGTGTGGCGCTTCCGCTCGAGCACCGGATGTTTCGTGCCATCGATGCGGTCGCGGCCCTCGGACCCACCGCCATCGCGTCGATCGAGTCCCTCGCCATGGACGCCCCGGTGAAGGACGCGGCGCACCTCTTCGGCGCGGCGATGACGCTCGGTTGTCTGAAGGGGCGCGACGCGCTCGCGGCGGCAGAGCGGCTCTACCTCGCGTTCGAGCGGCTCGACCCCTCCGTCATGCCCGCCATGGCGACCGCGGCCATCCTTTCACCCCACCCGCACCTTCCTCGGGTTTTGCGCGGCCTGCTTCGAGGGGGCGACGCACGCCACCACGCGCTCGCGATTCGGGTCCTCGCCCATCGAGGCTGGGCCACCGACGACGAGCTGACCGCGGCGTGCCAGGACGAAGAGCCGGTCGCGATCGAAGCGCTTCCGGCTGCGGCCATGCGGCGTCTGCCCGCGGCCCAAGAGCGCGCTCAGGCGGTGCTGCTCGCCGCATCACCTTCTCCCGAGATGCTCGACGCGGCGCGACGCGCGGCGATGATCGGAGGCTCCCGCGCGGTGGGTGATCACCTGCGGGACGTCGTGGGCGAGGACGATGCGGCCGCGCTCTACCTCGCCCTCTGGGGCGAGCAGATGGATGCTGCGCAGCTCCTCGAGCTCGCCCAAGCGCGCATGGGCATGGCGGACCTCTACGCCCTCGGCTTCACGGGCTTCATCCCCGCCGTGCCGACCCTGCTCGACGCGCTCGACGGCGACGACGACCAGGTCGCGCTCACCGCGGCCTTCGCGCTCGAACGCTTCACCGGGGCCGAGCTCTACGAAGATCTCGACCTCCCCGCGGAGGAGATCGACGTCGCGGTCCCTCCAGATCCTCCCCTCGGCGAGCCCCCGGCGCGACGCCTGGTGCATCAGGTGAGTGACGCGCGGGACCTGCCACCCGAGCCGGCCAAAGACACCCTCTGGCTCCCGACCACCGACGCCTCACGATGGCGCGCCTGGTGGCACGAGCACGGCGCCGATCTCACCAGCAACAGACGGTGGCGCTGCGGCCAGCCACACGCTCCGGTCGTGCTCGTCGAAGAGCTCGACACCGCGCGGCGTCCTCCAGCGGAGCGACGCCACGTGCAGCTCGAGCTCATGCTCCGCAGCGGTCAGGTCGTGCAGCTCGACCCCATCGACTTCGTGGTGCAGCAAGAGGCGTCCATTCGCCGTTGGCGCGAGACGATCGTGGCCGGAGGGCACGCAGGCACCTGGCATCGCCCCGACCCGCGATGAGCTCCGAGGCCCTCGGCGAGGGGCAGCATCCGCTGTCGATCGACTTCGAGTATGATGCCGCGCGTGGCGGACGGGACGGGACAGTTCATCTTGCACGGGGAGGCGCTGCCCGCCGATGCGATGGCGGTTCGCTTCGAGGCGTTGGAGCGGATCAGCCACCCCTACGAGGTGTCGGTCGACTTCCGGAGCGAGGACCCGAGCTTCGACGTCGCGTCGTTGCTGCGCACTCAGGTTACGTTGGAGGTCATCGACGCCCGCGGCGAGCGACGTCTGTTCGACGGCGTGGTGGACCGGGCTGCGTTCCTCGACGTCGTCGCCTCGCGACTCTTCTTCCGGGTCCGACTGCGTCCGGCGCTCTCGGCCCTCGCCCATCGACAGGACTGTCGCATCTACCAAGAGAAGACCATCCCCCAGGTGCTGCAGTCGGTCTTCGAGGACGCGGGCTTCGGCGACCGTGTGGAGTGGCTCAACACCAAGGCCTACGAGCCGCGCGAGTTCATCGTGCAGTACCGGGAGTCGACCCTCGACTTCGTGCATCGCCTGATGGAGCAGTTCGGGCTCTTCTACTTCTTCTCGCACAGCCTCGAAGGTCACACCTTGTGTGTGGGCGATGACGCCACGGTCTTCTCCTCCCGCGACGACACGCCGGAGACGCGCTTCAGCATGACCCAAGGGGTCGAGATGGGGGCCGAGCCCCTCGAGGACTTTCGCCGCCGCCGGAGCCTTCGCACCGCCGACGTCGAGATGACCGACTACGACTTCGAGAAGCCGCAGAGCCCTCCCAAGGCCTCGTTCCCGCTCGAGGAGGCCATGCCTGCGAGCCACTACCACTACCCCGGGGGCTTCACCAAAGCAGCCGAGGGGGACGTGCTCGCCCACGCCCGCATGCGTGCGCTTCGGGCCGACGCCGACGTGGTCGAAGGTTCGAGCAAGTCGATCGGGTTGCGGTGCGGGGTTCCCTTCTCCGTCGCCGGCGCCGCAGCGCCCGACGCCAACGGCACCTTCGTCGTCACGGAGCTGCGCACGAAGGGGCAACAGCACGCCTCGGAGGGCACCTTCGCCTGCGAGAACGTCTTTCGTGGCATTCCCGAAGGCGCCCTGTACGCGCGACCTCAGCTTACCCGCAAGCCGCGCATCGTTGGCGTTCAGACCGTCATCGTCACGGGAAGCAGCACCCAGGCTCAAGCCCTGCACGTCGACGAGCACGCCCGGATCAAGGTTCGTTTTCCCTGGGACCGCGTCGGACAGCAGGACCACACCGCCAGCTGCTGGATCCGCGTCTCGCAGCCAGGTCTCGGTGGTAGCCAGATCATGCCGCGCATCGGTTGGGAGATGGCGGTGGCCTTCCTCGACGGGGACCCCGATCGCCCCTTGGCGCTCGGACGCATCTACACCGGGGAGAAGGTGCCCCCGGCGGGGCTCCCTGGGAGCAAGACGTCCGGCTCGCTCAAGAGTTGGTCTTCACCGGGCGGAGGTGGCTTCAACGAGATCTCGATGGCCGACAGCGCGGACAGCCAAGGCTTCAACGTACACGCGCAGAAGGACCTCAACACCTCCATCGGCAACGACAAGACCGAGGAGGTCGGCGTCGACGAGACCCACCACGTGAGCGTCAACTGCACTTCCAGCGTGGGCGCGGACGAGGCGATCTCGGTCGGGGCCGACCAAACGGTCGACATCGGTGAGAACCGAACCCTCAACGTCGGCGGGAGCCAGAGCATCACGGTGGGTGCCAACGACACCAGCAATGCCACGTGTGACTTCACGGAGAAGATCGACGTCGATCGAAGCTACACGGTCGCCGGCAATCAGATCACGATTCAGAACGGGATTCGCTACCAGGTCGAGGGCGACGTCTCCCGCTCGGTGGGCGGTCTGCAGCTCAATGGGTCCATCGCTTCTCTGTCCGACAAGGTGGCGGGGAACTACAGCCACACTGCTGGGGCCGTCGTGGTGCACGTCATCAATGGCAGCCACGGGGAGAACATCGCGGGCAACAAGACCCAGACGTCCACCGCGGCCGAGCTCCACCTCACCAAAGCGAATCTCGCGCAGACGTGTGGCGCGTCGGTCACCACCATGGTGGGCGGGCTGCACTACCAGAAGCTCGACGGCGACCTGGTGATCAAGGCTCCGCTCGTGACGATGCTGGGGGCCGTGGGGTCCCTCAAGGGCGGCGGATCCGAGATCAAGCTCGGGGGCGGACCCATGGTGGTCAAGGGCAAGAAGATCGCGGTCAAGGGCGCCATGGTCATCAAGATGGGCGGCCAGCTGAAGATGGCGTGAGGGGGCAGTCGTGGCTGATGTGACATCCATCGTTCTTCCTGCACTCTCGGTCGAAGACCGATCGTTCGAGGTGATCGAGTACGACCTGAAAGAGGCCGTGAGCGCGATCTCGGAGCTCGTGTGCGAGGTGGTCGAGCAAGACCGCGAGCCCTGCCCTCCCTCCGAGCTCATCGGCAAGGAGGCCGAGCTTCGGCTGCGACGCACCGTCGGCGATGCAGAGCGAAGTTTCTTCGGGCGGGTGGTGGAGGCCCGCCGCAAGCCGGCCGACGACGGGGTGCGTACGGTTCACCTGCGCATCGCGACCCTGCCGTGGGCGCTGTCGCAGCGCGCCGACTGCCGTGCCTGGTTCGATCCGGGAGGCAAGACGGCGCAGGATATCGCGATGGAGGTGCTTGACGCGGCGGGCATCGGCGCCGACCAGCAGACCTGGCAGCTCAGCGCCGAGCATCCTCCGCGCACCTACGTGGTGCAATATCGCGAGCGAGACTTGCCGTTCATGTTGCGCGTGCTCTCCGAAGAGGGGATCTACTTCGCAACACACCACGAAGGTGCGGCCAAGCTCGTCTTCAGCGACGACCCCCGAGGCCTGGGCGACGCCAGCCCATCGGTGCTGCCCTATCGGCACGAGCACGGCTTCGAAGAGGCCGCCGACATCGCCACCCGCCTCTCCCAGGTCCACGAGGTTCGCACCGACAAGGTGACGCTACGCGATCGGGACATCGACCGCCCTCAGCTCGCGGTCGAAGGCGAGGCCGAGAGCGAGGACCCGGGCGACCATGGCCTCGAGGTCTACGACTATCCCGCCCGCGCGAGCGAGCCCGACGAGGCGAGCCGATTGGCCCAGATCGCCCTGGAGCAGTTCCAGATGGGGCGCCAGACCATCGCTGGCGATACCGGATCGCTCGGCCTCTTTCCTGGGCTTCGCGTGACTGTCGAAGACCACCCCTACGCTCCCCTCAACCAGGAGTACGTGGTCACCTCCATGCGGATCCGCGGGCGAGCGCCCCGACTCGGCCGCCAAGACGACGGTGACTTCGACTACCGCGCCACCTTCGATGCGGTCCCGACGGCCACGGCCAAGCTGCGCCCCGAGCACGTGAGACGACAAGGAATGGCGACGGCACTATCGACGGCGCGCACCACGGGAGCCGGTGGGGAGGAGATTCACGTGGACGAGCGGGGCGCGGTGAAGATCCGCTACCCCTGGGATCGTCTCGGACCCGAAGACGACAAGTCGAGCGAGTGGTTTCGTACCAGCCAGCTCGCCCTCGGCGACTCGATGCTCTTGCCTCGGATGGACTGGGAGGTCTCCGTGGCCCACCTCGACGGTGACCCAGACCGCGGGATCGTGATGGGGCGCCTTTACGATGCGACCCACCCGCCGCCGTACAATCTGCCCGACGAGGCCTATCGCAGCAGCTTGCAGACGGCGACGTCACCGGGGGGTGGCAGCGTCAACGAGATGCGCATGGGTGACGGCAAGGGCTCCGAGCAGATGTTCTTCAATGCCTCGAAGGACATGACCGTCGACATCAAGAACAACACCACCGAGAGCGTGGGCGCCAACCTCACGCGCACAGTGGGCAATGACCAGACTCAGACCGTGACCAACTCGTCGACCT
>JAUHZF010000157.1 GCA_030426145.1 Polyangia bacterium
CTCGGTGTCGTTGCTCATCGTGCGTCTCCTTCGGCCGCGAGCAGCGCCGCGGGTTCGTCTCTCACTTCGTCGGCCAGGTCGGCTCTGGCCTTCTCGAGTGCGGCGGCGATCATCGGCATGACCGCCTCGAGGTCCTTCACGCGGTCCGCCGCGCTCATGTCCGCCCACCGAAGCTCCAACGCGTCCGCGGTGGTCTCGGGCGTTGCCGCGCACTGCTCGAGCATGTCGCCCGGCTTGCCCAACACGTACGCGGCCCAGCGGTCCCACAAGGACAGCCACGTGTAGGTGTTCTTCTCCGGTTTGATGTCGCGCTCCGCATCGCCGAACAGCCGCAACCGCAAGTCCTCGATGGCGGTTGGCGTCCAGCTCCGCATCTCCTTCAGCGCCTTGCGCTGGTCCGCGTTCAGCTTCGGCCGGCCGGCCATGTTCCGGCGGGGGTCGGGCCCGGTCCGGAACCGCCCCCCGTTGGTCGCAGCCAGTTCTTCTCCAGTTTTTGCTGGTGTCGTCATCCGTCCCCCAATCCGTCCCAAGTCGACGAGAGGTCGCCCTCCCACACGTCTCCGACGTCGCCCGCCATGCGCCCGAGCGCGAGGGCCACGGGGAGCCGCAGCTTGGCCATCGCGCTGGTCTCGAGCTGCCGGGCACGCTCCCGCGTCGCGCCGATGACCGAGCCGGCTTGTGCGAGGGTCCACCCCCCATCGCCCTCGGCTTCGTCGGCGGCGTCGAGCCCGCAGCTGTACGGCAGCTGCTCCACGAGCTCCACAAGCTGGTCATCATCGAGTCCGCGGCGCTCTTGCTGACCTCGGAGCCACAACCCATGGTGGCGGCAGCTCACCCAGGGACAGGGGCGGGGGCCATCCACGCACTCGGCACGGGACCGGGGGCGCCGAAGCAGAGGCAGGACTCGAGCGGCGCGACGCGGGGGCTGGGCGTCCGAGGCGGTGGCCGTCACTCCTCCGTGACCTCGAAGAGGTCCGCCACGGCCTCGCCGTCTCGGAGCCACCCCATGTGCGTCGGGTCGTCCTCGGCGACCGTGAGCGAGCCCCCAGGCGCCGCGACGAGGCCCACACCTCGGTTTCGATGGGCTGCCCGTCGACCATCACGGTCCGCAGCGCCCAGGCCTCCAGTCGCTCGCCGGCGTAGTGCTTGCCGTTCACCCGCACGAGCTGCGCCACCTCGGGGCACGGCGGAGGCGTCCACGCGTGCAGCAAGCGCCGCGTGACGGTCGGCGCCGGCGGCTGCTTCGGCTTCGTGGCGGTCTTCTTCTTCGTGGGCGTGCTCGTAGCTGTGGTCTTCGACGTGGACATGGCTGGCCCCCTCCCGCGGGCCGCAAGGCTTCAGGTGGGGCGAGCCAGGGGAGCGCCACCTATGCCCCTCGTGAAGGGCTCCCGGTCCCTGGGTGATAGCGGGGCCTGCAGGGCAGAGGTGGTGGTTCCGGAACTGGTTCCGGCGGTTCTTGGAACTGGTACCTGGTTCCGCCCCCCTAGAATAGGGGGCGGGAACCAGTAGCCATGGCCCTCGGCGGTTCTCGTCTACGCGCATCGGATGGCCCCTCCCGCTTCGACGAGCTCGCCATCCTCGAGTAGCTCCCGAATCGCCTGGAGGAGCTTTGTGCGGTTGCCCGTGAGTCGAGCGGCGATGGCGTTGCGGCTGCGCGCCGAGCCGCTGTCACGAACAAATGCCAGCGCCTCCGACTTCATCTTGTTGAAGGCGTCCGTGGGGCTCTCCTTCGCCTTCGCTACCGCCTCGAGCGCTTCGGCGGGCAGGTAGCGGACCCGGACGCCAGCGCGCGGGTTGCCGTCATCCTCGACGTCCTCGACGCGAAGACCGAACGTCTCGACCTCGCCACCTTCCGCTTCGGCGGGGGGCTTGATGTGGTCGACGGTGCGGTCGTCTTGGCCGGAGCCACTGATCAGGAACACGGAGCCGCAGCCGTCGTAGATACCGCCGCTGCCGCGCATGAAGGCCCGCTTGTCGGTGCGCTCCTTCGATGGCTTGGGGCTATGGTGGATGAGGATGAATACGACGCCCTCGGCCTCGCTCACGCGGGTGAGGCGGTCGATGTAAACGCGGACCTCGGAACTGTTCTCGTCGACCCCAGGCAACAGAGCCCGCAACGAGTCGAGCAGCACGACGTCAGCGTCCGCACTCACCTTGGCGAGCACCTCTTCGGCGTTCTTGTCGGCCAGGGAGAACCGCGGATGACACGCCAACTGTAGGCGGCCGTCGATCGCATCCCAGTCCAGCCCTTGCCCGATAGCGAGGCGCTGGTAACGCTTCCGTGTGGCGAACTTGCCCTGCTCCATGTCGATGTGGCGCACGTTGAGCGGACGGGGCACCGCGAACTCGCCCCACACCGCTTGGCCCGTCGCCATTGAGAGCGCGGCAGACTGGGCAGACAGCGACTTCATCGAGCTACCGAACCCAACGAACGCGCCCGGACGGCCGGGGGCGAGCTGTAGCCCTTCGACGGCCCACGGCGTCGGCGGCAATGGCGCGAAGATGTCAGCGGTCGTAAGCCACTCGAAAGCCGGCTTGTCGGGCGGGGGCGCTTCGTTGGGGTCACGGTTGCCCATGACCCGCTGCAGCGCGTCCGCCGCCCCCTCCACGTCGCCACTCCCGATGCACTGCTCGAGGCGTCTTCGCCATCCTTGGCGAATGTCGGCCGGCTCGCTCATGAGGCCTTTCGCTCCGCGTGGAGTTTCTCCCCGAAGGCCATGCGCCCGTGTCGGCGAGCGCTACGCACCTTGTGGCGGAGCTCGCGCATCGACCACGGTGGGGCACAGCGGGGGTTGAAGTTGTCGACGAGCAGACCGAGGGCCACATCGTCGGGAAGGTTGAAGCCGCGCACGAGGGCGACGGCTGCGCGGAAGGTCGCGCTGTGGCCGCCGCTGCCGCTGACGGCGGGATCCATGCGCTCGAGGTAGGAACCGGCGCGCTCCACGGCGTCGCCGGTCTCGCCACGGGGCGACGACGGAAGAACCTCGACGTCGGGCACGCGAGCCAGCTCCACCAGCCACGGCGGCATCATCGGGATCGGGATATCGACCACCGGCCGAGCACCCGGCACCCACCCGTAGCGGCCGCCCTCGGGGTGCACGCTCGGGGCGACGTGAATTGTCCCCCAGCCCTTCACCTCGACGTGGCTGCGGATGCGGCCGCGGAAGCTCACGCCATCGGGACGACGAAAGAGCAGGTGAAAACCACCGCCGGGCGTGACGGCCATCGGACACGGGGGGTGCTCCTGGCCAGCGCTGAGCTCGCTCCACTGCTGCTGCCCGTGGGGGGCGTCGAGGTCGATCGCGACGAGCCCGCTGGCCTTCGTGCATCCCAGCGCGACGTTGGCGTTGGGCGCCATCGACCACCAGGCGTCGATCTGCTCGAGGTCGGTGGTGGCGGCGTTGCATCCGCCCTCGACGAGAAAGGGGCGCTTCGCCGCCGGCGCCGTCGGGGCCACCGGGAGACCGAGACGCGCGTAGATGCGCGCGGCCCGATGAAGTCGAGTCGTTCTACCTCTCATGGCGCCCCCCTGAGGCCTTGGCCCCGTCCTCACCGAGCAACCAGAAGGACTGCTTCGACGACGGCAAGCTCTTCGCCTTGGCCATGATCGCGATGAGCTTCTTCAGCGTCGGCGCGTCGAGCGCGTAGTCGTTCGAGATCCGATGAAGCTGCTGCCAGGCGCGACGGCCGCAGAACCACCCCAGCGGGATCCAACACCGGATGATGTCGGCGATCGGCCGCCGGTAGCAGTCCCGGCACGCGAAGAGCACGAGGGACGGCGAGTCCGTCCACAGCAGCGCACCGGCGTGCCCCTCGCTTCCCTCGTCGCGATTCGCGTGCCAATCGGCACCAACGTCGTGACGGCAGACCTCGCAGAGCATCTCGCGGCGGTTGCCCACGTCGTCCTTGAACGTCGGGAACCTCTCGGCGAGGGCTTCGAGCACCGCACAGTGTCCCTCCCCCAGACCACTCACGGTGCCCCTCCCACCACCCGGAGCCCGAGCTCGGCAGCCAGATCATCGGCGGCGCCATCGGCTTCATCCGCGTTGGCTTTCGCCCGCGCCGCGTCGGCCCGAGTGCGCGCCTTCAGCCACGCGACGAAGGGCTCCACTTCCACGAGCACCAGTCGTCGGTCGCGGATGACCTCACCGCCAGTCGCCTCGAACGCCCTGCAGGTCGCGAGGAAGTGGGTCCGCGGCATCCCCAGAACCTCCTCGCTGGTCCTCTGAGAGACTAGGCGTGGGCCGCGAGAAACCACGGTGAGCGCGGCCATCGGGAGCTGGACGCTCACGTAGCCCGGGGGCGCGTCGCTGCGCGCCTGCCTCGTCACGCCGCGCCCTCCTTCGGTAACACCCGCACGCAAGACGGTCGCTCGCTGACGAAGGCCTCCAGCCGCGCCGCGAGGTCCGACCGGAGGGGCAGCCCGGCCAGCGCCTTGAGCAGCGACACGCGGTGAACCCCGGTTGCCCGGGCCATGGCTAGCGACCCATGAGCCAGGGTCTCGAGGTGAAGCTCCGAGCGGGAGCTGGGGTGCATGCAGCGGCGTGAGAGGGTCTTCTGCGTGGCCATCGTCGTATACGACTAAAGCCTCGCACCTGTGCCCATCAAACCGGGGGGGACACTATCGCTTTGTCCCCCCTCGTCTCCTCTCGCGTCGCTTTCGTTGAGCCTCGAACGGGGCTTTTGCCTCTTCTTTCGTGCACCCGATCGCAAGCAGAGCCTTCCTCACGACGACCGTGGGGTCCTCCTCGAAAGGCTCCTCTAGTCCGCTTCGGTGGTGGTCGCATGGGTCGCCGCGGAAGGGCATCTTCTCGTAGATCGCATCGGCGCGATCTCGACGCGAGCGCCGTGGTTCGCGGTCCCAGCTCTCCAACTGGACAGCTAGCCAGTACGCGATGGTGTACCGCGAGGCGTCGCCGGTGACCTCATCCGGCCACCTGTCGACCAGATACATGATGTCGTTGGCCATCTGGACGTCTGCCCCCTCGTCGACGAGGGCCTTGAGGCGGTTGCGGATAGCGCGGGCGTTCGGCGCGAGGTCGTTCGTGGAATTAGCTTGGAGCGGTCCATAGTGAGTGCCCGCGTTGCTCACCCCCAGCGCGATCAGCTTCTTCTCACAGGCTGCCACCGCGCGGCGAATCTCCGCCATCTCATCGGCGAGTTCAGGTCTGCTCTGGCTCTCAAGAAGGACCCGGGCCACCCGCCCGGCAAACCCGGCAAACTCATCATCGTGTCGACGTGATGCGAAGTAACCTTCCGCCACCAGTTCTCGCAGCAACTCGTCCCGCCTGATCCGAGACGGTACCTTGTCGAGGGCCTCCAGTTCTTCTACGTGCTCCCACTGCCTCTGCTCAAGAATGGCGGCCTTCTCATCGTCTGGCGCTGCCCGGTACCGGTCGAAGAGGGCATCTTCGCGCTCCAAGTCGGCGACCAAGGTGCGACGCTGCTCTCGCGTCATGAGCTCGTACCCAGGGACGATCTCGGTCAGATAGTCGTCGGTGAACGGACTAGCCTCGTTGCGATCGTCCTCACCCGGACCTATTTCTTCTTGGGACATGTCGGGAGCTGCCTCTCCTGCTGTCGTCGCGCCCGCCGGCCTGGAACCCGGTGGGCGCTTGTTCATGTAGGTGTAACCACTCCGGCCCCGCCGGTCGAGGGCGTGCCCCCCATCAAGCGGGAGCATTTGGGGGTCCGGCGCTAGCTAGCCTAACGACATCGCTGCACGCGCTTCGGCGTCGTGCTGATGGGGCCTTGGCAGCTCGTCCCGTTGTCGGCCGTGGTGCAGCCCCAGTAGTGCTCTGTCCCGCACTTCGGGACGATGTCCGGGAAGCTCCACCCCTCGACCACGGTCTCGCATCCGTTGGGGCTGCTGTCGCACTCGACCGCGGCGGTCCACTGCGCTTCCTCGAATCCGTCCCCGTTGAAGTCGTAGCCCCCGCAGGCGCTCTCGGTCTCGAAGTAGCCTTCCTGCTCTGGGTGCACCCGCTCGTCGTCGTCGCAGGTGTCGGTCCCGCCGCAGCTCTCGGCGATATAGCCGTCGCCGTCGAGGTCGGCGAAGCAGATGAGGTCACCGCCCGCCCCGCCGGAGCCGGCCGTGGTGGCGGGTTCGTCGTCGGAGCAGGCGAGAAGGGCGAGGAGCAGGAGAGGGTATGGACGCATGGGCCAACGATACCGGCTCGATGCACAAAGGGCCTTCACCCCTCCAGGGTCATGCGCTGGGCACAGGCTGGTCCGCTCGAATAGAGCAACGATACACCGTGGATTTTCCCCGCCGCCCCCCGGCTGTGCTCGAGGTGGCGACCAGGATAGCCTTGGTCGAGCCGTGCATCTGCCCCCGAAGGACATCGCCGCGGGCTTCGCGGTCACCTCGACGGTCATCGTCCTGGTTGCAGTTGTGGCCTACGCGTATCGGAGGGCGGCATCGACGAAGGCGCAGCCAGAGCCAGGGGTCACCACGGCCGCCACCGCGGAGCCGACCAGCTCCGGGACACCCATTCCTGCCCCGTCTGCCAGCGGCCCACCAAAGGAGCGAATCGCGGACTTCGTAGCCTACGTCGCGGCAAACAAGGCCGACCCCAGCGCCACGCATGAGCTCGGCGAGGCGGAGTGCCTTGGGCCTACCGCCCAGCTCACGGGCGGCCACGACCCGGAGGCCGGGTTCTGTGCGAAGCTGGGGAACGTGGGCCCACTTAGGATTTACCTGGACTACCTGCAGACATCCCCGCGCGTCGCGAGCTTCCACCTCATGCACCCCAAAGGTACGCCAGGGGTCCTCAACTGTGCCGGCATCAACGGCGCCGTGGTCAAGCGTCGCTGGATCTGGGGAGGAAAGAACACCTGGTGCAGCATCGAGAGCGGCCCGCTTAGAGGGTGGCAAGCGCGCGTTAAGGTCGCGCAGCTCGGCACGGACCACATCTGGCTGATGTCACCCGAGTGGATGAAGCACGGGGGCACGTACGAGAACGCCTGGAAGACGCTCAAGACGCAGGGTGACTGACCCTGTGATGAGTCAGCGCCATGCCGCGATGCTCCTGCGCGTGACGACCACGGTCCCCTGCACGAGCCCGATGCCGACGCCGGTCTCATCACCGCGCTGGCCATCGAGGTCGTCGACCTGGACCAGCACGAGCGCGAAGTGCATGCGGGGATGGCCGTGGCCACCATGCTCCACGCCAGCCGTGGCTGGCCCCGAGCTCTGGGAGGCGTGCGACGCCCGGGACGGGTACCTCGAGCGCCTCTGCACGCTCTACTACGTGCCCGAGACCGGTGCCCTTCGGGACGAGCTCGACCTGCAGGGCGGGGACCTGGACCTGCTCTTCATCGAGGCCATCAACCTCGAGTCCGCCTACCTCGGACGCGACCTAGAGCTGGCGGTCGTCGCCAGGCTGCGCGATGCCTTCTGCGCCGGCGTGGGCATCATCGTGGTGAACGCGGCGACCGAGGAGGAATCCTCAGGGTGGGCACGCATCGGCTTCGTTCACAGCGGAGAGGGCGAGGCCGCGGGCCTGATGCACCTCGACACCGCGCTACGAACTCCGCGGGTCGTGGACGAGCTTCGGGAAGACGACCGGATCGCCTTCAAGGTGCTGCCGAAGTCGCGTCGGTTGTCGGAGCAGCACTGACCTGAGACCCAACGTCCGGCAAGACTTCGCGGAGCTTCTCGACAAGTCGCCGCTCAACCTCGCTCCGATCCACCTCGTCCTTCTCGAGCGCACGACGCAGGCATCCAACACATTGCCGAATGAAGGCATCCTTGTCTTTGTAGCCCAGGGCGGTCGCCACGCTCGCGACGTAGTCCTTCCCCGGAAATGCAGCCAGAACCTCCTCCCAGGTTCCACCCAACGCCTTCACCAGCACTTCGCGCTCCTCTTCCAGAACCTGGGAGGGGTCTAGTTTATCCCACATCCGGTTCAAGCTCTCGACCAGCGCAGCCTTCGTCGCTGCGTGGTCCCCCATGAACTTGGCACCATCGACCGTGGCGATAGCTCGCTCGCGGAGCAGTCGCTTCGTCCGCCTCAATGTTTGGCGGTCTATCTCATGCGGCCTCGAGATGGCGGTGCGCACCGCGTCTTCACACTTCTCCCTAAGGTTGCGGCTCTCGTTCGCTGGGAGCGCCGCAACGGCCTCGACGAACTCCATGAGGCAGAAGATTGCCTCTACTTCTGAGAAGGGGAGAACGAATACTCCGCTTTCTGTCAGGTTCTGGCGGCGCTCTTGAGTGAGTTCGTCACCGTCGATGATGGCTACAGCGCGACCTCCCTGTACGAGTGTCGACCTCATGGCTTTGCTCACCTCGATGACCTCGCTGCTGCTGCCCACGGGAACGACTGCCACGTCTTGGCTGCGGAACCAGGTTGAATAGAGCAGGTAGTCGTATCCGTCCCATCCTCCCTCGCACAGGACGTGGGTACGCGCGGTGCGCGACATTGTTGCCGCGCCGAGCGTGGTCTCTATCACTTCGTGCGGGATGCCGCCGTGAGGGACGTCGACCCAATTCGACCCGTGGCTCACGAGTAGGCGTGCGGAACGACGAGAGAGGGCGAAGGGCAAGTCGTGCGTCAGGTAGACAAAGCGACAGTCTCTGCGCGCCTCTTCAAGGGCCGTCCAAAGGCGGATGGCAAGCAAGCCATGCAGGTGCAGCGTGGGCTCGTCGATGACGAGGGTACCTGCATCGGCGGCGATGACCTGGAGGAGCAGGTAGAGGCAGGTTCGCTCACCGTCGCTCATTTCGTTCGCGAGGTAGGACGAGCCGGCATCGAGTCCCACGCGTGGAGGCCCATCCGACAGAGAAAGCTCTCTGTCGGGCATCACCCGTCGCCAGACAGCGTCGACCCGGTCAAGAGGCGTTGGCTTTGGTCGAGAAACGAGATCTTGGTCAGGAGGAAGTGAGCGTCTCCACTGTTGAGCCTCATGTGCCGACTTTGCGATGAGTCGTATCAGGACCACGTCGAAGTCACCCTTGGAGATGTAGTGCTGTGCGTGTGCCGAGCTGTTCTGGCTTCGCCAATGGTTATTGACCTGCATTGGCGAGATGGCGGAGTGACCGATCGTCAGCGTCCTGTGCCCATGGACTCGCGACGCGCCGGCACGCTCAAGAGCCCTGCCAAGTGTTGACTTTCCGGCACCATTTGGACCAAGAACCACGACGGGATTGGGGCCGGAGAGGGTGAAAGGAAGACTCAGCGAGACGGTGTGGGTGCCGACGCTTGGAGGGACGTCCAGCGTGAGGTCTGGCGGGGGGGCATCCTCTGACATGCATCCATCGTCGGCGCCCAGTCTGCGGGGGTCGACCCTGAACGTCCGACGGCCCCCGTCGCGGCCATTCCGAAGATGGCGACAGCCGTGCCCATGATGCTAGTCCTCAGCCACGTCCCGCCGCTCCCGCGCTCGGCGGTCGAAGATGGCTAGTGCGAGGTTGTGAGCCCTCACCACGAGGCTGCTCACTCTCGGCCGCCGCCCGAAGTAGCTCACGCGCCCATGGCTCACCCGGCCGGCGTGGTCGTCGAGGGCGTTTCGGTAGTCGCTGAGGGCCCACTCGAGGCGCTGGCGCGCGCGGGCCACCTTCGACGTCTTCCCGAAGGCGTTGCTGGTCTCCACGAGCATGGCGACCGAGGCGACGATGGCCAGGAGCTCGGCCATCTCGTCGTGCTCCTCCTCGGTGAGGCCGTGGTGCTTGGAGCCGCTCATCCCTCGGCCTCGTCATCGCCGTTGACCACCAGCCGAAGGACTTCGGCGCCCTCGCCCTCGTTCGCCCGTGGCTTCCCCTCGACCGACCCGCGACGGGCGCGCAGCTCGTCCGCCAGCTTGGCGACCACGTCCCACTGCCCGGCCTCTGACGCCCGCGTGAGGGCCTCGGAGAGGGCCACCTCGACCGGGTCAGGAAAAGGCGCCGAGGGGTCCTGAAAGGGCGCCGACCCTTGCGAGGGCAGGCCAGTTCCCGATGTTCTCGGCGTCGTCGCCTCGCTCTGGGAGCTCTCAGCGTCGTCCTGCGTCTTTAGGTTCCGGCGAGGCAACTCGTGGAGGTTCAAGTCCTCTCTCGCGCACAGGAGACACCCCACGCTCCGGGTTCGACTCGCTCCGCTCCTGTCGCGTGACGGTTTCCCCGCCTAGGGGACAGCGTCACACGCCAGCTCGGTTCTCTCGAGAGACGCTTCGTGGGCGTCGGCGGGCAACCGCGCCAGCGCCTAGACGGCAGGTCGTGGTGCGGCGGGCCTGCTAGCGCAGGTGTGGGAGCAAGTGCTTGTGGATGAAGGCCACCCGCGAAGCGATGGGGCGTTGGTGGCGTAGCACGAGCTCGATCGCCCCCGCGATCGCGGTGTCGTCGGCCGGCTCGCAACGACGACGGATGAGACCCGCGACTTCGTCGAAGTACTCGCCGGATTCGACCTCGATGGATCGGGCCACCTGCATCGCTCGCGTCTGTAGCGAAGGGGCGTCATCGCTGAAGGCTCTCGCCACCGTGCGGAGGAACTGGCGCCGCAACTGAATCTCGCGAGCCGCGCTCAAGCGTTGCAGCTGGTCTCTACGGATGACGAGCATGTGGTGGCCTGGCGATGTGGGGGATGGGCAGCAGCTCGATGTCGACCTGGCCCGGCTGCTGCTCGTACCAGTGCTCGGCCAGATCGAGCATGTCCTCGAGAGCTTCTTCGTGGAGGGTTCGATGCCATTCGGCCGCAGCCCGTCTCAAGCTGTGGCAGTGAGCTTGGTAGCGCGCCCGCGACAGCGGATCGTCGCACAACGGGTCATCGTGGTCGAAGCCCTCGAGCGCGTAGAGGAGTGCGTCGTCCCGCGACAGCGTGCTGTCCTTGGCGGCCTGGAACGCGTTGCTGACCGGACCGCCGACGAGGGTGTCGAGCCAAGCGACGACCGCTTCGTGCAGGTCTTCGGGAACGTCGTCCTCGGGGATCTGCCGGTAGCCGCGTTGGAAGAAGGAAAGCCACGTGTGGAGATGAGGGTCGTCCATCGGGAGGTCGACGAACGTGGGTTCCCAGGCGAGTAGCGCGTCACGGGTCGAGGGGTCGGCATGCTCGAGCATCAACTGCTTCGGTGTCGTGTCCGCGCGTCGATGCGGAATACGCAGATCACGTCGCTTCACCACTTCGAGGGCGGCTTTCCGGAGCTGCGCGGCGTCTACGTCGAGTCCCAAGTGCTCGTGTATGGGCGCCATGACCTCGAGGCCGCCGAGAAGCGCGATATGGCGCCACCGACGGTGCTCGTGCAGCCAGGGTTGCTGGAGGTCGCCCATGCCAGGACCCGTCTAGACCGGGGGCATGGGCGGTCGCGCCGCCGGCCGCCCTTCGTTGTGGAACTGCACGACGATGGCCTGGAGGCGCTTGGTCTTCGTGGTTGCCTGAAAGATGACGTCGACGTTTTCGATCTCCCACTTGGAGTCGACGAGTCCCTCCGGCGGAGCGTGGGGCGACGCAGACATCGTAGGCCGATCGTCCGATGGGGCGACGACGGCGTCTTGGGTGACGTTCGCGCCGAGGTCGAGGTCGAGGACCAAGAGCACCCAGTTGTCGCGCTTGTGAACCTTGATCTCGACCCGCGTGAGGGGGTCGAACAGATCGAGTCCGTCGTAGATGTCGAGCACGCTGGTGCTCCGGTTGCGTTCGAGCTTCACGCCCACCGCGTCTCCTACGGCGCGGGCCGTGGGCCGCTCGAGCACGAGCAAGCGATCGACGATACCGTTGATGGTGTTGGTGTGACTCATGGGGCGTGGGTGTCGGTCATTAGTTGGTCGTAGTAGCCGCCGTAGAAGTCGCCGTAGTAGTCGGGGTACAGCTGCCCGGAGGTGCTGGTTGTGTAGCCCCTGAAGTCGTTGGTGATCTGCGTGATGGCGCCACTCTCGGTGAGGGTTCCGTTCTGCACACCTTGGAGCACGTTGAGGTGGTCGTTGCCCCAGGAGGAGGTGACGGATGCGCCGTTGCCGTTGGCGATGAGGTCACGCTCGAACGCGATCTCGTTGTAGCGCGCGAAGGCCTCGTTCCGGAGAGACTCGTCCACGTTGAGGCGAACGTAGTCCGCCCGAGTCAGCCCCTCGGGGGGATGGTACGGCTGGGTGTAGTGACCGTGTCCGACCTCGTGCGCGACCACGCTGGCGGTCCACTCGTCGGACATTCCACTCTCGATGACGATGCGCTTCTGAGCAGAATTGTGAAACGAGCCCTGGCCGGCCGGTCCCATTTCCATCGTATAGCCTTGGTCGGAGAGCTCGAGGATTTGATCCTGGAGCATCGGCGACTGGTTGATGATGTCCTGCGAGCCGGGCGGCAGGTCCTTCACCATGTCGTGGTAGTCGCCCAGTCGACCCGCAGGAGCCTTGGTCTCATACGTCGAGGCGACCTCACACGGCGGGGACTTGGACCAGGCCTCCTGCATGAGCTGCTGTAGGCTCCGTTGGGCCGTGGTGTACGCGGAATACCGTTCGCCGACGGTTCCTGTGCCCGACTCGGCCTCCTGCATGTCGGCCTCGAGCTGTTTGGCCCGTTCCTTCAGTTGCTCGCACTCGTCGGTCTCGCAGTCGAGACACGCGGGGCGGGGCCTAGGCCTGGGCACGGTGGAGCCCGGACGAGGCCTCGGACGAAGGCTGGTTTCGGGAGGGGCGAGCTCGCTGTTGACCGTGTTGGCGCTGATGGCTCCGTGGGCGCCCGACGCCTGACCTGGAATCTCCGGATGCGGCTGATTGGGTTCTACCATCGAAGGACCACATTATAGAGTCGTGTGCGACAGACTCCCACTGCAGAACCGTGCTCAGACCCGGTCGGAGCGCCGGGCGATGGCGATGCAGCGCAGCGCCATGGGATTCTTTTCGACGACGTCCTGTTGGAGGTGGGCCGTCGCGATCATGCGCACGGGCAGCTTCGGAAACAACGGAAGCCGGACGTCGATGCTCTCCGGTAGATATACGACCATCCGCTCGCCACGTTCGGCGCCGTCGACCGCGACCTCGCCGCGCAGGAAGCTGCCCCCGAATAGGCGTACCTTTTGGTAGGCACGCTCCGTGAGGAGGACGCGCTCCGTCGCGCCCGAGAGGTAGTCGTCCGGCAGGCTTCGGTTGGCTTCCTTCCAGCTCCGCCGGATTCTGTCCGCCATCCTTCGCGCCACGTCCGGTGCGCCTTCGATCGGGGTGCTCAACAGCGTATCGACGTGGTCGAGAGCATCCGCAAGGGCTCCGCCGCCCTTGGCCAACGGCCGCGCCAGGCTCACCAGGGTCTCGAGCTCGGTTCGGGGGTCGAAGCTCAGGTAGAGCTCGCCCTCCACCATCAACAGCTTGCTCGCCTCTTGCTCGTCCGCTCGAAGCGACTCGCCAAGAGCGGTCCGCAGCGAAGACGCTGTGACGGGTGAGCTGTACCGAAGGAGCTCGGTCACCACCTTCTCGGGCTTGACCTCATCGGACTTCCTCTTGTTTCGTACGCGCCGCCGTCCGTCGAGCCTCTCCACCCGAGGCGCCCCCACGAGGTTTGGCGAGGTCTTCATCTCATCGAGGCGGTCTGGGTCGTGCCACAAGAGCTCGAGCGCGATGCGAGGCATGGCCGGCTCGAGCGCCGGCGCCGGTCGGTGGTTCGACGGCCGCATCCGGACCGGTGGGGCGCTGGCATCGAGGAGGGGGCGGGCCGCGTCGGGACCACGAACCGGCAGCGGCGCCGATGGAGGCAGCCCGCTTTGCATGAGCGGTGCGCTCGCGACCGGCGGGGGAGGAAGTGCTTCGACGACGCCCGAAGGTTGAGGCGGTCCCTGGGGCGGCGGGGTCGAGGGTCGAAAAGGGGTAGCCTGGCCGGGCGCAGCTTGGGCCGCCATGGCGCTGGTCGCGAAGCTGCGACGCGGCCTTGGCTGAGCGGGCTCGTCCGGAACGTCCGCAGTGACTTCGTCGCCAATGGGTTGCTCCAACGAGACTTGGAGGCGGGCCTCGGGTCTGGCTTCGACCCGGGCTGCGAACGTTGCGAATGCCGTCCCTTGTTCGGGGTCGACGTCGAAGGCTACGGCGTGGAGCGGCGTGACCTGGTCTCCATCGTCGACCTTGGGCCGCTGCGGGCCGAAACGGACCACACGAAAGCCCTCGGTCCGGCTCCCGTCCGCGATGGCGATCTGGTCGCCGGGCTGGAGCGCGCGACCGAGTGCACTGTACAACGCCGGGAAGATCCCCGCCGGAACATCGAGAGACCGAGATGGGTCGCTTCCCGCTTCGGTGACCCGGACCAGGGTTTGACCCTGTGCCAAGGTCTGCGGCCACGGCCCGGCTTCGAAGTCGTGCAGCGCGATGCGCTCGTCGTGACGTGTCGCCTCTTCGTGCATGGGCGCTTCGAGGATGAGTTGGTCGACATCGATGCGGAAGCGCAGCCGGGTCAACACCAGTGGCGGACCGCCATCGGCAACGTGGCGCAGCGCTGCGGGAAAGCCATGGCTGCAGGTGACGTCGTTCTGGCCCATGCGTGTCGCCTGGACCCTAGCAGGCCGCGTGGGACGTCGGCGGGCAAAGAGCGGGCAGTTCTCATCTCGAGCGTTGCCCCGCTGCCAGGAGCCAAATGAGAAACGCCGTCCGATGGCGGGGGGGAGCCATCGGACGGCGGGAGCGCCCCAGCTAGGGGGGGGATTCGCTGGGACGCGTCGACTGGAACCATTGCAGGAGTGGTGCCAATCGTCGGCGATGTGACTTCGCGCACTTTGGGGGAGCGCCAGAGGATGGGGGTTGCAGCGGTGAAACGGGGGCCATCACCCCTGCAACGGGTTCCTCGTGGCTGGCTTGGTGCGGCGACAAAATGAGAAACGCCGTCCGAGGGCAGGGGGGGGAAGCCTTCGGACGGCGGGCGCGCTCAGCGAAGGGGGGGATCTCGCCGAACGCGTCGTCCTGTAGTGCACGCGGAGTGCCAGAATCGGACGGTTTGACTTCGAGCACTTTGAGGCGTCGCGCAAGGCGGCTGCTTGCAGACGTGAAATCGAAGCCTGCGAAGGTGAAAGCGATCGTGCGCTTTCGCCATCGCATCGACGCTTCCTGACCGGACGGGACGACCTTGGCGCGTTGCGTTGCGCGAGCGATTGGTGCGCACGGCGGAAGCCCGAGCCGTTGGCCGGAGTAGGCTCCGAGCCTTCCCTCGTCGGATCAGAGGTCTGGGGAGAAGCCCTGGCAGACCTCGAGCCAGTCGACCGTCATCGTCGTGGTCGAGCCCATGCTCGGAAAGGCTTCAATGGCGATCGAGGTGCTGGTGACGTCCCAGGCTGCGACGCGATCCTCGCGGTCGTCGAACTCGGTGTAGGTGATGCCGTCGACGGAGGCGAAGAAGTGGGCGAGGCCCCCGTCGTCGAGGCAGATTCGCCAGTGATTTCTCAGGGCGTCTTCCGGGTCGCGCAATCCGCCGAGCACACTTCCACCCCCGGGGTCTGCCGCATGTAGCTCTTCCCAGCCGTAGCCGGTCATCGTGATGCTCGAAGCCAAGGGCGGATCGGTCACGAACAGAATCGCACGGTCATCCCCGGCGGGCAGTTCAAGAGCGTCGATCTTCATCGTCACGCAGCCCCCTGAGGTCAGGTCGAACAGGTCTTTGGATTCCAGCTTTTCGACGCTCGTGCCCCCGAGCTCGGCCCGTCCCCCCGTCGCGCTTGGCTCACCGGTGGCCACCCAGTTCACGCTCAGTGGTTCTTCGAAGTCGTCGCGAAAGACGACACTGCAGGTTGCGGTCGAGCCACCCATCCCACCCGTGCCCGTCGTTCCACTCGTGGCCCCGGTGGAGCTGCCTCCGCCTGCATTCTCGAGGGAGTAGTTGTTGGTGACGAAGTTGCAGCCCGTCACGACGAGGCTGGCTATCGCCAACGGTGCCCAAGCGCGCATGGAACCATCACATCGCAACGTGCCCGTTTCGTCCACTCACGAGGTGATGAGGGGCACCGGGTCCCCCATCGCATCGACCACGGGCCCCGTGCTCGGGTAGTAGGCGCCGAAGCCGAACGCGACCTGACCGTAGCCTCCGTGGCCGCCGGTCTCGTACTCGGACGGGTCGAGACCCATCGACTGCGCGACGGTGCCAAGCCACTGGTTGTAGATGAGGCCCCGGTGCGAGTTCACCACGAAGCCAGGCTCGGCTTCGCGGAAGGGGGCGTTCTCATCGCGGTAGTCGCAGTATTGACCGGTTTGGAAGTAGCCACCGGCGCTGCCGGCAGTCACCACGGGACACTCGATCGACTCGTGGGTGGCGACCCCGCTTTCCTGTGACCATTGAAGGAGGGTGCCATCGAGGAGGGTGCCTTGCCCGTGTGGGTCTGCGACGGCGTCGAGCTTGGCGGCCAGGTCGAGGAAGACGTGCTCGAAGAACGCCTGTTTGCTCTCGGTCAGAATGTCTTGCGGATGGGCGACCGGCGGGGCGGACCAAGTCACGTAGTCGGCTTGGTGGGCTACTTCCTGGTGCCACCCGCCCGGATAGTCGCTGAAGTGGGTCACCTCGTTGAGGAGGCCGGTCGCGATGCGGCAGGTGTCACAGGCGAAGGCCGCAACGATCACGTCGTTCATGAGCTGCCAGTACTGAATGTCGGCCTGCTGACCTCCGTTCTCCAGATCGACGGAGTCGCTCGCCACCGTTGGGGATTCGATGTCCTCGCAGGACACCACGACCGAGAGCCGCCGCTCGAGCTCGTCGAGGCGATCGAGGTGCTCGGTGAGTCGTTGGCGATCTCCCGAGGAGAGGCGCCGGTTGCCGTCGCGGAGCCGGCGGTAGTCCTCCAAGATCCGGTCGACCACTGGAGGGCGTAGCTCCTCGGGGTTTTCCGCTGGCGGGACGAAGATGCGCTCGAACAGCGCGAGGTTGCTCTCCTGGGGGGAGATGCGCTGAATGTCGCCCGACTGGTTGGAAGGATTGCTCCAGCCGTAGCTCATGCTCGAGAGGCCCATCACGAGCGAGCGCTCGAGGATCGTTCCGAGGTCGCCGTAGAAGCTCGGAGACCACGCCAGTACCTGGTCGAGACTCGCCAGTGGCGAGTCCTGCATGTCATGGCCCACGCCTCCTTCGGCAAGGTTGGCGGCGTAGTTGCCGAGGTAGCTGCCGCTGTTGTGACCGATGTCGAACGGGATGTCGAAGCCCCTCAAGACGTTGAGCTTCTGGGCAAGCGCTGGCGTCAGGCGGTGGCTCGCCGCTCGCAACACGGGTGAGAGCACGGCCATGTCGCCCTCGATTTGGGGCACGAGAGCGCCCCGGCGAATCTGGTGGCCGGCGTAGCTCGAGGTCTGCGTCAGCGTGCTCGCGTCGGGGTACATGTTGCTCTGCCAGACGCCGCCGTGTTCGGTGCCGAAGGCGACGAAGCGCTTCACGCTCGTCGACTGGGCCGCCGCGTCGCGGGGGGCGAGGCTGGGGAGAAAGGGGATGGCGAGCGAGAAGCCTGCAGCCCCCTGCAGGAACATGCGTCGTTTGGTCTGTCGAGCCATGGGTCAGTCCTCGATGAAAGTGCGCTGGCGAAACTGGGGTTGGAGAGCGACGAGCCGCAGGACTTCGCCGAGGGGTCGACCGTCGCGGAGGGCGTCCTGAACGGCTTCGAGGGCGCAACCGTCGGGGGCGTCCTGCTCGCGGCGTCCGAAGGTGAATCGGTAGTACTGGCGGCTGAAGCACGCGTAGGGCTTGTCGCTCTCGAGGATGCGATCGGTCAGCTCGTGCGCGTCGGTCACGGGGGCGTCCTCGCCGTCCACCCGTGGCTGGGCTCGTGTCTCGACGGACGCAACGCCCGCGGGGGCGCCCGTCTCGAAGTCGAACAGGGGCTGCTCGACGCGTAGCCGGCCGAAGCTGTCGAAGTTCTCGGTGGCGAAGCCCAGGCCGTTGATGAACGAGACGTGGCAGGTCGCGCAGCTGCCTGACTCGGTCATTTCGGCGACGACCTCGCGGGTGCTCATACCCGGCCTGAAGTCGACCTCGGTGGGGGCGTCGGCGGGGGCGGCGGCAATGGGGTCGCACAAGAGGGCCTTGCGGAGGAAGGTCCCCTTCATGATCGGACGGGACTGCAGAGTGCCCGTGGCGACCACTGCGGCCCGCGTGACGAAGCCCGCACGCTCCGGCTGAGACATCCGAGGTGGTTCGCTTTCGCCATCCCACGGGGGCACCTCGTAGATGGACGCCAGGTCCTCCGTCCGCGCGAAGGATCGGTCGCTTCGCATGAAGTCGGCGAACGACGAGGTGCCGTCGGTCGCGTGGTACAGCGCGCTGTCGACCACCTCGGTCCACATCTCTTCGCGCAAGGTCGGGGTTGGTGTGAGGCCGTCGAGGAGGGCGTCATAGGCCGGAACGCCGACCCGTGCCTGGAACGAGTCGAGTGTGCTGTTGATGAGCCATTGACCGAAGAACTCCGCCAGGGCGTCGCGGGTGCGTGGATCGGCGTAGACGCGATCGAGCTCGCGGGCGTAGCCCTCCTCGGTGAGCAGGGCTCCCGAGCGCGCTGCAGCGAAGAGACCCTCGTCGGGCATCGTCTGCCAGAAGTGGAACGACAGCCGCGACGCGAGCTCGTAGGCCCCAAGGGGGGCGGTGTCGTCTTCGCCGGGCTGACCGCTCTCGACGAAGTAGAGGAATTCGGGAGCATTGACGAGCACCGTGACCACGTCCGCATAGTCGGCGGGGTCGTGGGGAGATTGGCCGGCCGGCTCCGAATAGAAGACGAGATCTTCGTCGGTGACGGGGCGGCGCAGAGCCCGCTCCCCGAAGCGAAGGATGAAGTCGCGCAGACAGGCGTCGTCGTTGCTGGGGTCGCCATCCGTGGCGCATGGGCCCACGGCGGTGCCCAGTCGGGGCGGCGTCGTGATCGCGGTACCGAGCGCCGCGCCCACGTCGTAGGCGACGTCGACGTTGTTTTGCTGCACCGACTGATCGAGCCGGCTCAGTCGTGCGTAGTGCTTGTCTTCGCCGATGGGCTGGTCGTCGATGATGCGGTCGAGGGTGGTCTCGAGCTCGCCCCTGATGGCCGCGCGTTCACCCGGTACCGCGAATGCGGCGAGGTCGACGACCGTGTTTCGATACTGTCGTTGCGAAAGCCGGCGCAGCGGGAGCGTCTCCGGGACGAGCGTCGGGTCGCACGCGAAGTCCGTCGGCGTACCCTGGGGCGGAGGTGCCTCCTCGGGCTCGTTACCGATGTTGCCGACACAGGCGCTCGCGAGCACGGCGGCCACGGGGGCGGTCCACATCCAGCGTATCCATCGCATACCGTCGAGCATTGCGACCGCCGTGCCACGCTCACGTGTGATGCCATTTCGAGGGTTTGGGGCCCTGGCGTCCTGCGCGAGCCCCCAAAGGCCGCCGGGGACGTCCCCGGGGACGTTCCGGCCGGTCGGCGAATGTGCTGCGCATCGCCACGCAGGTGAGTAGTCTGGCACCGTGAGCCATCCCGAGGCGCTGTCGCATCTCGAGCGCGGCCAGCTCATCTCCGGCAAGTACCGCTTGCGCAGACCCCTCGACGCGGGGGGAATGGGTGCCGTCTGGGTGGCGCACCACGAGGACCTCGGGATCGACGTCGCGGTGAAGTTCGTGCAACCCGACGTGCGAGACCACGAGCGAAGCCTCTCGCGATTTCGTCGCGAGGCCCGCGCGGCGGCTCGCCTCAAGAGCCCTCACACGGCACAGATCCTCGACTACGGCATCGATGGGGACCTGCCCTACATCGCGATGGAGCTGCTCGAGGGGCACCACCTCGGGATCGAGCTCGAGCGCCACGCCCCAATGCCACCGGCCCGGGTGGCCGAGCTGATCGGGCAGGCGGCCAAGGGTCTCGCCGAGGCCCACGACGCCGGCATCGTGCATCGCGACGTCAAGCCCGCGAACCTGTACCTCGCTCGGGTTGCGGGCGAAGAGCTCGTCAAGGTGCTCGACTTCGGGATCGCCAAGGTGCTCTTCGCCGACGCCACGGGTGAGCACGTGGCCACGGAGACGGGAACCCTCTTGGGCTCGCCCCGCTACATGAGCCCAGAACAAGCCAGCGGCGATCCCGTCGACCATCGGAGCGACCTCTTCTCTCTCGCCGCCGTCGCGTTCGAGGCGCTCACGGGACGTCGGCTGTTCACGGCAACCCACCTCGGGTCGTTGGTGCTGCAGGTGACGAAGGCCAGGGTTCCTCCCCTCGAGACCGTTCGACCCGGCCTCCCGCCCGAACTCGATGCTTTTTTCGTGCAGGCGCTGGCGGTGAATCCCGACGTGCGCTTCCGCGACGCGCGCTCCTTTGCGGAGGCCCTCCGTTCGGCCTGCGCCGGTGAGGACTTCGGCCTCGCCGATGAGGACACCGCGGATGGTGTGCAGCCCGACCTGGCTTCGGTGGACTTGGCGGCGGTGACGGCAGGGGACACCCGCGGGTTCGACGACCCGCAAGCGGAGACGGCGACCACCAGCGTGTCGAACGCCGTCCCGGCCTCGCCGAAGCGCGCTCGCTGGCCCGTCGCCCTCGCCCTGCTCGGTCTCGGAGGCGTAGCTGCTTGGTGGTCCATGCAGGGAGGCGCGGCGGCTCCCGAGCCTGCCGTGCCCGCGCCCGCCGAGACGTCCGCGGCCACCCGGCCCACGACCCAAACCACCGCCGTCGCGGCCGCGTTGGCGACGGCCACCGCGACGGCTGCTTCGTCGGCGAGCTCAGCGCCGGCTCCGGCTCCAGTGGCCAGGCCGATTCCGTCGCCAGTTGCGCGGCCCACCCCGCAGCGTGCGCCCGCGACCCACCCCGCGCCGTCACTCCCCGCTGGTGACGGGATCTTCGATCCGCGCCCTCGGAAGAAAGTGACGCCCGAGATCAGGTGATCCACCATGGGCACGTGCGGTGGCGATCGATGGGGCTCATGGGCTGGTTGTGGCTCGTGCCGCTCTCGGCGCAGGCTCAGGCGGAGGACGACCCCATCGCCCGCTCCGTGGCCGTGGCGACCGAAGGGCTCGAGCGGTTCAACCGCGACGACTTCCAGGGCGCCTACGACAAGTTCTATCTCGCGGAGCAGCTCGCCCACTCTCCGGTGTTCCAGCTCTACCTAGCGCGTTGCAAGGCTCGCCTCGGCGAGCTCCTGGCCGCCCGCGCGCAGTACGACCAGGTCATCGCCGAGCCACTGCCCGACGGAGCTCCGTCGACGTGGAGCCAAGCGCAGCAGGACGCCAAAGAGGAACGTGATGCGCTCGCGATTCCCAAGCTGCGGGTCACGGTGCGACCTACCGAGGCGGCCGTGACCATCGACGGCACCCCACGCGGCGCCACGGATGGTCCCCTCGTCGACGTCGACCCGGGTGAGCATCGCGTCGAGGCCATTCTCGGCGATCGACGTGCGCATCAGGTGGTGGTCGTCGCGGCTGGCGACCCTCCCACCGCCGTCGAGCTCGTTCTGCCGGAGGCCCCCGCCGCCACCACGCCGGTGCCCACCGAAGGCACGCCGGGCCCCCTGTGGCCGGGCATCGTGCTCACATCCGTCGGGGCGGTAGGGCTCGGCGTCGGCGCCGTCTTCGGCGGGCTCGCCCTCTCACTCGATGCTGACCTCGAAGAACCCTGCGGTCCGGAGCGACAGTGTCCCAACGAGCGAGCCGACGACCTCGACCGTCTCCGAGCCTACGAGACGGGCTCGACGGTAAGCATCGTCGCGGGCGGCCTCCTCGCGACCACCGGCATCGTGCTCCTCGCCTGGCGCCCAGGAGGAGACGAGGCACGCGTCACGACTGCTGTCGGCCTCGATGGGATTTATCTCAAAGGGCGATTCTAGAACGCGTTCTCGATCTCGGCCTCGACCTCGACCTCGACCTCGACCTCGACCTCGACCTCGACCTCGACCTCGACCTCGACCTCGACCTCGACCTCGAACCTCGACCTCGACCTCGACCTCGGCCTCGAACCTCGCACCTCGCACCTCGCACCTCGACGACC
>JAUHZF010000158.1 GCA_030426145.1 Polyangia bacterium
GGCTACCTGCTGCTGCGCACGAAGTCGTACGAGGTTCCCGACCTGGTCGGCGTCGAGGAAGCCGTGGCCCGGAACGAGGTCGCAGGCAACGGCTGGGACATCGTCACCGAGCGCGAGCGCAGCGATGAGCAGCCCGAGATCGGCGACATCATCCGCACCGACCCGGCGGCGGGGGTCATGCTCGGCATGTCGAAGTCGACGAAGAGCTCGCTCGCGTAGAAGGCGTGGATGTCGCCCGTGAGAGCGATGACGTTGTCGAGGGGTTCGAGGGCCGCGAGGACCTCCGCCCGTTCGGTGCGGTAGCCATCCCACTGGTCGCACGTGAAGTAGAAGACGTCGGCGAAGCTGCCGAG
This sequence comes from Polyangia bacterium, assembly GCA_030426145.1. Lineage (GTDB taxonomy): Bacteria > Myxococcota_A > Polyangia > Polyangiales > Polyangiaceae > JAPYTK01. Next base: position 354 of record JAUHZF010000158.1, read on the forward strand.
ACCCTCGACGTCGGTGAGGTCGACCAGCATCTGGGCGAGCTGGGTCTCGTTGGCCCACACCTTGAATGTCGCGGTGGAGCTGGTCATCGCATCGATGAACCAGGTCTTCTGCGTCGCGCCGAGCATGGTGGCGCCGGAGCTCGCCTCGATGGGGTCGAAACCGGACTTGCGCACGAAAGAACGGGCGCCGATGGCGCTGTTCTCGTCGATTTTGCCGGTCTGCACGTTCTGCGGGCCTTCGGGAACGGCGTGGTCGCTCCGATAGTAACGCTGGTCGGTGATGACGAGCTCGGCGTGCTGTCCGAAGCGGAGCTGTCGGTAGATCGCGATGTCGTTGGGCGGACTCGCCGCCGCGTCGTATTCGACGTCGACCGGCATGTACTCGAACCAAGCCTGGGTGGCGTCGGCGCGGCGAGAGGTGTTCTGCTCCTCTCCTTGCTCGCCGTTGAAGTGGGTCGAGTGGTCCTGCCAACAGTCGTCGGCGAATTCGTGATCGTCCCAGAGCATCACGAAGGGGAAGCGCGCATGAACCGCCTGCAGATCGGTGTCGGTGCGGTACTGCTGGTAGAGGCCGCGGTAGTCGGTCAGGGTCAGCGCGGCCTTGTAGGGCGCTTCGGCGTCGCCGATCTCGATACCGTCGGTGACCGTGGTCTTGCGCTCGTCGGTGGGGTCCTGGAAGCGGGGGTCGCCTTCGGTCTCGTAGATGTAGTCGCCGAGGAACAGGACGAAGTCGATGTCGTTGGTCGCCGCCTCGTCGAGCAGGGCACGCCACGCGTGGTAGTAGCGACCATTGCGGTCTTGGCAGGAGGCGAAGGCGAAGCGCACCGGCGTGTCCGCGTCCTCGGCGGGGGCGGTCTTGGTGCGTCCGACCACGGTGGTCTCACCGGCGGCGGCGAAGCGGTAGTAGTAGAAGGTCGCTGGCGACAGGTCGGTGAGCTTGATGCGCAGCGTGAAGTCGCTCTCCTCGCTCACGGTGAGGGTGCCCGACGCGACGGGCTCGGCGAAGGCTTCGTCGGTGGCCACCTCGTAGGTCACCTCGTGGGCGCCTCCCTCGGGGTTCACGGCGCGCGTCCAGAGGATGACGCTGTTCGGCTTGGGGTCGCCGGACGCGAGGCCGTGCCCGAAGACGGCAACCGGCTCGGGGTCGTCGTCCGACGAGCACGAGAATGCGCCCATGGGAGCGGCGAGGGTGCCGGCGCTGACCACCGTGAGGCGCATGAAGTCACGGCGCGAGGCACCGAAGCGAGGAGGCGAAGACGAGCTCATGAATTAGCCAAATAGCACGCGTCGTGGGCCTCGGTGCCGTCATAAGACGTGACCATTCGTGCTCGATCCCGTCTCTGTCGTTCCCGTCCGCTTCGTGCCATGGCCGTCGACATGGCCATTCCCGCCGTTCGTACGCCCGATGTTTGCTTCGAAGCGCTGCCGGCAGCCTTTTCCGAGGGATTCGGCAGCGCGGTCCACTACGTGGACGATCTCCCCGGTTACGAGGGCCTACGCATGGCCTACCTCGACCAGGGGCCGGCGGATGGTCCGGTGTTTCTCTGTCTGCACGGAGAGCCCAGCTGGTCGTTTCTCTACCGCAAGATGGCGCCCGTGTTCCTGGAGGCGGGGGGGCGCGTCGTGGCCCCCGATTTCTTCGGCTTCGGGCGTTCGGACAAGCCGACCGACGACGCGACGTACACCTTCGACTTCCATCGCGGCGCGCTCGTGGCACTGCTCGACCGGCTCGCGCTCCCACCCTTCACGCTCGTCTGCCAAGACTGGGGTGGGGTTCTTGGGCTCACCCTTCCCGCCGACCGTCCGCAGGCCATCGCGCGGCTCCTCGTGATGAACACCGCGCTCGCTACCGGCGACGTGCCGCCGACGAAGGGCTTCGAAGCATGGCGTGCCTACGTGGCCAGTCAGCCCGACTTCGACGTGGGTGGGTTGATGCGTCGGGCGATTCCCAACCTCAGCGACGAGGATCGCGCCGCCTACGACGCACCTTTCCCCGACCCTTCCTACAAGGCGGGCGTCCGCACATTTCCTGCCATCGTTCCCACATCGCCCGACATGCCGGGGGCAGCCATGGCTCGCGAGGCGCTGATGTTCTGGCGTGATGTGTGGGACGGTCCCACCTTCATGGCCGTAGGCGCGCAGGATCCCGTGCTCGGTCCGGAGGCGATGGCTGCGCTCAGGAAGGTGATTCGGCGTTGCCCCGAGCCCTGGATCATCGACGAGGCGGGTCACTTCGTTCAGGAGCATGGTGCGTCGGTGGCTCGAGCGGCGCTCGACGCCTGGTCCTGAGCCCGAGGATCCGCTAGATGCTCCTGGCCGGCGGGAAGATGACCTGCCCCAACGGCGTAGGTAAACTGACGCGATCGGTATGGCCGAGGACAAGAAGAAGCGCCCGAAGCGACGGCCTTGGCTTCGGCGCCTAGGGTATGTCGCCGGGTTCGGGGTCGTGTCGACGCTCGGCCTCTGGATCGCCGTGCACGAGGTCGAGGGCCTAGGTCCCGCCATCGCTGACGGTCTGCGCTCCGTGCTCGGTCCCCGTGCGGTCGCGTGGATGGAGGACGTGGCCTACGGCGCGCAGGACGAGTTCAACCAGTGGCGCTACAAAGACGCGGCACCCAAGACCTTCTGGGAAGCGCCGCCCGTCTCGCCCGAGCCCAACGCTGGGCCCGTACCGAGTGGTGCCACCAGCGCCGCGGCCGATGGTCCACCGCCGGTGCCCACCTGGTTGCCCAAGCCCTTCGCCGCCCCCCATCCGAGCGTGGCGACGCCTGCGGACGGGATTTGGGTTCCCATCGAAGACCCGGCCCTGCCGGGGGCGCCCATCGCGCTGTACAAGTCGATGGTCCACCCCGACGAGCGTCGTAGCTTCGCGGCTCTCGCCGTCGTCGCCATCGACGTCTCCGCCTACGAGCTACATCTCGTGGCGGGGACCACCGAGCCCTTCAGCATGCGGGTTCGCCGCGAAGACCGGCCAGGGAAGATCCCCGAAGAGCATGTCGACTGGGTTCCGGCCGCGTTCAACGGCGGCTTCAAGGCCACCCACGGCCACTACGGCATGCTGCTCGACGGCGTCGAGTACCTGCCGCCTCGCGACATCGCCTGCACCTTTGCACGCTACAAGGACGGTCACTTCCGCGTCGCGACCTACTCCAACATCGAGGCCGAGAAGGACCAGTTCCTCTTCTATCGCCAGACGCCGCCGTGCCTGGTGGAGGACGGCAAGGTCCACGAGAAGCTCGCCTACAACGAGTACGCCAAGGGCTGGGGCGCGACCGTGAGTGGGGAGACCATCATCCGCCGCAGCGCCATCGGGATCAGCGCGGACGGAAAGACGCTGTTCTACGGACTCGGCGAGGCCATGACGGCACAGTCTCTCGCGCGGGGCATGAACGCGGCCGGTGCCCACGGTGCCGCCGAGCTCGACGTGAACCACAGCTACCCGCGCTTCCTCTTCTACGAGCGCAAAGACCCCGAGAAGCCGCCCATCGCGACACACGCGATCATTCCCGGGATCAAGTACCCCAAGGACCAGTACGTCACGCGGCCCTCGAACCGGGACTTCTTCTACCTCACGCGCCACCTGCGCAGGCAGGGCAAGGGCGCAGCCATCGCGCCCGAGGGCGACAGCAAGGTCGCTTCTTCGCACGACTGACGTCGGCGATGGCGTGCTCCACGCGCGGCAAGTGGGCAGGATACGGACGTTCGATTCGGGTTTGCCCGAGTCACGCACGGCGGCTATTCTTCCGTCATGACCCTGGCTCCACCAAGCGCCGGGTCAGCTTCGGCCGTGGGGGGCGGAGCGAGCGCTGACTCACCACCACCCATCGGCAGCACTGGTGCCGAAGAGACCCTGCGTCCGAGTGGGATATTCGGCGCTCCGCCGGCGTCCGTCGCGCGCGGTTCACGTGCGCTCACGGCCAGCTGGTCTTCAGGGCGGCTGGCACCTCGACTCGACGAGAGCGTGCCCCCGCCACGGCGGAAGACGCTAGCGGGAGCGGGTGGGCCGCAGGGCTGCTTCGGTCTCGGTGCCCTCGACGTCATCATGGACAGCGTCGAGGGCGTGATGGCGGCGGCGCTCGTCGACTACGAGACGGGGATCGTGCTCAGCCGGCGAAGCTGCGTCGATGACTTCGACGTCGACGCCGCGGCTCGAGGCAACGCCGACGTCCTCCAGGCCGAGCTCGACCTGATGCGCCGCGTCGGGGTGTGCGATGGGCTGCACGACCTGCTGATCTCCCTCGAGGCCCAGTTCCACCTCATCAGGCCCATTCAGGGCGAACAGACGCACTTCCTCTACGTCGTCATCGACCGTGCGCACGGCAACCTCGCCCTGGCACGGCATCACGTCGCGCAGGTCGAGACCACCCTGCGCGGCTGAGAGAACACGCGCGGCTGAGAGGACACTGCGCGGCTGAGAGAACACGCGCGGCTGAGAGGACACTGCGCGGCTGAGAAACCCCCGCGGGCCGCGGTCAGGCGCGGCCGTGGGCGAGCGTCTTGGGGCCCTGCTCGAACAGAACCTGGACCTTGCCGCCCTCGATGACCTCGGCGACGACACCGTCGCCGAACTTCTTGTGGCGGATGAGCTGACCTTCTTCGAAGGTGTTGTCGATGCGGTAGGACGTGAAGTCGTCGGTGCCGCGACCCGCGATGGCTTGCTCCCACATGGTCCGCAGCTCGTCGAGGGCCGGCTTCTTGGGTTCGGTCTTCTTCTTGCGCGTCGTGGTCTTCTTCTTCTTCGCACCGACCATCCCCGCCAGCGGATCGGGCAGGGTTTTGGGGGTGCGGTAGCGATGGTGTCCGCGGCAGGTGAGACACTCGACCTGATGGGGCTTGCCCTCCTTCATCGCGATGATGCGGTGGTTCAGGTCCATCTTGCACTTGGTGCAATAGGAGTCGATCTCACTGCCGGCAGTGAAGGCCTTCTTCGTCATCTCATCCGTCCTTGGGGGTCTTCCGGTAGGCGTCGCGCGCCTTCATCACCACCTTCGAGACGACCTTGGGGCGCGGGTAGCGACTCGGGCGCTTGCGGCCCTCGTCGTCCTCCGCCGGCGCGTCGTCGCGTGGCTCGTCCTCTTCTTCGCCCTCGGGGCTGTTGTTGGGGACGAAGCGCACGGTGGTGTTCACTTCGAATTGCAGCTTGGTCAGAACGTCGGCGATCTCGTCCGCAAAGTTGATGTGCTCGAGCACGTCGCGGATCTCTTTCGCCACGACGCGGTACAACCCCTTCTTGGTGTCGTCGAGCTGCTCGTAGACGACCTGGGCCGCCTCCTTGGGCAACATCATCTCCTGCACGATCTCGCGGATGTTCCCCGGCGACTCGGCGAGGTTGCGAAGCCCGGACTCCACTGCACGCTCAACGACCCGACGAAAAACCTCGGGCACCGCGCGCTCGAAGACCTTGCGCCGCGACTCGTCGTCGGCGGGGAGCTCGTCCGTGGGGTCGTGCTCGTCGGTCATGCCAGGACGCCTTGTACCCACCTCCACGGCAAAGCGCCAGGGTCGATGCACAGGGGAGGTGACCACCTCATCGATCGGCTGGGTTTGCGACCCACAGCTGCAGCGCGTAGGCGCCCGCGCCATCGCCGCGAAGCTCTAGGATCAGGCGTCCCCGCTGCTTGACGAGGCAGAACGGACGGGAAGGCTCGAGGCGCAACCAGTGCGCACCTTCGGCTCGAGCGATGACTTCGTCGTCGATGCGGGCCACCAGTGACATTCGGTCGAGCTTGGGCGCGACCGCCAGGGCGCGGTAGCAGTGGCCGGCTTCGACGTCGTATTCGTGGCGAGCGGGTCGCTCGTTGTCGATCTCGCCGTCGTGGACCGGACCCACGGGTCGCATGCCCGTAGGAGGGCCACAAAGGGCCCCGAGGCGCACCACGTCTACGGACGGGGTGCTGCCGAGGTAGCCCGGGCGAAAGCCGTCGGCGCAGCTCGCCCACAGACCACCGGGCCGAGGAGGGCGCAGCTCGAGCTCGGGCTCGTCGGGGATCTGCGCCTGGGCCGACGGCTGGGCCCACTCGGCGTCGAGCCAGCGGGATGGTGAGGCCGACGCCGACCCCGAAGTGGCGATCCACGGCTCGCTCGGGAGCGAGGTCGGGGGAGGGGACCCAGGGGGCGCTGCCCACGGCGGAGGTTCGCGATCGCACCCCATGAGCGAGAGCCCGACCACGAGCCCGAGCACCCACCCCGAATGACGTCGCGTTCGCTTCCACTGGCCTAGGCTCATCCGTCTGGTTAAGCTCCCGCGGTGATGCCGCCCTTCGCGACGCGACGTCAGCGAGTTCTCGAGGCGATCGACGGCGTGGCCATCGTGGCCGCCGCGCCCGTCACGATTCGAAACAACGACGTCGAACACGACTACCGCCAGGACTCCGACCTCTACTATCTCACTGGCTTCGACGAGCCGGAAGCGGTCCTGATCCTCACCACCGTGCACGACGAGCACCGCTCCGTGCTCTTCGTACGCCCGCGCGACCCTGAGCGCGAGGTCTGGGATGGGGCGCGGGCCGGCGTCGACGGCGCCAAGGAGCGCTGCGGCGTCGACGCCGCCTTCGAGATCCGTGAGCTCGGCAAGATGCTCCCCAAGTACCTCGAGGGTGCGAACAACCTGTACTACGAGCTCGGTCACTCGGCTGGCCTCGACAAGCGCATTCTCGGCGCCATCAACCGGGTCCGCGGTCGTGGACGCAACCGCAAGGCGTGGCCCGCGTCCATCGTGCACCCGGACCAACTCTGGCACGAGATGCGGCTCGTCAAAGACGAACACGAGCTCCAGGCCATGCGGGTGGCCGCCGACATCACGGCCGAAGCTCACACCAAGGCCATGGCCGCAGCCAAGCCGGGGATGAACGAGTTCGAGGTCGAGGCCATCTTCCGCGAGGTCTTTCGCCGTCGCGGAGCGGAGCGAGCTGCCTACGGTCCCATCGTGGGCTCAGGGCCCAACGCAACCGTGCTGCACTACCGCGCCAATCGTCGTGAGATGGCGGATGGCGACCTGCTCCTCATCGATGCGGGCTGCGAGTACGACTACTACGCTTGCGACGTCACGCGCACCTTCCCGGTGAGCGGCACCTTCACCGAGCCCCAGCGCCGGATCTACGAGGTAGTCCTCGCCGCACAGGAGGCGGCGATCGAGGCCAGCGGCCCGGGCGCCACCGTGGAGGGGATCCACGAGGTGACGAAGCGCAAGCTCGTGGAGGGCATGGTCGAGCTGGGCCTGCTCGAGGGCGAGGTCGATACCCTCATCGAAGAAGAGACCTTCAAGCGCTACTACATGCATCGCACCAGTCACTGGCTCGGCATGGATGTGCACGACGTGGGTGGCTACTTCGTCGACGGAGAGCCCCGCAAGCTCGCACCCGGCATGGTGCTCACCATCGAGCCCGGGATCTACATCAGCGCCGACGACGAGAAGGCCCCCGAGGCCTTCCGTGGGATCGGCGTTCGCATCGAAGACGACATCCTCATCACCGACGGCGGCCGTGAGAACCTCACCGCAGCCATCCCCAAGACCGTCGACGAGGTCGAAGCCGCGTGTCGCGCGTGATGACCCGCGGGGCATGATGGAGGGGGACGAGGAACGCGCTCTCGCGCACACGCTCACCGCGTGGTTCGAGCGCCATCGTCGTGACCTCCCCTGGCGGCGCACGCGCGATCCCTACGCGATCTGGGTGAGCGAGATCATGCTCCAGCAGACGCGCGTCGACACCGTCATCCCCTACTACCAGCGGTTTCTCGGGCGCTTCCCGGACGTGGCGAGCCTCGCTTCGGCCCCGCTCGACCACGTGCTCCAGCACTGGCAGGGCCTCGGGTATTACCGTCGTGCACGGCAGCTCCACGCAGCCGCCGAGCAGGTCGTGGCCGATCACGGTGGCGTCTTTCCCAACACCGTCGAGGGGCTTCGAGCCCTGAGCGGGGTGGGGCCCTATACGGCGGGCGCCATCGCCTCCATCGCCTTCGATGCACCGGCTCCTCTCGTCGACGGCAACGTGGCCCGCGTGCTGAGCCGACGGTTCGGGATCTGGGACGACATCAAACAGGGGCGCACACAGAAGGAGCTGTGGCGCATCGCTGGCGACCTGGTGCGGCAGGCCGCCCCGCCTGGTGCCTTCAATCAGGCCCTCATGGAGCTCGGGGCCACGGTCTGCACCCCGCGGTCGCCGAAGTGCGAACAGTGTCCCCTCGCTGCGGATTGTGTGGCCCGCGCCGAGGATGCGGTCGATCGGCTTCCCGTGGTGGGCGCGAAGAAGGCACCCCGCACGGTTCGACTCGTGGCGGCCGTGGTCACCCACGAGAGGACGCAGCGGGTGCTGCTCGCCCAGCGGCACGCCGACGGCCTCTTCGGGGGCCTGTGGGAGCCGCCCATGGTCGAAGGAGACGACCTCGAGACGACGCGAGGCCAGCTGGGGCGGCTGGGCGCGCCGCCGTCGGTCGAGTTGCGCGAGGTGGGCGAAGTGACGCACCTTCTCACCCACCGCCGCCTCGACGTCACGGTGGCACGGGCTCATACCGCGCGGGCCCACCGCCTCCGCAAGCCGTCGGAGCCCTACGTGCAGCTGAGGTGGACAGACCCCGCCGAAGTGGCGCTGTCCACCCTCGCGCGCCGGGTCCTCGAGACGGCCGACCAACCCCAGGAGCGGCTCTTTTGAAGCGCCTCGCCCTCATCCTGGCGGTGATGGGTGCGCCTGCGATGGCGCTGGCCGACGACGGCGACGACGACGCGCTCCTGGTCGAGGAACCGCCGACGGCAGAGGATCTCGAGCTCTACGCCAAGCTTTCGAAGCCGCGCGACGGCTTCGGTCGTGTTCTCATCCACAGCCACTTCGGACGCGGCCTGCGCTTCAACAACCCTTTCCGCCTCGAGCAGCAGCTCGGCGACACCGAGCAGTCGGTCTCGGCCACCGCGCCCTACCACGACATCGGACTCGGCTTCGCGCTCGGCGATGCCGATCTGGTCCAGCACGGTGCGTCGGTGCGTCTCACCCTGGGACTCGACGGGGTGAGTCAGCAAGCCTTCTCGCTCAGCTACCTCGCGACCTGGCAGCCCGACCCGGCCTTTCTCACCTATGGCCGTGTGGGGATCAACGTGCTCACCGCCCCCGACGCCAACCTCGGGGGAGAGCTCGGACTCGGGGGCGTCTTTCTGTTCACCGGAGCCTTCGGACTCAACCTCGAGGTGGTCGGCAACCTCTTCTACGGCGCGGCGAGCTTCGAGTCGGAGCTGACGCCGGTCCCGATCCTCGCCCTCCAGGGAGGGCTCATCTTCAACTACGAGGTGCTGCCGTGAAGGTGGGCCATCGACTCGGTCTCTCGTTCATGGCCATCTACGTGCTCATGGCACCCGTGGCCGGTGACATCGGCAGCTGCGGCCAGAAGGCCGAGGAGCTCGACCCGGTGAAGTTCTTCGAAGCCAAGCAGTTCGTCGAGTGCAATCGCTGCATCGACTGCGGCTTCACCAACGAGACCTGTCAGACGATCTGCAACGTCGCCCTCGAAGACCCGAGCTTCCACCCCGACTGCTTCCCCCTCGCGCACGACGGTGAGGTCTGCCTCAACGCGCTGGAGGCAGCGAGCTGCAGTGAGTTCGAGAGCTTCGTCGACGACCTTGCCCCCACCATTCCAACCGAATGCAACTTCTGCCCGCCCGATCGACGTGACGAGGTGTCCGAGTGAAGGGCGCGCGGTGGCTTGCGAGCCTGGCGCTGCTGGGGGCCCTGACGGGCTGCCATGGGGCCAAGCCCCTGGTGGCGCCGACGGCCGACTACGGCGACTACCGGGCGATCCGCACTGCGGCGTCGCTCGATGACCGTCTCGCTCTGACGTGGGACTATCTTCAGAGGCGCCCCGACGGTTGGTACGCCGAGCGCCTTCGTCGCTACTTCGACCGCGCTGAGCCGGTCTTCTACAAGGTGCGTCGTCAGAACGTGGCCGGCCTCGAGGCCTACCTGCGGGCGCTACCCGACGGGCCACACGCCGAAGACGCCGTGAACCGGGTGACGGCGCTTCGGATCAAGAAGAACCGCGAGGCGGTGGACGCCGACGTGCTCGGCGACGCCAACGCCCGCATCGAGGCCCGCAAGGCGCAACGGGCCAAGGCGGCGCGTGCGCTCATCGGTTGGGCGGTCGAGATGCTCGACGCCGACCTCTGGGATGGACGTGACCTCTCGCGTGCGCCGGCAGGCTTCTTGGTGCGCTACGAGCTCGCGCTGCCCAAGCCGGTGTGTGGACCGAGCGACGACGGTACGCGCGAGCGCTGCTTCAAGGCCATCGAGCGCCCGTACCGCGTGACGGGGCAGGGGCGCCAGGGAGAGCGCTCCGTCGCTTTCGCCGTCGAGGCCGAGCTCGATGGCGGAAGGCCGATGGTGCTGCGGCTCCGTGGCTACGATGCTTTCGTGCGCAGCGAAGAAGCTGCGAACAACCGCGTGATGGACGAGCCGGCGGCGGCCCGAAAGGCCTTCGTACAGCGTCTCACTGAAGCACTCCTGAAGGCGGGCAGGGTTTGCAATGGTGGCCTCGATGCGATGGGGCAGGGGGTGTTCACCTGCGAGGGCGCCATCTTGACCATCAGCTCGGGGGATGATGGTGCCGACGACATCATCGAGGTCGCGGCCGCACCCTCGCCATCGGCGCCCGATGCGGAGGCCGCCGAAGACCAAGGAGCAGCCCAGGAGGAGACGCCATGACGGGTCGCATGCTCCTCCTCTTGGCGGCGCTCGGTAGCCAGGCCCCGGTGCAGTGCGGCCGCGAACCCGACCCCGCGATGGCGCGGGAAGAGCGCCCAGGTGAAGCCCTGTATGGCCTGGCCGGCGAGTTCGAGAAGGCCGGCGACCGCGAGGCCTGGGAAGCGACCTTGCGCTACCTCATTCGGCGCCACCCCTCGAGCCGCTTCGCCGAGGCGGCAAAAGAAGACCTGAAAGCCGCCGGCCTCACGCCCTAGGTCCGTTCCCACGGGGTCGCCGCACCTCGAACCTCGAACCCGAAACCTCGAACCCGGAACCTCGAACCCGGAACCTCGAACCTCGAACCCGGAACCTCGAACCTCGACCCCGGAACCCCGAACCACGCCGTCGGGATCTTGCCCCCGCTGCAGCGGTCGCGGGCCGGCGCCTCTTCTCCCCCTGGCCTGAGCACGGAGTTCGGGTCGAAAGGAGATGAGGACATGGCTGATTGGACACGCGCTTGGGGCAACATGTTTCAGGGACAGATGGGGGGGGAAGGCTATGGGCCCGACACGACCGAGGGGCGTTTCTGCCAAGCGGTCGCGCTGAGCAACGAGGTCGCGCGCGCACGCAACCTCGACGTGCTGACGAGACGGACGGGCCCCAATAGTTACGGCGTGGCCCTGGCTCGAAAGTCGGGAGAGATGCTCGCCATCATCGCGATCAACGAGCGCGATACCGAATGGGGGACGTCGATGTCGAGCCCGCCCTGGTTCATGGAGGGGATTTACAACCGACTCAGTGGTTCGACGGGTGGTGTCTGCCGCGTCGTCGAAGGCCTCAACTGCGTGTGCCTCACGAGCTGAACGGGCGTCGCACTACCAGACACCCCCGACGCCGGCGACGAAGCCGGCCGTATGCGGCGCCACGAACGCGCTCGTCGTCGATGGTTTGCCGGAGTCGGTCACTGCATCTGCGACGAGCAGCCCGACACCGGTCGCCACGAGCGCGCCGCCCGCGATGTAAGAAGTGATGAAGGCCGCCTCGTAGGTCATCACCCGATCGCGTAGCGTCTCGTCGCGAGGAATGCTCTCGGGCACGGGAGGCAGGGACTCGAGCTCGTCGACCGCGCTCAACGCCGATGCGTGGAGGGCACCGCCTGCGATGACGAGAGCACCGCCGAGACCGACCGACAGGGCGCCGGTCAGCGGGAGCCACATCGACGTGGCCTCGGGGTCGGGGGGCAGCAACTCGAGTTTGGGCTCGAGCAGGGGGAGGTCTCCGGCGGCAGCATCGATGACCAGGTGCTCGTCTCGATAGCCTTCGAGCTCGAGCCGGATCTGGTGCCTGCCCGCGGGTAGGTACAGGACGGCGGGCGTGACCTGCTCGGTGGCGTCTCCGTCGACCGTCACCGTCGCTCCAGAAGGCGTCGAGTCGAGGGCGACCTTGGCGAAAGAGCCCATGAGCTCGGCCTCGAGTCGCCGCACGTCGCTCAGGGCCCGTTCACGTCGCCCGGGCCAGGGGGCGCGTTCGGCGAGCCCGGTCTCCCGTCGCACCTCCGTCAGGAAGCGGCGGTAGGCGTAGACGGCTTCGAGGGTTGCGCCTTCGAGCTCGTTGGCGAGCGCCAAGCCCAGCAGTAGGCGCCATCGCGTTTCGATGTCGCGGGCTTGGTCGAGGCCTTGACCGAAAGCCCATCGGGCCGTGGTGGCGTCGCGCTCCATCAGCGCCTCACGACCGCGTTGAAGCCATGTCGGCTGCTGCGCGAAAGCCTCCCCGGAGAGGCACACGAGCAGACACGTGACACAAATGCCGAAGCCGCCGCGCATGACTGAGCGAAACGTAGTCTGCCGGAGCCCACGAACCAAGTGGTCGTCAGCGGGGGAAGGTGACGGGCTCGGGCTCGTAGGCGTAGGGGGCAGGGTTCGACGTGCATTGCCCGCGCATGTTGTTGCCCCAGCACGCGACGCCGCCGTCATCGGAGATGACGCAGTTGTGATGCCAACCCGCGGCCAAGTGCACGGCGCCACCTTCGACGATGACGACGGGACCGGGCTCGAGGGTGTCGCTGAGCGGCGGCCCGAGCTCGTAGTGGAGATTGTAGCCGCGGCAATCGACGACTCCGTCAGCGCGGAGAAAGCACTGATGCTTCCATCCCTGGGCTTGGCTCAGCACCGAGCCGTCGACCCCGGGGATCGTCGTGGGGACGGAAACCGACTGACCTGGTTCGAACTCCTGGAGGTTGCCCCAACACTGGAGCGTGCTGCCCGACGTGGTGCACGGAAAGGTCCGGTGGCTGATCGAGGTGACGGGCGTCACGAGGTCCGCTGCCGACACCGGCTGGGCCACGTGTGAGGTGCCGTAGTCACCGTTGCCGATGCTGGTGACGGCGTTGCCGCCCCAGCATCGGACCTCCATGCCGTCCTCGGTGACGACACACCCCATATACGTCCCCGTCGCGATCGCGCCGAGCCGCGGTGCATCCGAGAAGCCGCTTACGGCTTCTGGCGTGGCGCTGTGTTCGCGCTCGTTCCAGAGCTGGCCATTGAGCAGACGACCCCAGCAGTACACCGTATGGCGGTCTTCGATCTCGACGATCGCGCAGAAGGTATCGCTCGTGCCCGACAGCTCCCGAGCCGTCGCATTCGACGGCAATGCAACACGTTGAAGCTCGGCCTCATCGCTGATGCCGTTGCCGAACTGGCCGAGGTCGTTCTTTCCCCAGCAGTAGACATCCCCTTCCGCCACGGCGCAGGTTGTGTCTTGCGTGGCCTCGATCGTGCTCACACGTTCGAGTCCTGCCACGCGATTCGGTGGAAGGTGGCTCACCCGGTCCAGTTCGGGGTTGCCGAGTTGGCCGTGCAGGTTCGAACCCCAGCACCAAACGTGACCATCGTCGACGAGCGCACAGGAGTGCCAGGTGCCCAACGCGAGCGCTTCGACCCGCGCGCAGCCGTCGGACGCTCCGGCGTTGCAGGGGGGCAGCGCAGAGGTCGGCGCCATGCCGCCCACCGCTTCGTCTCCACCGGTGCCGCCGGTGCCGTCTTTGCCGCCGTCACCCGCCTCGCTCGGGATTCGATCGTGGATCGATGGGGGAAGCACGATGCAGGCGCCGGTCCAGAGCCCGGCCGCGGCGAGCGCGGCTATGGTCAGCGCCGTCTTCATGAGCCCCGATGGTACATGCCGAGCTTCGGGGGTGCACGAGGTACGCCAGCCGAGCGAGCCGCACATCCGAGGACCTGGCGCGCGGCTAGAACCCGTAGCCACATGTGGCTGGGGCTTTGCCGCGCTCGAGTGCGACGACGCGCGCACAGTGGTTCTGTGCCATCATGGCCACGCGATGCGCTTCCTTGTCCTTCTCGCGTTTGCGGGGCTCGCGTCGGCGTGCGCCGCTGGCCCGGAACGCCCCTCGCCAACGTCGACGAGCACCAGTGGCGCCGGGACGGGCGGAGGCGGCGGCGCCGGTGGCATCATGGGGGCGGGGGGACAGGGCGGAAGTGGTGGGATGTCCTTCGACAACCCCGTCACCCTGAAGGTCATCGACCCCGTCGCCCAGGCGCCGATCTCCGGGCTCGAGGTGTGCCTGCGCGAGCTGCCGAGCAGTTGCAGCACGACCGACGAGATGGGGGCAGCCACGCTCGAGGCGCCCCTGACCGGGGACCTCACTTTCGAGTATCGCGGTCCGGAGGTGCGCCCACATCTGGTCGTGGTTCGTGGCAACAGCGGCAGCACCACGATCACCACGACCGCCCTCTCCGACGCGAACCTCGCACTTGCCCATCAGCTGTTGGGCGAGACCGAAGACCCGAACCTGGCCATCATCGTCAGCGGCGCCAACGTCGAGGGCGCCGAAGCGAGCATGACGCCCGCGTCCGGATTCGGACCCTACTACGCCGGGCCGACGGGACTTCCCGACCCCAATCGCACGTCCACCAGCACGACGGGCCCATTCTTCTGGGGCAACGTCGCCACCGGCAGCTACGAGGTGAGTGTTGTCGCGCCGGGCCTTCAGTGCGAGACGCGCATCGGTATCGTTGGTAGCCAGCCCAACGCCACCCTGGTCCTCGCCGAGGCCGGCACCGTAACGGTCGTCTCCCCCTACCTCTGTCAGTGACGACCTCCGCTTGATGCGGTGGCGGTCGCGCTCTGATACCCATGGGGGTCGATGAAGAAGCTCTGGGCGCTTGGGTTTGCCTTGGGGACGGCATGTGTCGTCACCGTGGGGTGTGGCGATGGCGAGAGCACCATCACGGGTGGTACTGGAGGCACGGGGGGAGGAGCCTGTGACCCTGCGTCTTGCCCCGATGACGACGCCAGCGAGTGTCGTGTACCGGCCTGCATGGGCGCCAGCTGCGGCTACATGGCCCTCGCCGAGGGGACGGCTTGCAGCATGGGGGTGTGCAACCCGGTGGGTGATTGCGTCGAGTGCAACGTCGCTACCGACTGTCCGGGGGCGAACGACATGTGCGCGGGAAACGTCTGCATGGAGGACACCTGCGCCAACGAGACGCTCGACGATGGGGAGACCGACGTCGACTGCGGTGGGCCCCAATGCAACCCTTGCCTCAATACGCAGAGCTGTCTCGATGCCGGCGACTGCGCGAGCAACTTCTGCAACGCGGGGACCTGTGCCGCCTGCACCCCGGGAGACTGCGCCGCCGGCGAGTACTGCGATGGCGCGGGGGTATGTCTGACGTCGAAGGCACTTGGAGAGGTCTGTGCGGCGGCCACCGAATGCACGTCGGCCAACTGCGTCGATGGCGTGTGCTGTGACAACGTCTGCGACGGTGACTGTGTGGGGTGCAACCTCGCGGGGACCGAGGGCACCTGCTCGATGCACCCCGATGGCACCGATCCCGACGGCGAGTGCGGCGCCGACAGCTGCAATGGTGCGGGCGCGTGCCGCTGTGCCGATGGCATGACCAATGGGGCCGAGACCGATACCGATTGCGGGGGTGGGGTGTGCGCCGGCTGTGCCGACGGCGGTACCTGCGTGGGCAACGGTGACTGTTCGAGCGGGTTGTGCGACGGCACCTCCTGCGCCGGGGTGTGCGCCAACCTGATGCTGGACGCCGGCGAGACCGATGTCGACTGCGGCGGCGCGACCTGTCCTGCTTGTGGTGACAACCTCATGTGTCTGCAGCCGAGCGACTGCCAGAGTGGGGTCTGCACCGGCAACACTTGCGCGGCGCCCACATGCAACGACGTCACGCAGAATGGCCAGGAGACCGACGTCGACTGCGGCGGCGGGACCTGCTCGGCCTGTCCCAACAATGCCGGGTGCATTCAGCCGTCCGACTGCCAGAGCGGGGTCTGCAGCGGCAACATCTGTTCGGCGCCGTCGTGCGGCGACATGCTGCAGAACGGCATGGAGACCGACATCGATTGTGGTGGCCCAACCTGCGATGCCTGTGTCGCGGGTCAGGGCTGCGTCAGCGCGACCGACTGCAACAGCGGGGTGTGCACCCTCAACGTGTGTCAGTGCTCGCCGGCGCTGAACGTGCAACCGGACGGCAGCGGACCCGGTACGGTGACGGTGCCCTCGCTGGTGATGAGCGAGATCAGCCCTGGCAACTACATCGAGCTATTCAACACCACGGGGTCTGCGATCAACCTCGGTGGCTCGGCGGAGTGGCTCTGTTCTCCGTTTGCGTATTCCAAGCTCAGCAACATCGCGCCCACGACGACCGTTCCCGCGCTCGGCTATGCGACCGTGCCTTGGCCGGTGAACTTCACCGACGTCGACGCCGGCGGCGAGGTCATTCTCTACGCGAACGCTAGCTTCGGCGACAATACGCAGATCCTCGATTTTACCTGCTGGGGGATCAATCCTCACGGCAGCCGAAAGACGCAGGCCGAAGCGGTCGGTAAATGGTCGGGATCCTGTAATGCGGCGCTGTCGAGCGGCGCGCTCCATCGCGTGCTCACGAGCAATGGCGTCACGGCGGGCAGCTACATCACGACCACGGCTCAGAGCCCGATGAACTGCACACCGTAGGCGCCCTCGGCGGAGTGAGCACGGCAAGTGGCCGCGCTCACTCAGGGGTGCTGCGAGATGCGTTGGCTGCAGGGCTTGGCCTTCTCGTCCTTGTTGAGGCCCGCGATGCGGAGCGGGTCCTGCTCCAGCGCGTTGATCTCGCCCTGCACGCGGTCGGAGATGAGCCGGGCGAGGTTGCCCGAGGTGAAGCTCTCCTGGGTGCCGCCGCAGCTCGACTTGGGTTTGCCGCCACCGGTGGAGGCAGGACCGGCGCCGCCGCGGAGCACGAACATGTTCGTTCCTCCCGTGTACTGGGCGACTTGGCGCCAAACCACCTGACCGAAGTCGTCCTGGCCCGACGCAGCCACGGTGTAGATGCGGATCCCCTGGTGGTTCGCCTTCTTGGCGCTGTCGAGATAGCCCGGGCCGCCGTAGCCCATCTTGGGTGGCGCATCGCCGATGAGGAAGGCGACGCGGGCGAGCGAGGTCTTGCTCCAACTGAGTCCGTCGAGGGCGGCAGCAAGGCCCTGGTTCACGTCTTCGGGGGTGTCCCCGCCGCCGTGGGCGCTCAGGGAAGCGACCCGCGCCCGGAAGGCTTCGACGTCGGTCGTCATCGAATGGATGCGCGCGACGAAGGGGTCACTGCGGTCGCGGTACTCGACGAGCCCTACGCGCATGTGCACGCCGGCCGCCTCGATGACCTTGGCCACCTCCCGGATGGTCTCCTTGAGGGCGTTGATCTCTTCGGACATCGAACCGGTCGTGTCGAGGATGAAGGCGATGTCGATGGTGCGGATGGCGGGCAGGGCGCGAGGGGCAGGGAGGGTCAGCTTGATGACGCCGTCGCGACCCTGCATCGAAGCCGGCGTCTTCGCGTGTGCGCCGGCGCAGGTGGCCGTGACCTCGACGCGTCCCACTGCGAAGCCCTCGGCGCGGGGAAAGAACAGAGCGCGGCCATCTGCGCCCGTCACGAGCTTCAGCTGGCGCTGTTGGGCGTCGACGGTCACGTTGCAGTTGGGTACGGGCTTGCCGGCCTGGTCGCGGACCACCACGAAGCGGCGCTGGGACAGGTCGACGCGTTCGTAGGGGAGTCGCTTCTCCTTGGCGAGGAAACGCACGAACTCCTGGAAGTTGGCGTTGTCGTTCCACTCACCCGCTTTGACGCCTCCAGAGGCTTGCCGTGCCGGCGATGGTGGAGCGCTCCTTCCGCCAACGGTCGCCTTGCCCATGCGGATGCGGGGAGGCCGAGCGCGATGGCTGCCTCCGAGACGCCCGTGGCCGGATCCGTAGCCGCTACCCGTACCCGTTCCGGCGCCGTGGCCGATGGTACCCACGCTGCCGAGACCCGTTCCGCCGCCGCCTTCGCCGATCCCGGACAGGCCAAGGCCTCCGGCACCGTAGGATTCGCCGATGGCGTCGCCCCAGGTTCCACCTGAAGACCGTTTGGGCGCAACTCCGGGGGTGGGCTTGGGCTTGGGCTGCGGGGCGGTGACCACCACGGGGTCCTTCAGCGGCTCTGCCGGGGGGGCCGGGCCACGAGGCGCGACCACCACCGGGGCCGGCTCCGCGCTGGCCACGGGAGTGGGCTCGGCCGGCGCTGCCGTCGTGGCAGGTGGGGGGGGAAGGGCGGCAGAAGGCGCAGGAGCGGCCTGGGGCGGCGTCGGCGCGCAACCCAGGAGCCCCGCGAGCGCCAGCCAGGACAGCGGTCGCGCATTGCTCATGTCGAAGACACAGTCACCGCCGGGACGCAGAAGTTCCCGTCGATGACGTGCGCAGGTGCGGGAGCCCTGATCCCAGCTTCGCCTCGTGCTAACACGCCGTTTCCCCCGTGGTTTCCCATCGGAGCGGCCATGAACAGCCCTGAAGCAAGTGATCCGTCATCCGCCGCCGGCGTCTTCTCGACCGTGCGCGCAGAGCTCGATTTTCCTCGTGACGAGGCGACGACCCTCGCCTTCTGGGAGAAGGAGGGCATTTTCGAGCGCACCCTCTCGGCGGATACGCGTCACACCGGTCCCAGCAAAGGGACCTGGGTCTTCTACGAAGGTCCCCCCACCGCCAACGGCATGCCCCACAACGGGCACGTGCTGACCCGCGCCATCAAGGACCTGCTGCCACGGTTCCAGACCATGCGCGGCTACGACGTGCCGCGACAGGCGGGCTGGGATACCCATGGCCTCCCGGTCGAGGTCGAGGTCGAGAAGGACCTCGGGATCCACGGCAAGGCCGACATCCAGGCCTACGGCATGAAGCCCTTCATCGCCAAGTGCATCGAGTCCGTCTTCCGGTACACCGAGGCGTGGGAAGAGAACACCAAGAAGCTCGGCTATTGGGTCGACCTCGATACGGCCTACGTCACCTACCACCAGAGCTACGTCGAGAGCGTGTGGTGGGCCCTCGGCAACCTGCACGAGAAGGGCCTGCTCTACCGCGGGCACAAGGTGGTCTGGTGGTGGCCCCAGGGGGGCACCGCCCTCAGCAGCGGCGAGGTGGGCCAGGGCTACAAGACCGTCGACGACCCCTCGTGCTACGTGGGCTTCGAGCTCGCAGACGAGCCCGGAACGTTCCTCTGCGCCTGGACGACGACCCCGTGGACGCTGCCTTCCAACGGCTACGCCGCCGTTCGCGAGAGCTACAGTTACGACGTCTGCTCCTGGGGCGATGACAAGAGGCTCATCGTCGCGACCGAGCTCCGCGAGGGCCTCGCCAAGAAGATGAAGCTCGACCTCGAGGTCGAGCGCACCATCACCGGCAAAGACCTCGTGGGCAAGCGCTACCGGCCGTGCTTCGACACCTTCACCAAGACCCTGTGGGACGCGACGGCCAAGACGAAGGACGGCGAGGACCGCGCGCTCTACTGGCGGGTGCTCGCGGCCGACTTCGTCACCCTCGATGCAGGGACGGGCATCGTTCACATCGCGCCCGCCTTCGGCGAGGACGACAACAACGCGCACAAGGCGCAGCTCCAGGCCTACGTCGCGCCCGACGACGTGCCGCTCATCTGCTCGGTCAATCCCGACGGAACCATGACCGACGAGGCGGGCCAATTCGCCGGCCTCTACGTCAAGGACGCCGACAAGCCGATCCTCCACGACCTGTCGGAGCGTGGCTTGCTCGTGCACCGTGAGACCTATCGCCACGAATACCCCTTCTGCTGGCGGGCGATGGAGGATCCGCTCATCCAGCTGGCACGGCCAGCATGGTTCATCCGCACCACCGAGCGCATCGACCAGGCCATCGCGAACAACCAGGAGGTCAACTGGCTGCCGGGCCACATCAAGGATGGCCGCTTCGGCGACTTCCTTCGCAACAACGTCGACTGGGCGCTCTCCCGCGAGCGCTTCTGGGGCACCCCGCTCAACGTCTGGGTGTGCACCGAGGACGGCTGCGAGCACGAGGTGGCTCCCCGCAGCGTGGGCGAGATCGAGGCCAAGAACCCGAAGGCCTTCGATCACTTCCGCGCGGCCAAGAAGGAGGACCCCTCCCTCAACGAGCACCTCATCGTTCACAAGCCGTGGATCGACGAGGTCACGCTTCCTTGTGAGAAGTGTGGTGGAACCATGGAGCGGGTGACCGAGGTCATCGACTGCTGGTTCGACTCGGGCTGCATGCCCTTTGCCCAGCTCGGCTTCCCCCACGTCGAGGGCAGCCAGACGTTGTTCTCCCAGCGGTATCCAGCCGACTTCATCAGCGAAGCGATCGATCAGACGCGCGGCTGGTTCTACTCGCTGCTCATGATCAGCACCCTCGTCTTCGACGACGAGACCTGCAAGGCGATGGGCCTCGAGCCCGTCGGCTTCCCGCGGCCCTACAAGAGCTGCGTGGTGCTCGGCCATGTGGGCGACCGTGAGGGCAAGAAGGAGAGCAAGAGCAAGGGCAACTACACCCCGCCCGACATCATCCTCGACCGCGTGCGCATGGAGTTCGCGGTCGTCACCCGCGACAACGCCGATCTCGCCGAGCTCCGCGACCACAGTGGCAAGCACAAGGTCATCGATTCGATCGCGGGCAAGCCCGACGAGACGGTGCACATCGGCCGCGAAGAGTACGAAGGCCTCGACCTGACCGGCGACGGCACCGAGCTGCAGATCCACGTAGAGGGCCACGAGCCCCTGACGCTCCGCGTCGAGCCCGTCGGCGGCCTGCCCCGACGCGCCGCCGTCATGAGCGATGCCCTCATCGAGAAGCTTGGCCGCAAGGCAGCGCCGCTCGGCGTGAAACCGGCCAACGTGACGCGCCTCGAGTCCGAGCAGCGGGTCTTCATCGAGGACCCAACGCGTCCCGCGCCCGGGGCCGACGCCTTCCGTTGGTTCTTCTACGCGAGCTCGCCGCCGTGGAACAACACGCGGCACTCGCTCACCAACGTGCGGCTCGCGCAGAAGGACTTCGCGATCAAGCTGCGCAACGTCTACAGCTTCTTCGTCATCTACGCGAACATCGACGGCTTCGACCCCGCCGCCGGCAACCCGTCGGCGACCGAGGTCAGCCCCGCCGTGCTCGGCACGATCGACGGCTACCGTCCTGCCACCGAGAGGCCGTTGCTCGACCGCTGGATCCTCAGCGAGCTGCACCTCACGGTGCGCGAAGTCACCGAGCGCATGGACGACTACGGCGTCTACGAGGCGGCGCAGGCGATCATCGGGCTGGCCGACGGGCTGTCCAACTGGTTCGTCCGGCGCAGCCGCGACCGCTTCTGGTCGAAGGTGACCGGCGACGAGGCCAGCGACGCCGCCAAGTGGGACGCCTACCACACCCTCTACGAGGTCCTGACGACCCTGGTGAAGGTGGCGGCGCCGTTCGT
>JAUHZF010000547.1 GCA_030426145.1 Polyangia bacterium
GGCATGATCAACACGAACCACGATGCCCATCCCATCAGCGCTGCAATGGCCATCGCCCGGCGCGTTCGCGTCACCCCGCCATCATGTAGCCTGCGCGGAACGCCATCGCGCAGCGCGCTCGGTAACAACTGGGGGCTGAGAACGCCGGAGCTCGGCGTGGGTGGCTTGGTAGCCTTGCGCAGAGTTCTCAACCTCACACTCGAGGAGACGTCTGCGCTTCGGGATACGGCTGGGGCAACCATCGCCTTCGGTGCCAAGGTCGAGGTTAGGGCCGTCGCGGGGGAGCTTGCCGACCACGGTGTCGCCGCGGCGGTGGTCCAGATCGCGGGGCCCGAAGGAGCCGACATCTTCGACCTTCTAGACAGGGAGTAGTCTGCTCCTTCGGCGGTAGCGGCATAACGTGTCGTTGGAGGCAGACGAGGCCGGCGGTCGGCTCTTCGGTCGCAGGCTCCCTTCAGGCCCCCTTCGTCCTTGCAGCACAATTGTTCATCGCTATCCCGACGAAGGCGCTGCCTGGCTCTTCCGCGGGTGCTACCGTCATCGCCTCGTGCGATCTCGCCTGCATCTACCCTTCCTGGGTGTCCTTACCCTGAGCCTTGGATGTGGGAGCTCCGTGGAGGTGCAAGGGGCCGGCGCTTCCGATCCCTGCACGCTTCCCGAGTTCTTCCATGCAGGGGACGCGGTTCGAGCGGCTCGTTGCTTCCCTGAGTCCGAATCCTGGGGCCAGCTCATCCAGTTCGGTGCCTCTCCGCCAAGTTGGTCGCCCGAGCAGCATGCGTTTTCTTTGTGGACGCTTCTGTACGTCAATGGGTCGACTCTGGACCTCGCCTACGTCAAGAGAGACGACATCGAGTTTCGAAGTGGTGCCGGGGCGGCACTCTCCTGTCAGGAGCCCGAGGGGACACCGACGCTTGATACCGGATCCCTCATCGAGCTCGCCATCGCACAACGCTCTGTTTCAGGGCCGGTGGTCGGCGCGAGCGCCACCTACAACGGCTGTGGTGTTGATGGGTTCGCGCCCTCGATGAAAATCCAGGTGGTACTCCGCACGGATACTGGGGAGTCGGTGACTCCCATGGAGTACTTCATCTTCGACAGAAAGGGCGGATTGGTTCGCACCTGCGGTCCGTGCGGGACCGGCTACGCGGATTGCTCAGAGTGCCTCTCGGAGGAGCAGGGCGCGGGATAAGACGTCGTTGGGGCGGACGAGGCCGCCGGTTGGGCCTCTGGTCGTTTCTCCCTCCGGCCCGCCGTTCGTCCTCGCAGCTCAACTCCCGGTCGTTATCGGGAACGTCCGACCCACTATTACGCATCGCGTCACAAGCGTGGAATGACTGACGATGGTCATCGTCTGAGAGGCGATGGAGTGACCAAGGAGGCTTTGCCTCCCGGCTCAACTCCCGGTGGTGATGCGGAACGTCGCCGGCTGGTCCTCCCCTCCACCCTGGTCTAGAAATTCGAGGTGCAGCCGCCAGCGGACGACCCCTACGCCGCGCTCCCATACTGGTGGGACACGCCGATACCCGGGCGCATGCGTGTGCGCGATGTTGCTGTAGTGGCTGGGGTGTTCGGGACGGCGCTCATCCTCGGTGCTCCACTCGGCGGTCTGCTGGCGCCGCCCATGCTCATCGGTGCACGGCTGGTCCACAGGTGGCACACTCGTCGCCCCTTGCGGGAGTACGCAACGCTCAACCTCGACGACCCTGGCACTGACTTTCGCGTGCTGGATGGCCGTATCGTGGCAGCCGAACATCCTGAAGCCCCGCCCCTGGTGAGGCTCATTCGGGATGGACGGGTTGGACTTGCCTCTCAGCGGTTCTTGGTCGTTGGAGCGGACTCGGCACTGGTTGTCGAAGCACCGCATATCCATGTATTCCGGTGCCCTTCAGAGACTGGAGACCTCATGCCTCAGGAGCGTTCGTTCGAGGTCCACGTCGGGACCCAGGTCAGGCTGATCTACCTCCACACAAGGAGCCGCAAGGTTCCGGAATGGGCGAAACCCCACCTGGAGCATGGGTATCGGGACTCAACGGACCGCATCGACCACACGGCCGAGACCGCGATCCAACCCCTCTACCTAGAGGTGGATAGTCTGGACGCTATCTTGGAGTAGCCGAGCTCAGGGTGGATCGGTCAGAGGTGGCCGCATAACATGTCGATGGGGGCAGACGAGGCCGGCGGGCGACTCTCCGGTTATCATCCAGACGCAGATGAACCGAATTGTTAGCAGCAGCCTCCGCATTCTGTTGGCGGTCCTCGGCGTCTTCGTTTTTTCGTTCGGGGGCGTTGGAGTCCTCGTGGGCATCATCGCCATCGTGGACCCGGAGGGCACCCAGCACGCCAACGACTCGGACCCGTTTGGTACGCCACCGCCGTTGAGCAAGTCTCTCGCCCTTACCGAGGTCTTTCTCGCTGTGGCAGCCTTGGGGGTCTACGCCGTCTACCTCGGTGTGCGTGGTACCAAGGACAACTCTGCGAGTTGACTCTTGAACGAACGCACCTTCGCCCGACGCTACGCACACGTGATGCGTCTCCTAGGCGCGGACCTCGAACCCGAGCACGCTGTTTCCGAGGAGGCCCTACTTCGAGCGGAGTCTCGACTGGGAACCCTGCAGTATTCCAGTGCGCGAACGCCCTACAAGGCACGTGATACGCTGACCCGAGCATGGCGCGCGTATCTCTAGCCTGCGTTGCGCTGTTGTTGGTAACCCACCCAGCGCAGGCCTCTGACCCACGGTACCAGAAGTACTACGACCGTCCGGAAGTCGACGAACCTGCGCCCGCCTCGTATGGGATTCTGGGCCCGCTCATTACGGTAGCTGGAGGTGCTGGGCTCATCGCCGGTGTCTCCGTTGCGGCATGGGCTCTTGGACATCCTCGGTGTGGCGATGACGCCAATTGCGAGTGGCAGATCCCGATGTACACGGGGGCTGGAATTGGCGCAGCCGTGGTATCCGCCGGGGGAGGACTGTCTGTTGGCCTCTGGATGTGGAGCAGGTCGTTGACGCCAAGTCCCGTGCTGGTGCGGCGCACGTCGGAAGATGAGGACGAAGAGGAAGAAGACGGGCCCATGGCGAGCCCTGCCCTTCTAGCCACGGGAATCGGGCTCATCGCCGTTGGGGGCGGTGGACTCTTCGGGGGCCTGGCTCTGAACATTGTTCCCAACAACACCAACGCAAACGGCACCACCAGTGGGACCGCGCATCCCGCCGGCTCGATTATCATGGTGTCTGGCGCCACCGCCTTGGCGTTCGGTATCCCGATGCTGGTGCTTGGCGGAAGGCGCACCGCTCCGACAAGTCCGCACGTGTGGCCGGTAATGGGACTCGGCACTTTGGGGGTCGAAGGTTGCTTCTAGGTCGATGGACGCGACCAGAAGACCGGCGAGCGGAGCGGACCGGCGCTATAACATGTTGGAGGCAGACAAGGCCGGCGGTCGGCTCTCCGGTCGCAGGCTCCCTTCGTCCTTGCAGCCTAGCTCCCGGCCGTTATGCCGACGGCGTGTGAACCGATGAACAATCTCGAAGCCATAGACGCCTGGTGGGAGGGGGCCGAGCTTCCGAATGTTCGGTTTCGGTACAACGACCTCGTGAAGGTCACGGGCGGGCCGCATGCAGGCATGGCTGCATCCGTCATTTCACTCGAGACGCTTGGGGCGGACCCGACCTACCTCGTAGAGTTGACGTCTGGCGCGGACCGAATTCTTCCGAGCTCCCAGTTGATGCCGCTCGAGGAGAAGCTCGAGCTCTCGAACGGCGTACACCTAAAGATCACGCTGGCGTCCGATGAGGGCGAACCGGCCTTCGGCGTGCTCAATCTGACGGATCAACTCAACGACGAGGTGCTTCACCAGGTGTTCGTAGCTGCTCAGCGCGCTGGGCTGAGCGAAACTGAGCTGACGACCCTCATCGCTGGCGGGGCGACACGTTCGATACTGGAGTTTGCGCCGGCACGAACCGGATGGCTAGAGGAGCAGCTTCTTCGAATTCTCGAGGAGCTTGGTCACCCCTCACCGGCCGAAGTGGATCCGTATGGAGTGTTCTACTCAGGGCTCCTGGATGACGTCGTAGTGTCTGCATCGCACACGCGGACCCGGACCGCTGCGGTACGGGAGCTTCGTAGGCTTCCCAAGCTTGCCGACGTTCCGCTCGAGCGGTTGGTCGAGTTGCTCCGAAGCGAGAGCGACGTCGTGCTCTCCGAAAGGGTGCCCGTTGAGGACGCGCAAGCGATGGCATCCCGCCTCCGTGAGCACGGGCTGAAAGTCTCCGTCGAAGAGCGGCGGTAGCGGCGCAACCTGTCGTTGAGGCAGACAAGGCCGGTGGTCGGCGCTCAGCCTGGCGGGCGCTTGTCGACCGTCAGGCGAGCGCATCGGTGCTAGCCTGGCCTCATGGTGCGTCGTGACGCAGACGAGGTCCGGGACGCCGGTGTGACGTTTGCTTGCTGCGCCTCTCCAGTGGGTGCGAGTCCCACCCCGGTAGGCGTCGGAGCG
>JAUHZF010000159.1 GCA_030426145.1 Polyangia bacterium
GGTCAGTCGCCACCGGTCATCCATCGCGACCTCAAGCCCGAGAACATCATGTTGCTCGAAGACGGCTCGGTAAAGGTCATGGACTTCGGGATCGCCAAGCTGCTCCAGGAGTTGAACCAGACGAATACCCAGAGCGTCGGCACCCTCCAGTACATGAGCCCCGAGCAGATCGATGCGGAGCCCGTCGACGCACGCACCGACCTCTACTGCCTGGGGTTGGTCTTCTACGAGCTGCTGACGGGGCACCCACCCTTCCAGTCGTCGTCACCGCGCGCGCTCCTCAACCAGCAGTGCGGCGACCCGCCACCGCCGCTCGGAGACGACGTGCGCTGCCCCAAGGGCCTCACGCGGGTGCTCTTCCGCCTGCTCGAGAAGCGACCCGGCGATCGTCCCCAGTCCGCGGCCGACGTCGTGGAGGCGCTCGAGGACTACCTGCCCGACGCGGTCGACATGGGGGCCCCCGCGAGCCGTGCCGAGGCGCCCGCCTCTGAAGAGCCTGAGACCAAGCCTCAGACCGAAAGGCGTGAAGACACCATGCCTTCGGCCGGACAGAGGCCGGCGAAGAAACGAGAGACGCCGCGTGAGCCCACGCCCCGCAAGGACACGGTGGCGCTCATCGAAGAGGCGAGTGGGCCGCGCGAGCTGTCGCTCAAGTGGTCGGTGCTGATCATCCTCGTGTTCATGGCGGCCTCTGCCGCGGCGACCTACGCGTGGCGTTCGTCGCAGACGCCCGAGACCCCAGACGAAGCTGCCTCCTCCGACTGACGTGCGAAGGGCGGAGATTCCAGCCGGGACGCATGCGCCGCTCGAGGCGCTCGGCGACGTGCAGCGCTTCGCGCACGCGCGCGGCAGCGTCTGGCGTCCGCCGTCACGCGGTGCGGCCGCCCGCGTGTGGTCGTTGGCGCAGGCCGGGATCGGAGGCTTCGTCGCCGCCGGTGTGGACGATGCGGGGCCGTGGCTGCTTCGGGGCACGGTGGAGGCGACGCTTCACCAAGCCCGCAAGTCCCGCTCGGGGCCGTGGCCGTGGTCGGAGGTGGTGACGTTGGCCTGCGACATGGCCGAAGCCCTGGCCGCGGCCGAGGCGGCTTCGCTCTCGACGGGACCGCTCACGCCCCGGCACGTGGCCCTCATCGAGGGGCGTGGTCACATCGTCGCGGAGGACCTCGTACGCGTCCAGCTCGGCGTGCCAGGCACGACGAGCGGGGGACAGACCCGGGCCAGTGAGCTGTGGTGGTGTCCTCCCGAGGCCGAAGGATTCGGTGCCGCGCCCAATCGCTACGCCCTCGGCGTCATCGTCTACGAGCTGCTGGCCGGTGAGCATCCATATGGCGGGGCTGGCCTCCGTCATGCGATGCAGCTCGCGCGGCGGCACGAGCCCCCGCCCTTCGCGCCGGACATAGGGAGCACGCTTCCCCCCGGTCTGCAGAGTTACTTGCTCGGCATGCTGGCCCCCGACCCCGCCGCGCGTCCGGTCTCGGCCCGCGACATCGCCGATGCTTTCGCCGCTGCGCGAGCTGGAGACCGTGTGGTGGCGAAGACTGAAACGTCGGCACCTGCGCCGACCGAGCACGACGAGGAGAACGCACCCCCGGCCCAGACGAAGGTGCTGCCCGACGCAGCGCACGGCCGCCGTCGTGCGTGGGTTCCGTGGGCGGTCACGTTGGGCATCTCGCTGGCCGTGATCGGCTTGGCGTCGGTGCCCGAAGAGGCAGCACCACGACCCGCCGCGGCGGTGAAAAAGCGGGTCGCCGCGCTGGACGCGGCCCATACCACCGCCGAAGACTGCTCGAGCTGTCACCCGCGGCACGCGGCGGAGTGGGGTCAGTCGGTGATGGGACACAGCGTGAAGTCGCCGCTGTTCAATGCCCTCGAGGCGCTCATCCAAGAGCAGGTCGGGCGCGACCTGGATTGCCCGAACGGCGCGGGGGTTCTGCGCCGCGCCGACGGGGGCGCGTGTCGCGACCGCACGACGGGTTTGCCGGTCACGGGGAGCGGTGGCGAGCACTGGTGCATCAACTGCCACGCGCCGGCCGAGAATCTGAAGCCGACGGTGCCGCCGTGGGGCGGACGCTTCGGGAGTGCGGCCAGCACGCGTTTGCCGGTCAAGGACGCGATCGGGGCGGTGGCTCGAGAAGGGATCACCTGCGCGTTCTGTCACCAGGTGGAAGGACCCGTCGGTCCGGCCGGCTCCGGGGGCTACGAGGGCAACCCCGACTGGGTGAGTTTCTTCACCGGGCGTCGCTTCCTCAGCCGTCCCGAGGACGCGCGCGGCCAGCTCGGGATCGCCAACAGCGGCTATCGGCTCAACCCCGACATGCTGCTCGGCGATGAGGTCACGGTGGCGGGCGTCGCCGTTCACGCGCGGCCGAGCGACCCGGCCCGCAGCTACCTGAAGTCGAGTGCTTTCTGTGGGAGTTGCCACGACGTTCGGCTGTTCGGGACCGACGTCGTCGGGGCCCGGCGTGGTGAGCACTTCAAGCGGTTGCGCAACGCCTACTCGGAGTATGTGCGCTGGGCCGAAGACGAGCAGCGAGCGGGGAGAACGCCGGCGACCTGCCAGGGGTGTCACATGAGCACCTACCCCGGGGTGTGCGCGCCGGGTGAGGCGTCGGACGATGGGCTCATTCACGAGAGCTGTCCCCCAGACATGCACTTCGAGCCGCGCGCGCCGGGAGCGTTGCCGGAGGCGCGGGTGGCCACCGCGAGCAGCGCCGCGACGCCGAGCGCACCACACTACTTCACAGGGGTGGATCTGCCCCTGGCAGAGGAGCTGAGCGACGAGGCCCTCGACCGACCGGGGGTCGACCGGTTGGGGGTGCCGCTGTCGATGCGGAAGCGGCGGGATCTCCTGCTGCGGCACAGCCTCACCTTGGCGCTCGGTGCGACACGCGCGGATGCGGCAGAGCTCGTGATCCCGATCACCATCGAGAACGTGGGTGCAGGGCACAAGGTGCCCGCCGGATTCAGTCAGGAGCGGGAGATCTGGGTCCACCTTCGGGTCACCGATGGGTCGGGGCGCTTGGTCTACGAGGTGGGCCGGGTCGATCGCAACGACGAGGACCTGCACGACAAGCGCTTCGTGCGGGTGAACACCAACCCACGCCGTCTCGACGCGCAGGGGCGCCCGGAGGGGCTCTTCGGCGCGAACGTGGTGGACGGCCCCGACGTGCCGCAGTGGTCGCCCAACCCCGCTCTCGGGGGGGAGCGGTTCCGCGGTCGAGGCCTCATCAACTTCCAGAACGGCTTCTTGCGGTGCGTATCGTGTCGCGGGGAGATCGGCGCCGATGGAAGCTGTCTCCCGTTGGTGGGGGAGCTGCATCGCGCAGAGCGCTTCGTCGACGGGCAATACGATCTCGACACGGGGGCCTGCATTTCGAACTTGAGCGGTGAGCACGCCCTCTTCGAGACCTACTTCCCGGTGGGTGCGCTCGACGCGGAGCGCGGGGTCGTGAAGGCACCCGACGCCATCATCGACACGCGCTCCCTCACACCGAACCGGCCCGTGACCTACGTCTACGAACTCTCACGTCGCGGAAGGACGGGACCGTTCGAGGTCGAAGCCGAGCTCATGTTCAGGAGCTTCCCGCCCTTTCTGGTGCGCGCCTTCGCCGACTACGAGCAGCAGCGCGCGGCCGAGGGAGCGAGACCGAGCGGTCCGCTCGTGACCCATGCGATGATGCGCCGGCTCGAGCGCGTGGTTCTGGCCCGGGCGAGCGCGACGGTTCCCTGATGACGACCTGGCCCCTGCCCGTCTTCGACGCCCCGCTCCTGCGTGGACTCGACGCGCGGGGGCGCGAGGAGTTGAGCGCGGCGGGAGCGCTGCGGCGGGTCGAGGCGGGAGAGACCGTCTACCGGCGAGGAGAACGACGCGCGGCCCTCTTCGTCGTGGCGGAGGGGCAGGTCGAGCTCGAGGGCGGTCGCCGGCTCGGGGCAGGGGAGTCGTTTGGCGAAGAGGCGAGCATCGGGGCGGGCTTCCGCACCACTGCGACCTGTGTGGCCTCTGGCGAGGTGGCGGAGGTGCCGGTCGCGATGTTGCGCCGGGCCCTCGTGCGTGCGGGGGGCGATGCGATCGCCGATCGCTTCGACCGGCGGTTGCGACGCTCGGCTACGGCGGAGCTATTGATGGAGGTGGCGCCCGAGCTCTCGGCCGCCGATCGCGACGCCCTCATCGATGCGGCGCGACACCGCCTGCTCCAGCGCGGGGAGGTGCTCTACCGCGCCGGGGAGCCGGCGCGCCACGTGTGGCTCGTCGTCGACGGCATGATCCGCCGCGAGAACAAGGACGGCCGCGCGGTGGCGCACCACGTGCGCGGGCATCGCTTCGGCGAGGAGGCGCAGTCGGGCGTGGCGCGCACCAGCACTGCCGTGGCGCAGGGCCCTACCTTGCTTCTGGCGGTGGAGGGTGAGGTCGCGCGGCGACTGCCGCGCACGGCGGCCGAGGTCACGTCGCTGACGGCGGCCGATCCCTGGCTGCTGGTTCAGGCGCGCTCGATGCTGGTGAACCAGCAGCCAGGGATCGGCTGGTGATCGACGTGGGGGCCTGCGTGCAGTGCGGTCACTGCGTGTCGCGCTGCGCTTCGACCCATGGGGGCGAGGCACGACTGATCCGCCGCGGCGAGGTGCTCCAGGCCGCGGTGAAGGGGGCGTCGTGGTTGGTGGTGGACGCCTGCCACCACTGCGACACACCGGCTTGCGCGCGTGACTGCCCCACCGGCGCCATCGAGCACGACGGCTCGGTGCAGGTCCGGGCCGAGCTCTGCACGGGCTGCGGGGCCTGCGTGAAGGCCTGTCCGTGGGACCGCGTCGAGCTGGTGCCGCGGGCGTCGGCGGCGCCGTCGCCCGCGACACCAGACGGCGGCCGCTTTCCGACCCTCGCCGCCAAGTGCGACCTCTGCGCAAGCCGGCCCTCGGGGCCGGCTTGCGTCGAGGCCTGTCCCACCACGGCCATCGCGCGCGTGGAGCCGCGAAAGGTGATCCCCGAGGTGGCGGCGCTCACCGGCGAGCGCGTCGTGGAGCGACCCGGAGGTCGTGCTCTCGACGGCTGGTTGGCGCTGCCGCCGGCGCTTGCGGCGGTCGTCTTCGCGGGCCGCGCGGGCTGGGTGCCAGGGCGCGGTGTGGGCTACGGGATGGGGGTGGCGGCCGCCCTCGGTCTGGTGGCGCTGGTGGCCTACGCGGGGACCAAGCGTCGGCGCCGGGCCTATCCGCTGCACGTGATGCTCGGCTGGCTCGTGGTCGCAGCCGCCGCCGGTCACGGCGGGGTCGTAACCGGTGGCAGCAGCGGCGCAGCCCTCGGCCTGTCGCTGCTCGGCGCCGTCGGGCTCGGGGCCTTGGCGGGCGTGGCCTACCGCTGGGTGCCACGACGTCTCGCCCGGCTTCAACGTCAGGCCCCGGGCCCCGACGGCTACGACGACCGTCAGCGCCGTCTTTCGGACGCGCTCTACGGTGCGGTCTCGGGTCGCAGTGACGTGGTGAAAGCGCTCTTCGCGCGCGTGCTGGTGCCTTACCTCCGGCAGCCCCTAGGCGGGTTTCGCATGGCGGTGTCGGGGCGCACGATCGAAGCGGAGCGCAAGCGACTGCGGCGGCGGGTCGACGACGTGCTCGGCGGCCGCGGGCGGGACCGGCTGGAGGGGTTGGAGCAGCTGGTGAGCCTGGCCGTCGACATGCGTGCCCTTCGGGCCGAGCGGTGGTGGCTGATGTGGCTCAGAGCGCTGCCGCCCCTGCACGGAGTGGTGGCGGCGGTCTGTTTGGCGCTCCTGGTGGTGCACGTGGTGGAGGTCTGGTGAAGAGCTCCGACGTCGGACGCAAATGGCCGGTGGCCATCGCCGCCGCCCTGGCGGCGATGGCGGTGTGGGTCACCTGGCAGCTCGCGCCGGTCGAGGGCGAGGGCGCAGGCGCCCTCGCCCTCCCTCACGCGGGGCTCGGGTGCGACGAATGTCACGGCGCCGTGAAGCCAGCC
Organism: Polyangia bacterium; assembly: GCA_030426145.1. Taxonomy (GTDB): domain Bacteria; phylum Myxococcota_A; class Polyangia; order Polyangiales; family Polyangiaceae; genus JAPYTK01. The sequence continues at coordinate 5,957 of JAUHZF010000159.1, forward strand.
GCCGCCTGCGGCGGCTGCCACGGACCCCATCCCTCACGGCGCGCTGGGCATCGGCGGCAGGTCGAGGCGGGCACCATGACCTGCACCACCTGCCACGCGCCCCACGGCGCCGACGCGGGGATCCGCGTCGGCGACGAGGGGCTCGTCTACTACGAGGTGGGGCGAGAGGTGGTGATCGCTTCCGGTGCGCAGGGCATGACGGCGACGGTGCCGCTGGTGCCGCGGGCGGTGTGCGGCCAATGCCACGGCGGCGAAGGGGACCCGATCGGCCGCTGCGGGGAGGGTCAACACCTGGGGTGCTTCGACGAGCATCGGCACCCGCTGGAGCCTGGGCCCGACGCTGGCGTGTGTCGCGACCAGCACGGGCCGGGCCGTTACGCCGCGTGGGAGCTCGCAGCATCGGTTGCGGTGCCCGAGGATGCCCCGCGGCGCGGGGCATCCTCGGTGTGGCTGGGCACAGGTCTCGGGGTTGCGGTCTTGGCCCTGGCCGTGGGGGCCGGCGCGCGTCGCCGCCGACGGCGGCGACGCACGCCGGCTGTGGCGCCACGGGCAGCGGAGCGCCGCCGCCTGCCGGTGATCGACGCGAGTCGTTGCCTCGGCTGCTACGCGTGCGTCGACGCCTGTCCCTACGACGTGCTGGCGGTGGAGCGCTACGTGGCGACGGTGGTGCATCCAGAGGCGTGCTGCGGGCTCGTGCTCTGCGAGCAGGTCTGCCCGAACGGCTCGCTCACGATGCAGGAGGGCGAGCCCGTCGCCGACCACCCGAAGCTCGACGACGCGCTCGGGGTCATGGGCACGCCGGGCCTCTACCTGGCTGGCGACATCACGGGCGTGCCGCTCATCAAGAGCGCGATTCTTCAGGGGCGTCAGGCGGCTGAAGGGGTCGCGGCCCGGCGCACCAAGCAGCCGGGGCTCGATCTGCTCATCGTCGGGGCCGGTCCGGCGGGGATCAGCGCTGCGCTTCGCGCCGAGGAGCTGGGACTGTCGTACCGCGTGGTGGAGCAGGGGAGCGTGGCCCAGAGCATTCGGAGCTTCCCGCGCGGAAAGCTCGTGTTCGATCAGCCGTTGGAGCTGCCGCGGGCCGGCAAGCTGTGGCTCGAGCAATGCACCAAGGAGGAGCTGCTCGCCAAGTGGCTACGGGTGGTGCGCGAACAGGAGCTTCAGATCGACGAAGGGCGACGGGTGGTGGCCATCGACGGGACCCCAGAGGCCTTCGTCGTCACCGCGGCCGACGCCGACGACCATCCGCATCGCTACGAGGCGGCTCAGGTGGTGCTGGCGATCGGGAGCCGCGGCCATCCCCGCCGTCTGGATGCACCCCTCGACGAAACGACCGAGGCCAAGGTCTTCTATGCGCTCGCCGACGCGCGCAGCTGGGCGGGGCAGCAGGTGTTGGTGGTAGGCCTCGGCGACGTGGCCATGGAGACGGCGATCGCGCTCGCGCGACAGCCCGGGACCCGCGTCACGGTGAGCTATCGGGGCGACGCCACGAAGCGTGGGAAGGCCAAGAACCGCGAGGAGCTACAGCGCCTGGTCGAGCAAGGGCAGATCGAGCTGATCTACGGCTCGGAGGTGGAGGCCATCTCCCGCGATGAGGTCACGCTCCGCACGCCGGAGGGAATGATCCACCGTGCCAACGACGTCGTGTTCGTGATGATAGGTAGCGAGACCCCGAGGCCATGGCTAGAGACGCTCGGGGTGCGGTTCGGCGCCTGAGCACACGAAAGGTGCCCTCCCTCGCGGGTTGAGATAGAGGCATGAAGGTGAGCGCGAAACGGCGACGTCGCCGCCCGGGGCGGCCCCGGAGTGGCTCGCCCAAGGCGCGGGTCGCCCGCGCTGCACGCCGTGGTCGCGCGCGGCGTCGCCGCAGTCAGCCGCCCAAGCCCCAGAAGGCCAAGTCGACGCGGTGGCAGCGGCTACGGCGCCGTCTGAAGGCCATCCCGCGCTGGCGCTGGCTGGCCGCGGCTTCGGTGAGCCTCGTGGTGCTCTCGGGGGTGCTCACCCTGGCCGCCTATCGGCGCTTCCTCGGCGCGGCGGGACCCGCCACCGAGCCGGTGACGGTCAGCTGGCCGGACGGCCTCGACGCCGATGAAGCCGCCGAGCTGCTACACGGCCTCGGGCTCGTCCGTCACCGGTTGCCGATGGCCACCTACTTGGCACGATCGGAGGGCCCATCGTGTTTCGTGCCTGGCCCCCACCTCTTCCCGGCCCATGCCACGCCCGAGGCGCTTCTCGCCGCACTGTGCCGCGACCCGGAGCGACCCCACGTGAAGGTCACCCTCATTGAGGGCTTTCATCGCTTCGCCATGGCGAAGAGGCTCGAGAAGGCGGGCGTGGTCTCCGAGGCGGCTTTCCTCCACGCGACCGAAGACGCACCCCTGCTGCATCGCATGGGGGTCGAGCCATCGGAGCATCCGGCGGGGGCCTCGGCGGAGGGCTTCTTGTTTCCCGCGACGTACGCCTTTCCCATCGATGCCTCGCCCGAAGAGGTGATGGCGCGACTCGTGGGCGAGATGTCGCGCCGGGTTGCACAGCTGACCAAGCGTCACGAGGCGGGTTGGATGCGGCTCTCGGAAGAGCTGGGCTTCACCCGCCGCGATCTGCTCACCCTCGCCTCCATCGTGGAGAAAGAAGCGGCGGTGGCCGAGGAGCGCCCCATCATCGCAAGCGTCTTCCTCAACCGTCTTCGCGACCCGGACTACCCCCACCTCCAGAGCGACCCGACCTCGATGTACGGCTGCCGTGTGCTCGGCGACGAGGTGGCCGCCTGCCGGGATTGGGACGGTCGCCCGTCGGGCGCCATCAACCGGGATCCCGACAACGTCTTCTCGACCTACGTCACCAAAGGGCTGCCCCCAGGACCCGTGGCGAACCCCAGCGCAGCGGCGATCGAGGCCGTCTTGGCCCCCGCCGACACGCCGTACCGCTACTTCGTCGCCCGCGGTCAGGGGCGGCACACCTTCACGGCCAGCTACGAGGACCACAAGGCAGCCGTGCGGCACCTCCGACAGATTCGCAACCAGTAGTCTCGAGTGTGGGAGCGCACCATCGCTACGAGTCGTCGCGAGCTCGCGTCCGGCGGCTGCCTCCCCAAAGCATGGTATCGTCGTTGGGTGCGAGCCGCTGAGCGAGAGAGGGCACGAGCGGCCGACGCTCCTAAGGAGCGACTCATCGACTGCGCCCTCGATGAGGTCGCCAACCGCGGCTTGCAGAACCTCACGCTCAAGGCGGTCGCCATACGGGCGGGGTGTGCTCACTCGTTGATCGCCCATCACTTCAACTCGAAGGAGGGCCTCCTCGAGGCATGTGCTGAGCGCTGGAGGCGGGAGATCACGGTCCAAGTCACCGGGGTCCTGGCTGCATTCAACGCCCCTTCCGACCCCTTCGTAGGGGCACACGATGCGCTGTCCCTCGCGTTCGATGTGACTCGCGAGCGCCAGAGTCTCATGCGTGTACTTATGCGCTCGGTGATATACCAAGAGGGACTCACCGAGCGCGTCCTCGACACGACAGAGCCTGTCCTCGAGAACTTTACGCACATCCTTGCAGGTCGCTTCGGCCTCGAAGAACGTCGATGTCGCGCAGTCGTGCACCACGCCGGCATCCTAGTGACGCGCTTGGCTTTGGCCGCAGACTCAGAGCTTGCCCGCTTGTATCCCCACGCGGATGACGATGTCTGGGGCGTGAGCAAGGCGGAGGCCATCGAGTCGGTGCTCACGTTGCTTCGCGCGGGCTCACGTCGGACCGACGGTACGAGCTGAATCTACGCCTCGGGCGATGGTGTGCCGAGCGGTCTCATGGGTCGGTCTGCGATGTCAGCGACTGACAACTTTTCAGTCGTGCCCAGCGTGCGGCTCATGAATGACTGTGGCCTCTGGAACTGAACGAGAAGGAGACATCCATGCGTCCACTAGTTCTACCGTCGACGTTGATCGTCACCCTCGTGTCCGCCGTCGTCGGATGCGCGTCCCGGGCTCCCAATGAGGGCGACCTAGGTTCGACCAGTACATCAACCTCGACGATCATTGGCGCGGGCGGAGGGCACGAGGGCGGAGGGGCCGCCAACGGCGGAGCAGGAGGGACGGGAGTGCCGGTCGTCGTCCTCGAGGAGCGCAAGGCGTTTCCTACGGCCGAGGGCTTCGGTCAGGGGGCAAGTGGGGGACGCGAGGGTCGGGTCGTGCTCGTGACCAACCTCGACGACAGTGGTCCCGGGTCACTCGACGCAGCTCTGAGAGAGACGGGGCCACGCACTGTCGTATTCCGGGTGGGCGGTGTCATTCGACACACCGGTGGCGACTACCTGTCAATTCCCGCTGGGTCGGGGGACGTTACCATCGCGGGCGAGACGGCCCCTGGAGATGGGATTCTGGTGCGGGGCGCCGAGTTGCGTATCTCGGCAAGCAATGTCGTCGTTCGGAACCTGCGTGTCAGACAAGACCCGTCGTCATCGACTGGTAGCAATGTCGATGGACTGAAGGTGCGAAGCTACGACTCCAGCCCCCTGTCCGACGTAATCATCGACCATTGTTCGGTGTCATGGGGGATCGATGAGAACGTAAGCGTTTCTCACGCGGTGAATGTGACGGTTCAGCACACGCTGATGGCGGAGAATACCAAGAACTTCCTGATTCAGCGTAGCAAGGATGTCTCGGTGCTCAACAACGTTACTTGCCTCACCAACGAGCGCAACATTCGGGCAAACACCATCGCCCATCTCGATCTGACGTTCGAGATGGTGAACAATCTCGTCTACGGCTTCAATTGGGCTACCATTCCAAGTGAGGGGCTCAAGGTGACGGTCGAGAACAACATCTTCAAGGTGTCTGACGACTTCGAGCCTTCCGCAGGTTATGCCATTGGTCTCGCTGCGCCCAATCCTGCTAATGGGGAAGCTAATACTATCGAAAATACCTACATCTATGCAGCGGGGAACGTTACGTCGCCAGGTCTGGTCACCCATAGCAGCAAGGCTGCTCTCTATGCCGAGTCCACGCCTCTCTACCGTAGTGCCTACGTGCCGCGCGAGACTGAAGGGCTCGAGAGTCGACTGCTTGCTGGGGTGGGCGCCTACTCGAGTCGGCGCGACGCCGTGGATGTGAGATGCGTTCAGCACATTCAGGGCGGGACGGGGGCGATCGTTGACGAGGGTGTGTTTCCCACCATCGAAGGGGGCGAGCCCTACGACGATGACGACGGTAATGGGATCGACGATGCTTTCGAGGTCGAGCACGGCATCTCCTCCGCCAACGAGGTTCTCACCTCTTGGGACTTCGGTGGTTACGTTGTGGAGAACCGCGCCGGCTACACTGCGCTGGAGATGTTCTTGTTCTGGAAAGCGGGGGACTTCGAGCGGCTCATGCTGGACGAGTCGTGAAAGGCGACCTGGTGTGCGCGATGTGTCGGGGATGCTGCGCGCTCGCGCGATTCGCGCGGGGCGCAGGAGCGTTCTAGGTAGGTGAGCGTGCATTCGCTACAAGTCGTCGCGAAGCGACGCCGGTTGGGAAGGGCGCAGCCAACTTTGCTGGTGACAGCCAGGCCGAGGGGCGTCACAAGGACGCGATGAGAAAGACCTTTCCCTTCGAAGACCCACCGCACAAGCCGCCGCAGGTCGTGGCCGGGATCAAGAACAAGGTGCGCAAGTACCTCAAGCGAGAGCGCCGCAAGGCTCTGCCGGACGGGGCCGACTACTGGGACTTCGACTGCCGCGTGGGGCAGGCTGAGCCCGGCGAGGTGGTTCACGTGGCCGAGCTGATCAAGGCCATCGACAGCGCGGCCGCGAGCGGCTGGAAGAGCGTTTACATCGAGATCCTCGCCAAGCCGGCCGTCCGCAACGGGCGTCCTCCCGCCGCGGAGTCCTGAGCCCGCGGCGAGTAGGCCCAATGCCGTTCGGATAGGCGCGGCCTCGCTCTCGACCTCGCTCTCGACCTCGCTCTCGACCTCGCTCTCGACCTCGCTCTCGACCTCGCTCTCGACCTCGCTCTCGAACCTCGAACCTCGAACCTCGCTCTCGCTCTCGCTCTCGCTCTCGCTCTCGCTCTCGCTCTCGCTCTCGACCTCGAACCTCGAACCTCGAACCTCGAACCTCGAACCTCGAACCTCGAACCTCGAACCTCGAACCTCGAACCTCGAACCTCGAACCTCGAACCTCGAACCTCGAACCCAGGCCTGAGCTAGGGGAAGAACGCGTCGGCACCGAAGCGGGCGACGTAGCAGCCAAAATTGTCGTAGGCGGGGAGCGGGCCTGAGCCGAAGTGGCTCGTCTGGCACCGTCCGCTCCGGCGTCGCGTTCAGTCTTCTTCGTCGAAGTCCATGAAGTCGAAGGCTTGTTGCTTCATAGGGCGCAGTCCGAGCGGCTTCTGGCCGGCGGCTTCGAAGGCGGCCATCTCTCGGGCGAGGTCGGCCTCGACCACCTCGCGGTTGTCGTAGGCGAAGGCGAGGGCGTCGAGCACGCGGGCCGGGCCGAGACGCGGGTAGCGCTTCAGCAGGGTGTCGATCGACACCCCGGAGCGATGCCAGGCCCAGAGGCGCCGCACCGGTACCCGCGAGCCTTCCACGTGGGGGCTACCGCTGAGGAGGCGGCTGTCGCAGCGCACGTGGGGGTGCGGGACCATGACCCGGGGGAGAGGCGGCAGCTTGACCGCGGGCGACTTGCGACGCTTCGCCATGACCGAGAGAATCTCATACCACAAAGCGAAAGCGCCTCGACGCCCACGAGAAGTGGAACCGTCGAGGCGCGTCGCGGTTGCATGCCGTCAGTCGTAGATGTCGCCTCCACCCGGCGGCGGCGGCGGCGGGGGCGGCGGCGGCGGCTGCACCTTCACCGGCGGGGGCGGCGGCGGCGGCTGCACCTTCACCGGCGGGGGCGGCGGCTGCGGTCGCACGGGAGGCGGCGGCTGCGGGCGAACCGGCGGGGGCGGCGGCGGGGCCACTGGTGGAGGCGGCGGCGGCGCCGCATCCTTGGGCTCGGGATCCGGCGCATCGGCGGTAGCGGCCGGGGCGGCTCCACCTTCGTCACCACCGGCGGTCGATTCCGGCTCGGCGGTCGCCTCGGGCTCGGCCGTCGCTTCGGGCTCGGCCGTCGGCTGCGGCGCTGGCGCCGTGGTCTTGGCCGTCGTGGGATTGGGCGGCGGCGTATCCGTCTCACCGCCGCGCTGCGTGACGATGTAGACGATGATGCCGATCACCACGAGGGCGAGCACGATGGGAAGGACCTTCGAGCCGCCTTCTTCCTCTTCCGGCTCGTGGGCGACGACGGGGCGCGCCTTGGCCGGCTTCGGAGCGGGCTTGGCCTCCTTCTTGTCGTCCTTGTCGTCCTTCTTCTCGGCCTTGGGCTCTTCTTTCTTGTCGTCCTTGGCCGCGGCCGCTTTGGGCTCTTCTTTCTTTTCTTCGGCCTTGGGCTCGTCCTTCTTGGGCTCGTCCTCGGCCTCATCGGGCGCGTCGGCGGGAGCGGCCTTGGCCTCTTCCGGTTCGTCGTCCTTCTCAGGCTCGTCCTCGTCGGCCTTCTTCTCTTCCTTGGCCTCCGCGGGTTCTTCCTTGGCCTCTTCGGGCTCGTCCTTCTTGTCGTCGTCCGGATCGCCCCAGCCAGCGTCGGCGTCGTCGTCCGGCGAACCTCCGAGCTCGTCCATGCTGCCGCCTGCGCTCTCGAGCGCCTGCTCGAGCAGCTCGGCCGCCTGCTTCATGACCGTGCGCTCCTCGGGCGGAGGCATGTCTTCCTCGGAGGTCGAGGTGGGGAACATGGGGGAGCCACCACCGTCGTCGTCGTCGTCGTCGGCCTCATCGGCCTTCTGCTTGGCGACCTCTTCGGCGAGCTCGTCGGCACCGATGGCGCCAAGGCCGAGCAGGGTGCCCTTCTTCTGCTTGGGCGCCGTGCCTGCCTTCTCCTGGGCGAGACCGCGGTCGTACTTCGACTCGGCACCACCCTGAGCCTCTACGAGGCGAGCGATGAGGGCGCGGGACTTCTCGTCCAGCTTGATGAACTTGACGCCCATGCCCTGGGGCTCGTCCTCGGCTTCACCGGGCTCGTCCCGCTTCCAAACGACCCGGCCCACACCGGCCAGGACCGCCTCGTCCTCCGCGATCCGAATCTCGAACTTGAGCAGCGTCCCTGGGGGAAATGGCTGCGACGTCTTGATGAAGATGCCGCCGCGGCTCACATTGTCCGAGTGGTGCTCGACGAACTCGTCGACGGTGGCGCTCTTGTAGCGCACCGTCATACTCAGCACCTTGGCGCGTGGATGGTTCCGTTTATCTTCAGCCATGAAGTCTCGTACCCTCTACAGATAGGCACCCCGGAGGTAGGCAAACCGGCCGTTCCGAAGCCCTTCGGGTGAACGGAGCGGATGTTAGCCTCAAAAACGAGCGGAACCCAAATACCCTTTGGAGTCCGAACCCGTGGCGCCTCGCTCCGACCCTCTTCGCCAGCACCGAGCTGTTGTCAGCCGTCGAAAATCCCAGTATGCGCCTGCCTTTCCGATGACCCTCGAAGCGACACGTCCGATTTCGACGACGCGCCGCCTCGCCACGAGGTGGTCGCGGAACCGGCTCCTGGGTGCAGCGATGCTCGCTGCACTCCTGGTGGGGTGCGGTGACGAGGGCGACACCGAAGCCGAAGCCGAGGCGCCGGCCGGCGCCACGTCCAACGAAGCCGAAGCGGCTGGGCCTACCCCAGCGCCGGCCGTGGAGGTTGGTCCCGAGCGCCCCGACGAGCTGCCGGAAGACAAGGCCAAGCCGCGTCTCGGTATCCTCAGCTTCGCCGCCACGGTGTACGAAAAGCCCAGCTCGGGCTCGGAGAAGCTCGGGTACCTGCGTCTCGGTGCGCAAGTCGAGCGGAGCGAGGAGCCGGCCGGCAAGCGCGGCTGCAAAGGCGGCTGGTATGCGATCCAGCCGCGCGGCTACGTGTGCGTGGGAGAAGACGCCACCCTCGACATGGAACACCCGATCCTGCGGGCAGCGGCGCAGCGACCCAATCGCAACAAGCCGCTTCCGTACCGCTACGGTTTCGTGCGCGCGGTCCTCCCACTCTACCTCCGCACCCCCAGCGCCAAGCAGCAGTTCAAGAGCGAGTTCAAGCTCAAGGAGCACCTCGAGTGGTTCAACGAGAACCGCGACGAGGTGCAGAAGGCGGGGCTGGGCGCCCTCGACCTCGCGGTCGACATGGATGGGCGCGTCATCTCCAACAAGCGCCTCGGTGAGCTCGGGCGCGAGCGCAACACCGCCGAGCTGTCGGTGGGTCCCCTCTTCGGGGCCAAGGCCGACGACGACCCCCCGCCCTTCTGGTTGCGCGATGGCAAGCGGCTCATCCCCAACATCTCCGACTTCAAGGTCCCCGAGTACGCCGTCTTCGCCGACCGCGCGCGCCGCCACACCGGGCTCTCTTTCGTGGGCAGCTTCGAGGCCGACGAGCACAGCCTTCGACGTCGCTTCGGCATCACCGCCGACCTGCGGCTCGCGCCGACCACCAAGGTCAAGCCCGACAGCGCCTCGCCCTGGCACGGGGTGGAGCTCGAGGGCACCAAGTGGTCGTTCCCCCTCGCCATCGTGCGCAAGCGTGGTGTGCAGGCCTACAAGGTCGACGACGGTGTCGCTTCCCCTGCGGGCAAGCTCAAGCGCAGGGCCACCCTCGCCCTCGCCGGCAAGGTGACGAAGGTCGAGGGCGAGAAGTACTACCTCCTCAAAGACGGCCGGTACGTCTTCCACAAGGACGTGGGCATCGCCGTCACGCCGCGCAAGTTCCCGCGCCTCGCCAAGAAGGGCGAGAAGTGGATCGAGGTCGACCTTTCCGAGCAGGTCCTCACCCTCTGGGAAGGCACGAAGCCGGTCTTCGTGACCCTGGTGTCCACCGGGCGTCCCGCCATCGGCGACCCCGACAAGACGCTCGCCACGCCGCGCGGCATCTTCCGCGTCTACACCAAGCACATCAGCGCCACGATGGACTCCGACGAGGGCGTGAGTCGGCGCAACCAGAGCAAAGCGGGGCTGAAGCCCGGCGATGAAGGCTACATCCCCGGCAAGGGAGATGGTGTCTACGGCGTCACCCTGCGCCGCGGTCACGGCTTGTTCCAGCTTCGCGACGTTCCCTACATCCAGTACTTCGAGAAGCAGTACGCACTTCACGGGGCCTACTGGCACGACGTCTTCGGCATCGCCCGCAGCCACGGCTGCATCAACCTCGCGCCGGCGGACTCGCTGCGCGTGTTCAAGTTTACCTCCCACCCGGTCCCGCGGGGCTGGCATGGGATCAACGTGCCCCCCGGCAAGGGCACGGCAGTCGTCATCCACAAATAGAGACGGAGCAACCAGGTGCCCATCAGCTACCGCGACGCCGGCGTCGACATCGACGCTGCCGACCAGCTCATCGGACGCATCGGCCCCCTCGCACGGGCCACCCGCACCGCTCACGTGGTGAGTGACGTCGGCGGATTCGCTGGTCTTTGCCGCGTGCCGCCAGGCATGGACGAGCCTCTTCTCGTGAGTGGTACCGACGGCGTCGGTACCAAGCTCAAGGTCGCCTTCGCCACCGGGCGCCATGGCACGGTCGGCATCGATCTGGTGGCGATGTGCGTGAACGACATCCTCACCGTCGGCGCCACGCCGCTCTTTTTTCTGGACTACTTCGCGTGCGGGAAGCTCGAGGTGGAGGTCGCGGAGGCGGTCGTCTCTGGCGTGGCCGAAGGCTGCAAGCAAGCCAGCTGCGCGCTCCTCGGTGGTGAGACGGCCGAGCTGCCGGGCATGTACCCCGAGGGCGAGTACGACCTCGCCGGCTTCGCGGTCGGGGTGGTCGAGAAGGCGAAGGTGCTCGATCGGGCCAACGTCGTCGCAGGCGATGCGCTGATCGGGGTCGCTTCGAGCGGGCTCCACAGCAATGGTTACTCCCTCGCTCGCCGCGTTCTCGAGGCACACTTCGGCTACGACGACGCCGTCCCCGAGCTCGGTCAGACCCTGGGCGAGGCTCTCATCACCCCGACCCGCATCTACGCCAAGGCCCAGGCGGCGCTGCTGAAGCTCGGGCAAGGGCTGCACGGGCTGGCCCACATCACCGGCGGCGGATTGACCGACAACGTGCCGCGCGCCCTGCCCGATGGCACACGGGCCGACATCGACCTCAGCACCTGGACGCGCCCGGCGCTGTTCGAGGTCATCGCGCAGCGCGGTCCGGTGGAGGAAGAGGAGATGCGCCGCACCTTCAACCTCGGCGTGGGGCTGGTCGCGATCGTCGCCGATGAGCAGGCCGACGCGGCGCTCGCCGGCCTCGCTGATGCGGGTGAGCAGGCCTTCCGCATCGGAACCGTGCAAGCGGCCGAAGGCGCGCCCACCGTGCGCTACGTCTGATGCTCGAGCTCGGCGTTCTCATCTCCGGTCGCGGCAGCAACCTGATGGCGATCCTCGACGCCATCGATGCCGGCACGCTCGACGCCCGCGTGCGGCTGGTGATCAGCAACAAGAAGAAGGCCGCGGGACTCGCGAAGGCGGCGGAGAGGGGCATCCCCACCCTCGCCATCTCACATCGTGAGCATCCGACGCGTGAGGCCTTCGACGCGGCCCTCGTCGCCGCGTTGCGCGAGGTGGGCGTCGACTGGGTGGTGCTCGCCGGCTTCATGCGCATCGTGACGCCGGTCTTCCTCCAGGCCTTCCCCAACCGCGTGGTGAACATCCACCCCTCGCTGCTGCCCGCCTTTCCCGGCGTGGACGCCCAGGCTCAGGCCGTGGCCTATGGGGTCAAGGTGACGGGTTGCACCGTGCACCTCGTCAACGAGGGCGTCGACACGGGACCGATCATCGCCCAATCCACCGTGCCGGTGGAGGAGGGGGACGATCGGGATGCCCTCGCAGACCGCCTCATCGTCGAGGAGCATCGGCTCCTCGTCGAGGCCCTCGGGTTGGTCGCGGCAGGACGGCTCGAGGTGGTCGAGCACGGCGCGCGCGCGCGGGTCGCCATCCGGCCCCTTCCGTAGCGAGCTCGCAGATATCGAGCGATGGGCGCTCAATCGCGGTAGAACCGAGAAGCGTGCCGGAGAAGTATTACGACGTCGTCGTCATCGGCGGTTCGGTGGGCGCCCTCTGCGCGGCGGCCCTGCTGGCCCGTCGTGACTTCACCGTGCTCTTGGTGGGGCACGGGCACCGACCTGCGGGTTATCAGCTCGATGGGATCGGGCTGCGGCGACGCGTGTTCACCATGCTCGCGTCGAGCTCGCCCGCATGGCGGCGCCTCACCGCCGAGCTCGCTTGGACGCAGAGCTGGCAGCGTCGAACCGAAGCCCTCAACCCGATGCTGCAGGTGATGATGGATGGTCACCGCCTCGACGTGCCCCCTGACGCCGAGCGCTTCGCGCACGAAGTCGAGCGCGAGTTCCCCGAGGCGCGCCGATGGGTCGCCGACCTCTACAGCAACTTCGCGCGCGTCACGGCTGCGGCCGACGAGGCTTTCGACAAGGAGGCCATGTGGCCGCCGGGCACGTTCCTCGAGCGTCGAAAGACGGCCCGCGTAGCCTCGCTTCTCCCCTACGCGCGGGCGGAGCCCCACGCCGACCTCCTCAACGAGTTTCCCTCCGAGCACGCCTATCGACGCGTGGTGCGGGCCTCGACCCGCTTCGCCACCGACCTCGCGACACCATCTCCGGCGTTCGCGGTGGCGCGCCTGCACGGCAGTTGGACCCGCGGCCTCATCAAAGTCAAAGGCGGGGAAGATGGGCTCACCAAGATGCTGCTCGATCGCATCGAGACCAACGGTGGCATGCACCTCATGCACGACCGGGTGGCGAGCCTGGAGGTGCGGCGCGGACAGGTGATCCACGTCCTGCTCGACGGAGATGACGCACCGGTGGGGGCGGGTTGGGTCGTGAGCGACTTGGCGGGGGAAGAGCTCGCGGCGCTCGCGGGCGGCGAGGGCGTCAGCAAGAAGGCCCAGCGCGAGTGGCCGCGCGTGGTGCCGAGCACGGGGCGCTTCGTGGTCTCGATCGTGGCCCGCCGGCGAGCCATCCCTGCGCCGCTCGGTCGGGAGATCCTCGTCCTTCCCCGGGAGGGGGAGGCGAGTCCGGCCATTCACGTGCAGCGCAGTCCGGCCGAGGGGGTGGACGACGCCGAGCTGCTCGTGGCCGAGGTGCTTCGCGGAGAGCGTGATCCACTGCCACGGCCCTGGGTGCGGGCGGACGTGGTGCGCCGGCTCTGCCGAGAGATCCCCTTCCTCGAGCGCCATCTGCTGGTGGTCGACTCCCCCCACGACGGGCTGCCTGTATGGCGGTATCCCGCCGAAGGAGCCACGGTTTCACCCCCGCGCATGGTCGAGCGCACCGAGCTCACGGGGGGCGCGGCCCGCATCGAGGCGATGCAGCGGCAGGTGGAGGTCGATCCCCCGGGCTACCTCGGTCTCGCGGGGGAGCCGCTGCGGGGACCTCTGCCCCGCACGCTGCTCGTCGGTCACACCGTTCTGCCCGGTTTGGGGCAGGAGGGACGCCTCATCGCCGCTTGGGGTGCGACCCGACTCGTGACCCGCAGTGACGGGCGAAAAGCGCGCATGCGTCGGGAAATGTGGACCAAGTTGGAGATCTCCTGACTTGTAGCCGCCGCCTTGGGAGCGGTAACGTGGGCATCGATGGGCCGCGGAACTGTGCTTCTGAAGGGTTGGATCTTCCTCTCGTGCCTGGCGGCGATGGTCTTGTCGCCCGCCATGGCTTGGGCCGATCCGCCGGGGCCGAACGCGCTCCCGGTTCACGTGGTGAGCGTCAAATCGGATGACGCCTTCGACCAGGCGGAGGCGCTGACACTCGCCATCCGCAAGGCGGTGAGAGACAGCAAGGGCTGGTCCCTCGCCGACTCGCGGCAGTCGCTCGAGTATCTCGCGCTCAAGATGGGCTGCGCGGATCCCATCGATGCCGCCTGCGAGGCGCGCATCGCGGAGGTGCTCAAGGCCGATCGGTTCCTCTGGGCCGTCATCACCTTCGAGGACGACAGCAAGACGGCGGTCACCGGCACCCTCAACTTCTTCGTACGCGGCGAAGGCACCAAGAAGGCGCCCTTCAACTACAGCGCCAATCTCGACGACGCCAACGCGGACGCGCTCGTCGACGTGGCGCGAACCGCCGTCGACCAGGTCACGGGCGGCCCCCCGAAGGGCACGCTCAAGGTCTCGGCCGGGGGCGTGGCCGGTCAGCTCTTCATCGATGGTGAGCCGGTGGGCGCTTTGGCGGCCGAGGGCGGGAGTTTTCCCCTCGCGTCTGGTGAGCACCGGGTGCTCGTCAAGGCGGCGGGCTACTCCGACGCCGAAGCGACCGCGACCGTGAAGCCGTCCAAGACGGTGGAGGTCAACCTCTCCCTCGTACCCATCGAGGAGGCACCTCCCACCGATCTTCGCATGATCGGCGGTTTCACCGCGATCGGCCTCGGCCTCGCTGCGGGCGGCGTGGGCCTGTGGGGAGCGCTCCAGGTCAACGACGTTCGCAACGACGAAACCTGGTCGACGCACCGCAGCACGGTGCCTCAGGGCACCAATGCGTGCGACGCAGCGCAAGCCGCCGGGAACGTGGCCATCGTCGATCAGTGTGACAAGGCCGCGACCATGGAGATCATCCAGGCCGTGTCGTTCCCCGTCGCAGGTGTTGCCGTGGGCGTGGGTGTCTACCTTCTCGGCACCAGCTCCCTCTTCGGGGGTGGGGAGGAGGAAGGCGACACCCCCTCAGCCTTCACCATCACCCCCATCGTCTCGCCCGAGGTTCAGGCGATGTCGGTGCAGTACCGATTCTGAGCCGTGCGCATCATCGCCGGCGCGCTCGGCGGGCGGCGGATCGACGGGCCGCCCGGACGGGGAACGCGCCCCACCAGCGATCGGGTGCGTGAGGCCCTGTTCTCGACCCTCGGGCCGCTCGACGACGCCGTCGTGGTCGACCTCTTCGCGGGCTCGGGTGCGCTGGGTCTCGAGAGCCTGTCTCGTGGCGCGGCGAGCGCGCTCTTCGTGGAGAAGCACGCCGCCGCGGTGCGCGTTCTGCGCAAGAACGTCGAGGCTCTGGGATTGCGAGAGCGCGCCCAAATCGTGAGCGGCGACGTGCAACGGGGACCTCGTGGAGAGCTGCCCCCCATCGATCTGCTGCTCGTCGACCCTCCTTACGCCCTGGTTGCGCGTGCGTCGTTCGTGTCCTCGTTGGCGCCCTGGCTCACCCCCGACCACCTGGCCGAAGACGCTCGCCTCGTGCTCGAGCACGCCCGTCGCGACGACCCCCCCGAGCTGCCCGAAATGGGAGCGCCCGAGCGCAGCCGCCGCTACGGCGACACCGTGCTGTCGTTCTACCGGCGAATCGATTGAAGCCTTGTGCCTCACCGGTGTCGCAGTAGAGTACGTGAGGTTTGGCTACACCCTCGGAAAAGCCCGAAGTTCCCGGCGCCTCCTCTGGTGGAACGATGTATCTCGTCGGTGCTGGCGTGTTCGCCATCGCCATCGGCGGGCTGCTCTACTCGAAGTGCGGCAAGGACGAGCCCAAGAAAGACCCGGTGCCCGTGGCGGCAGCGACCACGGCGGCACCCGAGCCGCAGCCGGCCCTGCCCGAGTACGCACCCCCTCCGCCTCCCGAAGAGGAGCCGAAGGGGGAGGGCGGCAAAGAAGGCGACGACAAGAAGGCGGCCGATCCCGACCCCGACCCCAAGAAGGTCGCCTCCGGTGCTCCGGTGCCGAGGGGCGCGTGTTCGCAATGCGGCAAGGGTGTGCCGA
>JAUHZF010000548.1 GCA_030426145.1 Polyangia bacterium
GGCGCGCGGTCACTGGCGCGAAGCTGGCGGTCGCCGGCACAGCGCTCAACGTGAAGCGCGCGACGGACTGCCACTCCCCGTCGTTGTCCAGCGCCTGCAGCGTCGGCCGCAGCGGCCCGGTCATCGACATGCGTGAGGGCGTGCCACCGGGGACCGTGCTCGATGGCCGCTACGAGATCGGTGAGCAGATCGGGGAGGGCGGTTTCGCCGCCGTCTATCGGGCCAAGCAGCTCTCCACGGGGCAGCGGGTGGCCTTCAAGCTGTTGCTGCCCCATCGCCTTCGCCGCGCGCGCGCCGACGTGGAGGTCGCGCGCTTCCTTCGCGAGATGAAGGTCATCGCCGAGCTCGAGCACCCGCATGTGGTGCGGCTCGTCGACTCGGGGCAGCTCGAGGTCCTCCACGACCCGGTGCCCGTTCGGTCCGACTCCGCGCCGCCGTCTTCGGGGGCTCCGCATTCGGGGGAGACACGCGTCGAGGCCGCCTGCTCGGGCTCCTACCCCTCCGCAGAGAGCGAATCTTCGACCGAGAACGAAGTCGGCGCGGTGCCCTACATCGTGATGGAATTCCTCGATGGGGAGCCTCTCGCCGACTACCTGGTGCGCAAGCACCGACTCGAGACCCACCACGCCGTCGACCTCATCCTCCCCATCATCAGTGCGCTCGGGGCGGCCCACCGACGCGGTATCGTCCACCGTGACGTCAAACCACACAACATCCTCCTGGTGAAAGACCACCGCGGCGAACGGCAGGCCAAGGTGCTCGACTTCGGCATCGCCAAACTCACTGGTCCCGACAGTGACGAGCTCACGCGGAGCGAGTCGTTCATCGGCACGCCCGAGTTCATGGCACCCGAGCAGGCACGAGGAAAGCGCACCATCGACGGCAGGGCCGACCAATTCTCTGTCGCGGCCATCGCCTACCTCGCGATCACCGGCCACAAGCTCTACGTGGCGGAGTCGCTCTTCGAGATGATTCACAAGGTGGCGACCGGCGCCATGAAGGCCCCCAGCGAGCTCGGGGTCGACCTCCACCCCGGCCTCGAAGCCGTCATCCTCAAGGCCCTCTCGACCCAGCCCAACGACCGCTACCCCTCCATCGAAGCTTTCGGTCGTGCGCTCCTTCCCCATGCGAGCGAGGTGAGCCAGAAGCGTTGGGAGGAAAGCCTATCCGAGGCCAAGTCGATCTTCGCCTCCCATGAGGCGCTCCCCGCGGTGCAACCGCTCGACGCAGACGATGACGAGACCGATGACGACGAAGGCGACGAAGGCGACGCGCCGCTCATCAGCGAACCGGAGGTGCCTCGCGCCGAACGCATCACGGCCATCGACGGCCTTCTGCGCAGCACTGGCGATCGACCCCTTCCCCGCGACGACGACAAAACGGTCGAAGAGTCCGTCTCGCCGCCCTCGCAGAACGATGTCGCAAACCTCGACGTCGACGCAGAGGACAGCGAGGGCGGCCTCGCGCGGGCTCAGCCGTGGCTCGTCCTCATCCTCTTCGCCATCTCGATCCTCATCGCTCTCTTGCTGAGGTAGCCGTGAATATCGCCATCATCACCGACGACCCCGATCTGGGCCGATCCATTGCGACGGTGGTGCAGGATGCGGGTCATCAGCCGACCCTCGAGCCACATCGGGCCGACCTGCTGCTCATCGATCGCGCCGCGGCCGACTTCGAGCGCCGCATGCGGGCGGCGATGGCCGAAAACGTCAGTCTCGACGTCATCGCGCTGTTGACGCCGAACTTCCTCTCTCGCGAGCTCCCATTCGACGTCGAGGACTTCGTGGTGCTTCCGGCGGCGCCGGGGGAGATCGAGGCCCGCCTGCGAATTTGGGCGCATCGGCGTGGCACCTCGGGAACCAGCCAAGAGAACCTGCTGGCCCTCGCCGTCGAAGGAGCCGGCGACGTGGTGGAGATCGCCAACCCGCGTGCGGTTCTGTCCTACGTCAATCCCGCCTTCACTCAGACGCTGGGCTATCGCGCGGACGAGGTGGTGGGAAAGACGCCCGCGCAGGTGATGCGCTCGTCGATGCACACCAAGGAGTACTTCGAGGAGCTCGACCGCACGCTGCGCGCGGGGCTGGTCTGGAAGGGGCTGCTCATCTCGCGCGCGAAAGACGGCCGCCTCGTACATTTTGAGGCCACGGTGGCCCCCGTGTTCGACAGCGAGGGGAAGATCACACACCACATCGCGGTCAAACGCGACATCACCGACCGCTTGGCGTCGGAGGCGCGGCTGCGTGCCGCCAACGAAGAGCTGGCGCAAGCACGGGATCAGGCCCTGAGCGCGAGCCGGGTGAAGAGCCAGTTCTTGGCCAACATGAGCCACGAGCTGCGTACCCCGCTCAACGCCATCATCGGCTACAGCGAGATGCTCATCGAGGAGGCCGAAGAGGGCATGTCGGCCGAAGAGCTGACCGCCGACCTCTCGAAGGTTCTCAACGCTGGTCGTCACCTGCTCGGACTCATCAACGACATCCTCGACCTCTCGAAGATCGAAGCCGGCAAGATGGAGGTCTTCTTCGAGGACGTACCCCTACGTGGGCTGCTCGATGAGAGCCTGGAGATGATCAAGCCGCTCGCCCGCGAGCGCGGCAACACGGTCGGTCTGCGCTATGAGCTCGAGCACGAGGTGGTCCGCGCCGATCAGACGCGGTTGAAACAGGTGGTCTTCAACCTGCTCAACAACGCGAACAAGTTCACCGAGGACGGCACGATCGACGTGCACGTGCGCGAGGAAGCAGACGCGGAGGGCTACTTCATCGCGGTGCAGGACACCGGCATCGGTATGAGCGCCGAGCAGATGTCGGGCCTCTTTCGACCCTTCCAGCAGGCCGACGCCTCCACGACGCGGAAGTACGGCGGTACGGGGCTCGGGCTCACGATCAGCCAACGATTCTGTGAGCTCATGGGGGGGAAGATCACGGTGCAGAGCGTGGAGGGGGAGGGCTCGACCTTCGTCGTCAGGCTCCCTCTCGAACCGGGCCTGGAGGAGCCACCGGACCCCGACCTCATCAGCGGTGAGCATCTCGGAGAACGGGACGTGCGAAGGGTGCTCCTGGTCGACGACGACCCCGCGATTCACGACCTTTTGCTGCGTACCCTCGAGCCGGCTGGCTTCGAGGTCACCAGTGCCCGCGGCGGGGAGGCAGGGCTGGCCGCGGCTCGGGAGAACCCACCCGACTGCATCATCCTCGACGTGGTCATGCCGGCGATGGACGGCTGGGCCGTGCTCACCGAGCTCAAGAAGGATCCGGCGCTCGCGACCATTCCGGTGGTGATGCTCACTTTCTTGCAGAGCCGTAGCGCCGGTCTCGCACTCGGGGCCGCCGACTACTTGGTGAAGCCGGTCGAGACCTCACGCCTCATCAACGTCATTCGCAAGCACTGTAAGGCCCTCCCGGCGACGGTGCTCGTGGTCGAAGACGACGCCGACCTTCGGGAGCTCACGCGGCGCATGCTGCTCGGGGCGGGGCACATCGTTCGTGAGGCTGGCAATGGCAAGGAGGCCCTCGCCGCGCTCGAACGTGGTCGACCCGACCTCATCCTGCTCGACCTGATGATGCCGGAGATGGATGGCTTCACCTTCATCGACGAGCTACGGGCGCAACCGGCCTACGCCGACCTGCCGGTCATCGTCGTCACCGCCAAGATGCTTTCGCCGGGAGAGCGCGACCATCTAGCGAGTGCCACTCAGCGCATCCTCCGGAAGGGTGACTACTCGACACAAGACCTGATGGGCGCCGTGCTGCGCCACGTTCGGACTGTGCTCACGCCGGTGACCTGAGTGCCCGCGGTCTGCTATTCTGCGTCTACGCAGGTGATGGAGAGGTTCCACGCCGAGAGGGTAGGCGCCGCTTGCTGGTCGCTGGAGGGGCTGAGCTTCGAGGTGATACGCAGGAACGGGGAGTCGCGGCGGCGACCATTGGCGACGAGCGTCTCGTCCACCACCAGCCCACCATTCTGGGTGTCGTAGGCGTCGAGGTAGTTCGCGGCGGCCACGGCCAGCTCACCCGCCGACGTGCCTTCGGTGAGGATGAGGCTGTCTTCGGGGGCGGTTGCGAGGCCGGCCTCGCTGTCGGCCGTGCGCACGGTGAACGCAATGGCGCTGTCGCTCGGGGTCGTGCTCTGCCACGACCAAATCCCCCAGCGTAGGGACTGCTTCTCGGGGCAGAGCCCCGTCGCATCGTAGGTGCGGACGAAGGTGCCGGGGTCGTAGAGCGTCGGCGGGGGAGCGGGGGGCTCGACGCTGGTCTTGTAGGTCGTCTCTTCCGCTGACCACTTGAAGTTGTCGAGCAGCACCGTCGAATCCCAGAACTGGTCTCCCTGGTCCCAGGTCACGAAGCGGAGGGTGACCTCCTCGCCGCCCACGACCGGGGCCGTGGTGTAGAGCCAGGCGGTGGCGCCGCCACAGCACTGGTTCCAGCATTGGCCGTCGAAGCCCGTGCCGGCCAGCACATTGCT
>JAUHZF010000160.1 GCA_030426145.1 Polyangia bacterium
TGAGCGAGGCCGTGCCGACGCTGAGCTTGATCTGATCCTTGTCGAGAAAGATGCTCGCATCCTCATCTTTGGGCTCATCCTTTTTCGCCCGGTGTGCGAAACCCATCGCGATCGCGAAAGCGAGCATGGCTCCCGAGGCGAGGGTGTATCGGGCCACGTTGTTGTCGGCCCCGAACTCGGTGAGCCCTGCCGCTAGGGTGGTCACGCTCGCCGCCCCAAGGGTATAGGCCGCGATCTTCATCTTCGTGTCCCAGCCGGAAGTGCTCGGGATCTGAATCGAGATGCTCTTGCTGGCCTCGATGTTCTGCTGCGAGGCGCTCGAGATGTTCTTCCCAAAGTGCTTCGAGTAGGTGTGCCCGAAGTTCAGATCCCCTCTGAAGCTGAAGCCGAGGTCCAGGTTCAGGCCGAAGTTGGCCTCGACCCCCACGCCGACGAACGTGTCGATGTCCGTCCCGAGCGTCAGATCCGCCTGGAAGCCCGTCATGAGGGTCTCGCTGTCGCCGTAGAGCACGCTGTTGCTCCTGACGTGCGATACTTCCGTCTTCCGGAAGCCGTCCCCCTGCGGGAAGAAGCGCAGGTAGTAGTCGTCGGCATCGTAGATCCCCTGCGTTCGCTTGGGGATGACGACGCGGTAGTCGCCCAGGATAACGTCGGTGCGGTTGCCCGCCGTAATGGTCTGATGGTCGCCCTGGGTGATGACGGTGCGGTTGTCGTCGGTGTAGTCGAAGACGCCCTGGCTCTGCGCGTGCTTGAAGACGGCGTTGTTGGCGGGCGAGTTTCCTTTGCGAGACATGTCGAAGGTCTTGCCGTCGTTCAGCACGTCATCGAGTTTGAACGTGAAGCCTTTGCCCTTCTCCGCAGGGTCTTTGATGGTGTTGCCCCTGCCGTTGATGTGCTTCGACGTGAAGTCGCCATCGAGCACGGTCTCGCTGAAGTTGAAGGTCTGCTCCTCCTCACCTTCGCCCTCGGTCGCGCTGACCCCCGTGCTCGGGATGTCGCCGTACCGCAGATAGCTGAACTTCCCCTCGCCTTGCGGGACCGCGAAGCGCACGAACTCGGTGCCGCCCTGCGACTCGCTGCCGAAGACATCGGTGCCCGGCGTCACGTTCTCTTCCGGCTGCGGGTCCTCCTCCTCCGAGGGCGGGTCCTCCAGCGGTTCATTGGTGAACGGCCTCTCTTCGAGCAGCGCGCCGTCCATGCGGGCGCGCCGGCTCCTCGCCGGGACGCCGCCGGCCGCGCTGGTCTCGAATACGACACGCCCGGAGCGGCCACGCCGGCCGCCGGCCGCGCTCGGCGCCGCGCCGGCGATGACCGGGCGGTCTGGATCGCCCTCGACGAAGCCCACCATCACCGGTGTGCCGCCCTTCATGGGGAAGTGGAGCCCGCCGCCCGGGGCCATCTGCGCCGCGGTGGGCGAGCCGTCCCCCTCGCCGGGCGCGCCTAGATCGAACGGCAGCCGCACCCGGTAGCCATCGCTCGCGCTCGTGGCGCCGCTGTTCTCCGGCGCGTCGACCCGCGCTTCGACGAAGCCCTCGACGCGGGGCTTCGGCAGCGGCCGGGTCCGATAGGGCATGTCGGCGGAGATGGCCTCGAAGGTGGTTTGGGGCTCGTCGCCGTCGAAGGTGTGGCGGGCCTCGACGACCAAGTACGCGCGGTTCATGTCGCGCCGGAAGTGCCCGCTCACCCCGAGCACCTGGCCCGCGTGCACGCCGCTCTCGGTGACCCCAGCGTATCGTGTGCTCTCCGCCCGCAGTGCGGACGCCGCGACGGCCGCCGCGGCCGCGACGCGCTCGGGGGTGACGAGGTCGCCGGCGTGCTCGACGCGGAGCCCGACGCCGCCTTCATCGACGGTGGCGCGTGCTTCGAGCGGTGCCTCCGGATCCAGGCTGTCGTTGTGGAGGAGGACCGCGCGCGGGGCGACGCGGAGCCGGGAGCGCAGCGAGCGGAGCGTCACCGCGCCGCTCACGCCGTCCTCCAGCGATGCCGCTCGGCGCTGGTGGAAACCGCCGTTGTCGTCGGTCAAGACCACGCGCTCGCCGGCCTCACTCGCTTCGAAGTGATAGGCGATCCCCGCCGCGGCGAGCAGGCGCGACACGAAGTCGAGCGTGCTCTCCCGGTATTGCACCGCGTGGCTCTCCGCCGCGTAGGGGCGCGAGAGCCGCAGCTCGACCTCGACCTTTACCTCGGCGAGGGCGGCCTGGGCCATGTCTGGAACCGACAGTCCCCGGAACATCCGGCTGCGCACATCGAGGGAGGCGAGAAAGAGGCGCGGAGCCAGGAGCGCGCGATACGAAAACCCGTCGGGGGTCCGGTCCCCTTGTTCGATCTCCGCCACAATCCCTTCGATGCGTCGCTCGCCGAGCCACAGCACGGCCGCCTTGCCCAGTAGCTCCTGCAGGGGAAGGTCAGGATCGGAGGAGACGAGGTCGAGCTCGAAGCGGTAGGGGCGACTCACCGCTTCCTCGCCGCGGAGCGAGGCCACGTAGAAAGTGTCGGGGGGCACGGCGCTGGGCTCGAAACGAATCGAATGGGTCATTGGGCTCTCGGGGTAAGGGGGTGCAGTCGGGCCACACGAACGAAGTCGGCGGGCGCGGGCGGTGCGCCCACCTCGGCTCACGACTTGGAGGACATCTCGAACAGCGATCCCGTGGCGGACCTGATCCGGTGCTCGGTCGCGTTGGCGGCGGCAACGGGCGACGGCGCCACGGCGTTGTAGAGGGCCCCGATGATCACGGGTCGATCCGGATCGCCGTCGGCGAAGGCGATGAGAACCTCCGTCCCGCGGCGGAGCGGGAAGTGAATGCCGTAGTCGGGGCCGGCGTACGGCTGGGCCATGCGCACCGCGTGGGAGGCCTTCTGCTCGCCCGGCGCGGCCGTGTCGAAGTGGAACTGCACGGTGTAACGACCGTCGGCGTCGATGCGCGCCACGCCGCCCGTCTCGCCATCCTGGCCCGGCTGCACGATGCCCGTGAGGACCCCCGTGATGCGCGGCCTCGGCGTCCTCCGGGGCGGCCGGTAGGTCCGTTCGCCTGGGATCGCGAGAAAGCTGTTCGTGTAGGTCCCCGCCTCGTCGTCGTCGAAGACGGGGATGTACGCCTCATGCACCACCTCGGTGAAGACGAGCGGCTCGGAGGCGGCGAGCCGCGGGTGATCGACGAGGGCGGCACGGAGGCCGGGGTAGAGCTCAGGACGACCGCTCGTACCGTGGAAGACGCGCTGGCGGCACCAGCTCTCTTCGGCGCGGATCTGGGCCAGGCGCTCCGCGTCTACGGGACTCTTGGCGTGGCTGCCATACTCGACCACACCGCCTCCATGGCCCTCCTCGAGGGCGTGCACGGCGGAGAGGTCGACGAGCGGTGTGCGGTAGTTGTAGTCCTGGACGATGTAGTTCGTGGGGACGAGGTCGTTCTTCACCGTGAGGGCGAAGACATCCTGCTTCTCCCCGCGCGAGCGGAACGGGATTTCCTCCAGGTCGGCCACCGTCTGGAAACCGGAGGCGTGGTCGGTGAACACCAGCCTCTCGCAGTCCGTTCCGTGGTCGAAGAAGTAGCTGATGCCGGCGTGCTCGGCGAGGCGACTGACGAAGGCGAGGTCGCTCTCCTTGTATTGCACGACGATATCGCGAGCGGGGTAGCTATCGAGGAGCCGGAAATCGCTGTCGTCGGGCCCGAAGTCGTGCAGACCCAGCTTGGCCTGGAGGATCTCGGGCACGGAGCGGCCGAGGTAGACCTCCTGCGTCTCGACCAGCGCCAGGCCGTGTGCGCGCGGGACGATGCGGAGATCGTAAAGGGCGCGCTCGTCCGGCGGGGTGAGGTGATCGTGAATGGGCCCGACCATACCGTGGATGCGGCGCACCTCCTCGCCATCGACCTCGATGACGACGGTGACGCTCTTCCCCGGGAGCGCATCGTCGGGCAAGCCGTGACCCACTGCGCACACGATGCGGAGCTCGAAAAGGAAGGGCTCGGAGATGGCTTCCCTGCCCGTGAAACGCTGGACGTCGACGTGGTCCCAGACCCGACCCGCGGACTCCAGGTGGATGTGAAAGGATGCTGCCATAGGGGTACCCCTCATCGCCTGTGAGACTGTGTTGATTCGGCCAAGGCGACCACTTAAAAGGGCTTAATCGATTACCCCCGCGCAGCTCCGACGGCGAGACAAACCTCGGGCGGTTCCCACCCAACTCACCCCAAATGCGAAGCAGGCGTTTCCCCCTCCCGAGAGGAAACGCCCACCAAGGTGGAGCCGCCCTGTGGTGGGGCGGCTCAGGCGATGCTCAGCTCAGTCCTTGTCGAGCTTGCCGACGAGGCCGAGCGTGAAGAACGCACCCATGTACTTGAAGTGGGGGCGAACCTTCATGTCGACCTTGTACCAACCCGCGTTGCCGGGCACGTCCTCGACCGTGATCTTCGCCTTGCGGAGAGGACGACGGCCGCGGATGCCAGCCGACACCACGTCCTGGTCGGCGACGAACTGACCGATCCACTTGTTGAGCTCACGCTCGAGGTCGGCGCGCTCCTTCCAAGAACCGATCTGCTCGCGCTGGAGGACCTTGATGTAATGGGCCAGACGGCACGTGATGAACAGGTACGGCAGCTGGGTACCGAGGCGGTAGTTGAGCTCGGCGTCGCGGCCCTCTTCGCTCTGACCGAAGTACTTCGGCTTCTGGGCGGAGTTGGCCGAGAAGAAGCAGGCGTTGTCCGAGTCCTTGCGGAAGGTGAGGCCGATGAAGCCCTCTTCGCTCAGCTCGAACTCACGACGCTCCGTGAGCATGATCTCGGTCGGGCACTTGGTCTGGATCTCGCCCATGTGCTCGTACTGGTGCAGCGGAAGGTCTTCGACCGTGCCGCCCGCCTGGGGACCGATGATGTTCGGGCACCAGCGGAACTTGGCGAAGCTGTCCGCCACGCGGGTGGCGAGCGCGAAGGCCGAGTTGCCCCACAGGTACTTGGCGTGCTCACCGATGACCTGCTCCTCGTAGTTGAACTCCTTCACGGGGATGGAGCGCGAACCGTAGGGCAGACGCAGCAGGAAGCGCGGCATCGCGAGACCGACGTAGCGGCTGTCCTCCGACTCGCGGAAGCTCTGCCACTTCGTGTACTGAGGGCCCTCGAAGAGCGCCTTCAGGTCCTTCATGTTGGGAAGGTTGTTGTAGTCGTCGAGACCGAAGAACTGCGGACCGGCGGCCGTGAAGAACGGCGCATGCGACATCGCCGCCACCGCGGCGCAGTTCTGGAGCAGCGCCACGTCCTGCGGCCCGGGGCCGAAGTCGTAGTTGCCCACGATGAGACCGTAGGGCTTGCCACCGAACTGACCGTACTCCGCGGAGTAGACGATCTTGTACATGCCGCTCTTCGGGATCTCCGGCGAGTCCTCGAAGTCCTCGAGGAGGTCGTCCTTGGAGACGTTGAGCATCTCGACCTTGATGTTCTCGCGGAAGTTCGTGCGGTCGATGACGAACTTGAGGCCCCGCCACGCGCTCTCGAGCTTCTGGAACTCGGCGTGGTGGAGGATCTCGTCGATCTGACCGGAGAGCTTCTGATCGATCTCCGCGATCATCGCGTCGACGAGGGCCTTGTCGACCTTCTCGCCCTCGCGCTGCGGACGAACGAGCTCCGCGATGAAGGCCTGGACGCCAGCCTTGGCGACCTCGTAGCCCTCGTCGCCGGGGGTCATTTTGGTCTCGGCGAGAATGTCGTCGAGAAGCGACTCACCTTCTAGGGTCTGGGCTGCGCCTTCGCCCTGAGCTTCCTGCGTCATTAGTCGTCCTCCTTCTTCAGGCCGAGCTCGTTGATGATCTGGTTACGCTGGGCGGGGTCGTTGAGGATCCCCTGGATCTTGTTCCTGAACGCCTTCTCGTTGCCGAGCGGACCCTTCAGCGCCGTCAGCGCGCGACGCAGGTCGAGGAGCTTCTTGAGCTCGGGCACCTGCTGCGCGACCGCCTCCGGTCCCATGTCCGACAGACGACGGAAGCGGAGATTCACGTTGATCTCGCTGTTCTCCTCCTCGCTCAGCTTGTCGGGCACCGCGAAAGAGAGGCTGAGCTTCTGCTCGGCCATCACCTTCGAGAAGTTGTCCTTGTCCACGTTGATCGGTTTGCGATCTTCCAACGGTCGCGGGTCGGGGCGCGATGTGAAGTCGCCCATCATCAACATCTTCAGGGGAAGCTCGACTTCCTCCTGAGCGTCGCCAGTCGCGGGCTTGTATACGATGTTGACGCGCTCTTTGGGCGCGACCGATCCTTCCTTCGCCATTACGGAGAGCTCCTTTCCCCCTTCACGTCCCTCGTGAATTCCGGCCTATTCAGCCTCGGGGAGCTAGCGGAGCATAGCCGAACGTCGGAGCTGCCTGTCACCTATTTCCGAGCAAAATTCCCTTTGCACGGAAGGACTTGCCGCACCGACACCGTCCTACTTCTTACCACTTCCGGCGAGCTTCAGGGCAGCGGCGGGGTCGAGCTGGCATAGGCGCTCGAAGGCAAAGGCTTCGGCTGCGAGGTCCTCGTCCGAAGGACCAGGAGGTGGCGGCTGACCCGGTACGGGCGGCGGCAACTGCCCTTTGGGGCGCTTGTTGTCGTTCACGCCCTTCGTCGCCGCATAGAGGCAAGCGTAGAAGTCGCTGCACAATCCCGGGTCCCACGTCGTGAGATCGTGTTTGTCGATCTCGCCCGTGAGCCCCGCCAATGCGCTCTTCGCGATCTCGTGTTGACCGCCGGAGAGGCAGAGCTGTGCCAGAGCGAGCTTTCCGCGGAATCGTTCCGACGGCGTCGGTGCCCCCGCCGCCGCCGCGGCCACGACCTCGAGCGCCTTGCCGAGCTCACCCTTCATGGCCAGCCCCTGCGCTTCTTTCAATGGCTCGTCGAGCACGCTCGCGGGACCACCGCCGCCACCGCCCTCGCCGCTCGCGAGCACCGGCATGACCTCGTTCTCGATCCACATCTGCGTCTGCCCGTCGGCGAACGGCGTGCCGTCGGAGAAGGCGAGCTTGGCCATGGTCGGGACCCGCTTCAGGTGAAGCGCGGTCTGCGTGAGCATCTCGCCCTTGCACTTGTTGAACTGCACCCCGAGGGCCGACATGCCCGTCGCCACGTAGCGGTGCGGGTCGAGCCAGAGGATGTTGTCGCAAGCTGCAGTCTCCGCCTCGTTGACGAGCGCGAGCCAGTCTTGGGCCGCAGCCAAGCTGTCGAGTCGCTGCCGTACGTGGGGCGCAGGGGGCGGCACCATCGTCTTGCCGTCGTTCACCGGTGGAGCACCAACGACCTCGATCCACATGCCGAAGCGGGCGATGCGGTACGCGATGTGAGAATCGGGCTTCTCGCCCCGCATCACGTTGGCCAGCTTCACCAGGTTGCGGCCGATGCCTCCGAGGGCCTTCATGGCCTCCTTGGCTCCGGCCGCGTCGACCGTGGCGACCTGCACGGGCGCGGCAGCCGGAGGCGGCGGCGGAGGAGGAGGAGGCGGCGGCGCTGCCGCCGCGGGGGCGGCAGCTTGCGCGGCGGGCTGCTGCGCAGCCTCGGGAGCTTTCTCCGGCTCCGGCTTCGGCGGGGGCTTGGGCTTCTCCTTCGGCACCGTACGGTCGAGGTGCCGGACCCCGTTTCGCAGCTCGCGCATCGACGGGTATTTGTCCCCCATCTTGTCGCGCAAGAGCTCGTCGAGGGCCTTGCTCGTTTCTTCGAGCGTCTTGACCAGCGGGCCGTCCGCCGCGGTGAGCTTGAAGTCCTTGACGATCGGCCCCGACTGCTCGCTCATCCACTCGACCATGCCGGCGCGAGCCTTCATGCGCTTGAGCGGCGGGTACATCTCGTCCCAGTACTTCTCGACGATGCGCGTGATGAGCAGAACGCCATCGAGCACCCCTTCGAGGTTGTTCCGCATCTTGCAAGTCGCGAGGTAGCAGGCGACGCGGAAGTCCTTCGACTTGTCCTGAAGGATCTCTTCGGCGCTGACCGCGACGGCACCCCAATCGACCGTGCCGCCCGAGAGCGATTGCATCTTCTCGGTCTCGTTGCGGATCTCGTCGAACTTCTCGTCGTAGGAGACGTCTTCGCCCACCCCGCCACTGATCGGCTCGAGCAGGTCGGCGATGCGCTCGTCGGCGGCCTGGATCAACTCTTCGCTCATCTGTCCTCCCGAACCGAAGCCCTTGGCCGGCGCTTCGGTAGATGCGTCACCCCATGGACCGGCTCACCCCATCAACTGAGGCGCCGGATGAAGGTCGCGATGGATTGCTGCACGTCGTCGACCACCTCCGCGAGGGGTCCCAAGCTCTGTCGCGCCTGACCTTCGTCGACGTGAGGCGGCTTGACGAGGTCGGTCACTTGCTCGGCGTCGTTCCCGGTCGCGATCATTTCGCGGAAGGTGCCCACCTGCGGCGGACCGATGTGCACGACCAGGTCGTGCAGCGGGGTCCAGAAGGCGTTGAGCACCGTGCGCTCCCAGCCGCCGAGCTTGAGCACCATGTCCAGCCAGACACTGGCGGCGTAGGTATCTCCCGCGAGGATGGGGAAACGAATGGCGAGCGAGGTCTGCGGTCGCTCCTGCCCACGGAAGATCTCGATGGTCGCCTGCACGTTGTAGACGCTCGCGTGGCGACTCGCGCTCGACCCGAAGGTGGTGTCCCACAGGGACTGCATCGATTGGCCAGACTGCCACTGCTGGTAGTGGGCGAGCTTGCCCTCCGGCGGGTCGAGCGGCACGGGCTGGAGTGCCTGCACCCGACCGAGGAAGTCCTGCACGCCGAGGTTGCGCCCGTTGGCGACGAGCCCATAGGCCGCCTGGAGAAAGGGCCACACCGCGATCGGAAGCGCTCCGCCCATGGCGAGCATCTCCTCGTAGTCGTAGGAGGTGGCCACCACCATCGGGTACTTCCGGCCCGCGGAGTCGCCGCTCGAGGCCCACGCCCCGACGAGCCCGCGCTCGGGCTCTTCGCCACTGCGCCCGTCTCCGCGGTAGATGAAGAGCCCGGCGGCCGGCTGGTAGCAGGGCTGGAACTGGTCGCCCATCGTCTCGCGTGCGTTGTGCACACTGGTGCCGAGCCACTGGTCGAAGGCCGTGCTCTCCTCGCCACTGGCGTTGAGGCGAATGAAGTCACCCGTCGCGGGCAGCTTGCCGTAGCAAGTCACCGCGGGAGGCTGTCTCCCCTTCTTGCGCCAGAAGACCATCGAGGTCTCGGTTCTACTCGGCCCCCGGCGCGAGGGGAAGGGCGTGGCGCCCCTCCCCGACCACGCTCAACCGCCGCCGAACCAGTCGCCGATGGAGGTGGGGCAGTTGGTGCTGCGGAAGAAGTCCCGCGGGAACGGGTGGTTCTGGCGCGTGGGCTTCATCTCCATGCGAACCGTGACCGGTGGCCCCGCGAACTCCCACTCGACCACGAAGGTCTTGTCGTCGTCCTTGCGGGCGCCGTGGGTGCCCGACTCGATGAGCCGCCAGAGGCCCCAAGCGCCGTCACGCCGAATCTCCTCGTTGAGGCCGCCTGCGCCGCGAATGCGGATGGCCGCCCCGGCCTGAGGCTGCTCTGGCCCTGGCCATACGAAGCTGTGCCAGAACTCCTTCTCGTTCCGGTAGAGCCGCTTCTGTCCGTCGATCTCGAACTCGATCTCGCTGACGATGGGGCTGACGGTGGTGAGGTTGACCCGGAACTTCACGCCGGGAGCGCCTGCTTCGGCTCCCTGAGCGAAGAGCGCGTCGGTGATCTCGTGCGCCCGCTCGAGGCAGTTGTACATGTTCGGGTTGAACGGCGTGAACGGCCGCGCCGGACGTGGGCTCCCCTGCAGGTGGCTGGCGGGGATGAACTTGTGGCCCACGCGGCGGTGGTACGGCTTGAGGTGCGCCTCGTAGAAGCCCCACAGGATGCCCTCCTTCGGCTGGAAGAAGGCCATCACGTCGTCGAAGCTCGCGTCGCGCTTGCTCGCCCGGTTGAAGGGATAGCGGTTCTTGATGGTGTCGCGATACGGAGGCCAGACCTCCACCTCCCACAGACCGCTCGCGGCGCCACCGGCGCTCTTGAGCATGGCCTCGTAGGACTGCCGAAGCGGGTTGAGGAGCATGTTGCGCATCAGCTCCTGGCCCACGTCGTCCATCGAGAGCACCTTCTTCTCCGTATCGGAAACGGCGGACTCGAAGAGCTCGGTCGCCTTGCCGGGGTCGCTCCCGTAGGGTCCCTCTTCGATGATCGTCATCTCGGCGGCGAGCTGCTCGAGCTGGCCCACGTAGTCCGACAGGCCCGACGGCGGGGGCGGCTCGCCCTCCTTGGCCGCGACGGGGAAGCCGAAGTCGACCATCGACTTGAACACGCGCGGCACGATGTCGATGCGCTCCTCGGGTCCGGCGAGGCCGAGGTCGCGAAGGGCCTTGGTCGCCCCCGGCGCGCGGGCCTTCTGGTCGATCTTGCGCTCGATGCGGCGCTTGATCTGCGACGCGACGCCCGAGTTGTCGGCGGCCTCCTCGGCTTCGCTCTTGGGCTTCTCGAACTGGGTGTTCTCCTTGAGCGCGCGCAACAGACGCCAGTAGGGCCAATCGGGCGTGGCGAGGATGCGGAACTCCTGGATCGCCTCGCGGTTGTTGGCCGGCACCTTCGTCTTGATGTCGCGGAAGAACTCCTTCCACTGGAAGATGTACTCCAGGTCGTAGTCGTCACGGACCTCGGCGAGCGCCTTGGTGATCTGCGCCTTCGCCGTCTTCTCGTCCTCGGCAAAGGGCACGACCCATTGTTCACGCTCGAGCAGGGCGTAGCCGTTCTCGAGCGACGCGAGCACCGCCGTGCGCCCCGACGCGGTGAAGGGGCCCTTCACCTCCCGGTACTTGCCGTCACGTGCCCGCTCGCGGCTGCTCAAGATCTGCAGCGCTTCGGGACGATCCTCGAAGAGCTGGTTGAGGGTGATCGGCGGGTACTTGAGGTTCTCGCGGGTGTTGTCGCCGGCGGGGTCGATCTTCTCGTCCTCGAGGGCGGTGACGAACTGCGCGTAGTACCGCTGCGTGGGCTTGCGCTGCTGCAGGCGGCTGCGCGCCGACTGCACGAGGGGCTGGTTCAGCTCCTCGCCATTGCGAGCCCCCTCGACGAGCTGCCCGATGCGGGCGCGCTTCTGGAGGTCGACGTAGTAGGCGACGTGAGCGAAGACCTTGTTGCGAAGATCCCGCTCGCTGATGTTGCCGACCTTGTCGCGGGAAGCGGTGGCCCACACCTGCGTGAGGCGTCCCACCTGCCACTGGTCGTAGGTCTGCAGATGCAGCTCGTCGTCGAGCAGGAGGTAGGTCTTGAGGTTGTTGTAGTCGTCGAGGTAGCGACCCGCCTGGGGGTTGCGCAGGTCGGTCTCGAGCTTCTGCTGGGCGGGCAGGATGATGGCCTGCCGAATGGCGGCCACGTATTGCTGCAGAGCCGGCTCGAGCAGCCGGTCGCCCTGGTACATGCTGCCCCATCGCATCGAGATGGGCGCGCCGTCCTCTTCCCAGACGTCGAGCTGGGCCACGTGGTCGCGCAGCTGGTCGAGCTTGTCGATGTTCGCGAGCACGTCGCCCTCGTAGACCGCCTCGTTCGAGATCCGCTGGGTCTCGTCGACGAGGTCTCGGTTCTTCGAGTAGCTGAAGATGGCCGGCACCAAGAGGAGGAGCGCCACGATGAGCGCCGCCGCCGCCACGAGGACGCGCTGTAGCCGCACGCGCTTGAGCTCGTCTTCGGTCCGCCCGGCGATGTCCTGGTCGGGGAAGATGACCGTGGTGAAGACGTCCTTGAGGAAGTAGCTCTTGCTCTCGCTCGTCTCGCTCGCCTCCGGCTCGGCGGCGCGGAGGCCGAAGGCACGACCCATCGCTCCCACCACGCGGTCGAGCGGCTTGCCCTCCTGGGTACCGCTGGTGAAGTAGAAGCCGCGTAGGATGGGGGTCTTGGCGACCCGCACCTTCTTGTTCTGGGGCTCGGGAGCCGGCTCGAAGACGCTCCCGATGAAGTCGGAGAGGTTGCGCTTGATGGCCGCGAACTCGAGCGGGAACTGGTAGATGCGCTCCTTCTCGGCGCGGCTCGGTCGCTCGCTGCTGATGCGGTGGACCGTGCGCTTGTGCAGCTGCGAGACGAGCAGGTCGAACTCGGTGTCGAAGATGCCCGCGGGGTCGGCCTTGTCGAGGTTGAGCGGGAGGGTGGCCCCCCACGCCTGGCCGCGCTCGGACCGCTTGAGGTCGCCGAAGTACTCGACGAAGCCGGCCACGAGGTCGCACTTCGTGAACATCACGTAGACCGGAAGGATCATCTTGAGCTGGAGCTGCATCTCGTCGATGCGCTCGCGCACGCGGGTGGCCGTAGCCTCGATCTCGTCTTCGGTGGCGTCGATGAGCTCGTTGATGGCGACGGCGATGATCACGCCGTTGAGCGGCTTGTGGCCCCGGTAGGTCCTCAACATGTTGAGGAAGGCCATCCACTCGTCTCGGTCGTCGGTCTCGGTGGTGTAGCGGCCCGCGGTGTCGAGGAGGATGGCGTCGTTGGTGAACCACCAATCGCAGTTCCGCGTTCCCCCCACGCCGCGCACGCCCGCTCCACTGGGGTCGAGGTACGGGAACGACAGACCCGAGTGCCGCAGCGCCGTCGTCTTACCGCTGCCCGGCGGTCCGACGATGGCGTACCAGGGCATGGTGTACATCGGGTTGCCATCGCCCTCCCCCAGCCGCGACTGCTTGAGGGCCTTGATGCCATCCATCATCTGCTTCTGGAGGGCTTGGACCTCGGGCCGGTCTTCGGGCTTCGCCTCGAGGACCTGCTCCTGCGCCTGCTGAGCGATGGCCTTCTCCAACGCACGCGCCGCGCGCTTGGCGCGGAAGCGTCGGTAGAGCCAGAGACCGAGGAGCGCGCCTACCACCACGACGGTGATGAGGACCGCGACCCACGTCGGGAAAATCTCGACCTCAGGCGTGCCCTCGGCGGGCTGCAGGAACCACCAGGCGGTCCATACGAGGACGAGAAAGATGCCGCTGAGAATGTATAGCCACATGCTCGTGAGCCGATTGTGGTGGAGGGCTGTGCGACCGGCCTACTTCTTGGCTGTTTCCCCGGCAGATAATTCCGGGGCAAACCGCCAAAGCAGGTTCGGCTGCCGATCGAGGCTTACCTCGTCACCCCATCCGTGACCAGTCACGGGGGACGACGATTCTCCATCGCGCCCAGCGGGCGGGCTCAGCGGGCGGGCCCAGCGGGCGGACTCAGCGGGCGGACTCAGCGGGCGGACTCAGCGGGCGGGCTCAGCCGATGAGGCCGCGGATGCCCTCAGCCACGTCGTCGGCGTGAGAACCGATGATGAGGCGGAGCACGATGACCACCAGCAGGGCCACCACGAAGAAGCTGAGCGCGATCGCCAGGAAGGGCAATTCCCGCTTCACCGCGCCACTGCCGCCGTCGCGACGCTCGGCGTTGGGGGCCAGCTGGTCCCCTCCCCCGACGGCCACGGCCACGTGGTTGCCGACACCGTCGACGACGGCCGCGAGCTGGTCTTGACCCTGGAGTCGAAACTTCCCCTGGAAGCCGAGCGCGAGGCACAGGAAGTAGACCTGCGTCACGTGGTCGCGGCCGCGCTGGGCGTAGAGCTGGTCGAGCCGGCTGAAGAAGCCGTCACCGGCCGTGTTCTCCTGGAAGAACTGCAGCTGCAGGGGGTTGTTGAGCCACTGCGTGCGCCCCGGCCAGCTGGAGTGGTAGATGACCTCGTCCGCAAAAGCCGCCAGCGCGTACTTCACGTCGTTCATGTCCTGCTCGGGGATCCCGGCGTCGCGCCCGTTGTCCATCATGGTCTGGAAGAGACCGAGGACGCGGCGCTGGAGGATGTCGGGCGCGGGCAGGTCCTGCGAGTTCCGAAGCTGAAGGATCAGCGACAGAACGTCGGAACACACCCAGTACATGGACTGTGACAGGCTGCTCATTTCAAGGCTTTCGCGGACTTACCCGCTGCTTCTACCGGCTGCCGGTCTTCACCCCGATGAGGCGGATCTGCACCTTCTGGGGATCGATCGGTTGGTAGAGCGCAATCGTGCCAGAACTGAGCACATCGTTCCAATAATCGCCCTGCATCTCTACGCGGAGGTACACCAAACCGGGCTTGACCGGGATGGCGCCGGGGGGTCGATACTCGACCTCGCACTTCACGCCGGGGATGGCTGCGTTGAGGATGTAGCCGATCTGCGTCCAGCTCGCGCACTTGAGCAGCTTGGGCAGCTTCTCCCGCAGCGTGGCCTCGTCGGAGCCCTGACACTCGAGGAAGAATTCGTGTTTGCGCGGCGTGCTCGGGTCGTCGAAGCGCCCGAGGTACATGCCGTCGTCGCGCTTCTCGAGCGGGACGATGATGAACTGGTCGGCCATGACGCGCGCGATCATGTCGATGCAGCGCTCGAACATGGGCGGCAGCACATCCTGCAGCTCCAGGTAGTTGAACTTGGGGATGTCGGTCGGATCACCATCCGGCGAGAAGGTGCAGAGCTCGCCGATGATGGACCCGAGCAGGAGGTAGAGGTCTTCTGGGTGCTG
Source organism: Polyangia bacterium (assembly GCA_030426145.1). Lineage (GTDB taxonomy): Bacteria > Myxococcota_A > Polyangia > Polyangiales > Polyangiaceae > JAPYTK01. The sequence goes on from JAUHZF010000160.1 coordinate 14,491, forward strand.
CGAGCCCTGGTCGACGAAGTGTGACACCGCGGGGATGAACGAGTTCATCGTGTGCAGCATCCAGAACTTCGCCGCATCGGAGGCCTGGAAGTCGACCGAGGCCTCGGTTCGCATGCGCCGCCCCTCGGCGAGCGCCTTCTGCTTGCCCACCATCGAGGAGAGCACGCGGCGCATGTTGCTCATGATCCACTTGCTGGTGCCGATGCGCAGCAACGAGGGGATGAAGTCGTCCTTGAGGACGATGGCGCCGGTGTTGTCGCGCACCAGTTGTGCGAGGCGAATGGTGTGAAAGGCCTCGCGGGCCTCGGTCCCGAAGAGGATGCGCATGTTGGCGCGCGCCCAGCTCACCGACTGCTCGTTCCGACCGGTGTTGATGTCGGGCATCGTCACCTGCTGGGCCACGTAGCGAATCGCGGGCCCTGCCTTCGCGGGGTCGAGCGCGGTATTGGCCTGGTTGTCGCGCACGTTCGGGATGGCGAGGAAGACGTCGCAGACGTCGAGCGCGGCGGGGAAGTTCCCCTCGATGGCCCGTGCCTCGACTTCGTCCTCGCCGGTGTCGCCGATGACGAACGGCGTTCCATCGGGAAACACGCCATGGGCCTTCACCAGCTTCAGCTGGCCCGACGACAGCGACCGCTCATCGAACTGGAGATCGGTGATCCCCCAGTCGAAGCGGCACAAGGCGTGGACCCGCGCCTGGAGCAGGGCCTCGTGGTACTGGTCTCCCTGCTGGAGATGCTGAGGGGTCATGAAGAGCCCCTCGGTCCAGATCGGCTTACGCGGGTGAACCATCTCTGGGCCGTGTTAGCAGAGGGGCCCGCCGGGCGGAACGCCCCTTATCGTATCTTCTCCCCTACTTGGCCCACGGGGCGTTGGCCCTCGGGGCGGGGCCGGCCACTGGCTGCCCTACTTCGCGGACTCGGGGCTGGCCGAGCCCTTGGGGAGGTTGATGGCCTTGTAGCTCTGGGCCTGCGGGAACATCGTCTCGTCGAACTGGCCCCCGTTGTCGATCTTGCGCTCGACGACGAAGAACGCCGTCTCGGGAAAGGCCTGGGGGGCCATGGGGTCTTCTTCACCCGCCGCCGCGCTGCAGGCCTCGGGGGCGTTCGGCATCGGGGGGAATTCGTAGAAGGTCTTCCAGCTCTGGCCCTGCGGACCGTGGAAGAGGGCCGCCGCCCCGAGGTAGAAGGCCTCGGGAATGCGCTCGAACTTCACCTCGACGACCCCATTGGGGAAGAGCTGCACCTCGTCCCGCTTGAGCATGTCTTCGCCGAGGACCTCCGCGTCACGCAGGAGAATGTCGTCGTAGCTGGCGTTCTGGAGCCGGAGGTCGTTGGCCAGCTGATAGAGCCGCACCACGACCGGGCGTGGCCGCTCAGCGTCGTTCGGGTTGATGAAGTCGCTCGCGTAGATTCGGAGCTTCACGATCTGCACGTTGCACGGATCGGGCTCCTGAGGTGGGGGCGGCTGGGCGCATCCAGTCACCCCGACTGGCGACAGCGCAAGGGCCGCCACGAACAAACGACGTCGCATCATGACCGACATGGCGGCCCCAGCGTCGCCGGGTTGGGACGCTGAGGCCAAGTAATAGGGTCGAGGTTTGGCTTCCCTACTCCGCCGCGAGGACGAAAGCGGTGGTGAAGTTCGACTCGTCGTCGACATCGAGCGTGAGCTTCTCCGGTACGTTGCCCTCGGCCATCTGCTCGAGAATCGCGCTCGAGAGCTGCGGGATGAGCGTGCCGCGGAGGATGTGGTCGATGTTACGCGCCCCGGTGTCGACCTCGGTGCAGCGCGCCGCAATGGTCTCGATGACCTTGTCGGTGTAGGTCGCGTCGATGTTCTGCGAGCTCTTGAGGCGCTTCATGAGCTTGTTGAGCTTGAGCCGCGTGATCATGCCCATCGCGCTCGGCGAAATGGGCAGGTAGGGCACCGTCGTCATGCGGGCGAGCAGCGCCGGCTTGAAGTGGGCGCTGAGGGTCGGCTTGATGGCCTCGATGATCTCGTCGACCTCGGGCTCCTCGTCGTCTTCCCAGGCCGCCACCGTCATGTTGGTGATCTTGTCGGTGGCGAGGTTGCTCGTCATGATGACGACCGTGTTCTTGAAGTCGACGAGCCGTCCTTCACCGTCGCTGAGCATGCCCTTGTCGAACACCTGGTAGAACAGGTTCATCACGTCGGGGTCGGCCTTCTCACACTCGTCGAGCAGAACCACGGTGTAAGGACGGTGGCGCACCGCCTCGGTGAGCATACCGCCCTCGCCGAAGCCGACGTAGCCGGGCGGTGAGCCGATGAGCCGGGAGACGGTGTGCTTCTCCTGGAACTCGGACATGTTGATGGTGACCATCATGCGCTCACCGCCGAACATGAGATCGGCGATGCCGAGGGCCGTCTCGGTCTTACCCACGCCGGACGGTCCGACGAGGAGGAAGACACCGAGCGGCTGCTCGGCCGCCTTCAGCCCAGCGCGAGCGCTGCGCAGCTCTTTGCTGATGACGCCGATGCCGTAGTCCTGGCCCTTGATGCGGGAGGTGAGGTGCTCCTCCATCTTCACGAGAGCGGTGATGTCGTCGGCCACCATCTTGCCGACGGGCACGCCGGTCCACGAGCTGACGACGGCGGCGACCATGGCCTCGTCGACGTCGGGGCGAATGAGCGGCACCTCGCCCTGTGCGTCGTGCATCTCCTTGATGGCGGCGCGCACGGCATCTCGCAACTCGGCCTTCTTGGCCTCGTCCTTTTCGGCGTCCATCGCCTTGCGGGCCTCGATGACCTTCTGGACGAGCGCGGTCTCCTTCTCGTAGGTGACCTTGAGGCTGGCGAGGTTGTCGCCCTCGGCCGCGATCTGGGCCTCGAGCTCCTTCATGCGCTCTCCGTCGACCTCGATGCCGGCCTCGTCGTCACGCTTGAGCGCCGCGAGCTCACGCTCGAGGTTGACGATGAGCACCTGGCTGTCTTCCACCTCGGCCGGGGTGCGCTGCAGGGCGACCTTCACGCGGGCGGCGCACGTGTCGAGCAGGTCGACCGCCTTGTCGGGCAGCTGGCGACCGGTGATGTAGCGGGCCGAGAGCCGCACCGCCGATTCGATGGCCTCGTCCTGGATGATGACGGAGTGCGCGTCCTCGAACTTGTCCTTGAGGCCGCGGAGCATGGTCGTGCAGACCTCGACGCTCGGCTCGTCGACCCGGACCGGCTGGAAGCGGCGCTCGAGAGCAGCGTCCTTCTCGATGTACTTCTTGTATTCGCTGTAGGTCGTCGCCGCGATGGTGCGCAGCTCGCCGCGGGCGAGCGCCGGCTTGAGCAGGTTGGCCGCGTCGCCGCCGCCGCCACCGCCGCCGGCGCCGATGAGAAGGTGCGCCTCGTCGATGAAGAGGATGATGGGCTTGGCCGACCCCTTCACCTCGTCGATGACGCCCTTGAGGCGCTTCTCGAACTCACCTTTCACGCTCGCGCCGGCCTGGAGCAGGCCCAGGTCGAGGCCGAGGATCTCCACGCCCTTGAGCAGGTCCGGGACCTCGTCGTTGGCGATGTTGAGGGCGAGGCCCTCGATGAGGGCGGTCTTGCCGACACCCGCCTCGCCGATGACGATGGGGTTGTTCTTCCGGCGTCGCGCCAGAATGTCGATCATGTTCCGGATCTCGCGCTCGCGGCCGAAGATGGGATCGATCTCGCCCGAGCGGGCCTTGCCGGTGAAGTCGACGCAGAACCGCGCCAGCGCGCTGTCGGCGTCGAGGGCCGACCCCTTGGGCAGCGCGCCACCGCCTCCGCCCGCGCCGCCGCCGTCGATCGATCCCGGACGCGCGTCGGCGTCTTCCTTGGAGTCGCCGATGATGCTCGCGAGCTTCTCGGTGAGCTCTTCCTTGGGCACACCCGCGAGCTGGGCGCTGATCCCGCTCATGGTGTACTTGCTGCCCTGCATCACGATGCGCTGGAACAGCACGCCGGAGCGGGTCTTGCCGTAGCCGTACTCGAGCGAGCCCACCGTGAACGCGTCCTGGAACCACTCCATCAGGTTGGGCGAGAAGGTGGGCTTGCCCGCGTTGCCGGTGCGCAGCCCCTCGAGGGCACGCTGGAGGGTGGTCTTCAGACCGGTGATGTCGAGGTCGTAGTGCATCGCCAAGAAGGCGACGTCGGAGTCGGCGTCGTCGAAGAGCGCACTCAACATGTGCTCGACCGTGACCTCGTAATGCCGGGCGTTCATCGCCTGCACCACTGCGGTCTGCAGCGCGTTCACACAGGTCTTGGTCAGTCGCTTGATGAGGGTCTTGTGTTCGACGAGCATCCCTTGGTGTTCCTTCCCCGGTTCTCTTCGGCCCCGAGCCTCTGTCGAAGGGCCTCCATGGGACCCCGACGCGGGTCCCCCAAATGAGCGAGAGCGGCCACGCTACCGCGGCCGCTCTCCGAGGGGTATCCCCCAATTTTAACGAAGGTCAGTCCTTGCGCCGCTTTGCTTTGCGCTTGCCCTTGGCCACCTTGGCCTGGGCGCCCCCACCCTTGCCCGCGCGCTTCCAACGCGACAGTGCCTGCGGTTTGACCAGGAGCTTGAGAAGCGCCCCCTCCTTGAGCTTGGCCTCGGGCTCGAGGTCGTTGTCGCGAGCCAGGTCCTCGGGGTCGATGGCGAACTGGCGCGCCACCCCGATGAGCGTGTCGCCGGGGCCGACGCGATACATGACCGTCTCGCGACCGCTGCGCCGCGGCGCAAACTCTTCGGCCACCGCGCCGAGGCCCGGCTCGAGGTCTTCGGCTTTGGCTCTGGGGGCGGTGCGACCCTGGAGCAGATCGCGCATGCGACGGCGCTTGGGCTTGGGCAGGTAGCGGAGGAGGTTCTCGTCCTCGGTCCAGGCGTTCTTCCGGTTCTTGTCGTTGCTCTTGTTCGAGCCGAGCCCGAACAGGTCGTCGGGGAGCAAGACGTCGGCGTCGTTGCTGGCGGGCTTGCTGTCGAGCATCGCCGGCAACGCCGCGCGCGCTCGGCTGAGCTGCTCGGGCGGGACCATCACGATGTATTCGGGTCCAGGCGGCACGTACTTGCCGTTCAGGTGCGGGTTGAACTGCCGCAGGGTGCGGACCGAGATCCCCGCCGCTTTGGCGATGGTCGAGAGGCTCGCGCCCCCCGGCACCGACAGCTCGGAGAAGTGACGGGGCTTGTGGACCTTGATGTCGCTGAAGCCGTAGCGCTCGAGGTTGTTGGCGACGAGCGCCGCGGCGACGATCTTCGGCACGTAGGCTGCGGTCTCGCGCGGGAGGGCGCGCTGCCTCACCAGCTCGGCGAAGTCGCTCGTGCCGTAGCGGTCGATGCGATCGAGCAGCTGCTCGTAGCCCATGTTGTAGGCGGCGAAGGCCAGGTCCCAAGCGCCGAAGCGCTGGTAGAGGTCGCGCAGGTGGTGCACCGCCGCGCGGGTCGCCTTCACCGGGTTCTTGCGCTCGTCGTGGTGTTTGTTGACCTCGAGGCCGTAGACGCCACCGGTGGAGCGCATGAACTGCCACAGCCCCATGGCGCCCGCCGGGGACTTGATGTCCGGGTCGAAGCCACTCTCGATCATGGCCACCCAGATGAGGTCCTCGGGCATGTGCCACTCGCGCAGGTGCTGCTGGATCATCTCCGAGTAGCGGCCGCTGCGCTTGAGCCAGCTCGCGAAGAGGTCGCGCCCGCGGTTGGTGCGGGTGAGGAAGCGCACGTAGCGAATGGCGCTCTTGGTGATCGGTACCGGAAAATCGGGGAGCTGCAGCCGCGACAGGGCTTCGCGTCCGGCCGGGTCGAGACCGTCGACGTCGATCGCGGCCTCCGGGTCCTCGTCGACGCGACTCTCGGTGCGTGCTTCGGAATAGTCGTGGCCGTGCCCATGGAGGCGACAGCTGCTTCCGCTGCCCCCCCGCAGCTTGGTCAACTGCTTCGACTCCCCCATGTAGACGGGAGCCGGGTCACCCGCCATCACGGGTGGCGCTCCGGGAGCGCCGGCCGCAACCACGTAGACCGGCATGGGCTGACCGGGGGTTCCCCAGCCCGTCCGTGCGTTCCAACCTTGCCCACCCGCCACGGCCGGTCGGTAGAGCGCACCGGGCGAAGACGGATTTGCGGGAGCCATGCCATTCAGCGTCGACTCCGGCGCAGCCATACCTACGCCGTAGCCGAACGCCAAAGCCGACATCATGGGAGGGATCTTGTAGAGCCACGCCATAGCTGTAGGCAACCGTCACACATGGTGCGCAAGCGGGCCAAGAAACCGCTTTCCTCTTTCGATCTCTGCTAGTCTGCCGGTCCGATGTCGGTCGCGCTCACGGCCCAGGTGCTCGATTCCCAGAGCAACCAGAGTTTCGACGTTTCGTACGAGCGTTTCCCCGTCCGAATCGGCCGCAACCAGCTCAACGATCTGCATATCGACCGGGCCTACGTCTCGCAGTTCCACGCTGCGATCGAGGTCAACGGAAAGCAGATCTGGGTCAAAGACCTCGGCTCGACCAACGGCACGATGTACCGCGGCCAGCGGCTTCAGCGCGATCAGCCGATCGACGTGACGGGCGCGCCCGAGATCCAGATCGGCCCCCTGCTCATCCGGCTCAGCCTCACCGAGGTCACGGGCGCCGTCAGCGCTCAAGCCGGCTCGCAGGCCTCCATCCTCGACATCGGCACCCCTGCAGGGGCCAACCTGATGGAGAAGCGGCGCCAGCGGATCACCCCTGGCCAGGAAGATCCCTTCGTTCGCCAGCTCGTCCCCTACCTCGAGGCGTGGCGGCAGCACTGGGCCAACGTCTACCGGCTCGTCTACGAGCACCTGACGCGCCTACAGCCGGAGGTGCGCACCGCCTACCTCAAGCGGCTCATCGTCGAACATCCGGAGCTGGGACAAGAGGCCGACTTCCAGAAGGTGGCCTCTTATTACGGCGTCGCCCCCCACGACTGGGGCGAGCTCGGCACCCAAGAGGCGGCCCTCGGCGCCATCACCGAGCTGGCGCGCCAGCGTACTCTTGCCAACGCCTCCCTTGCCGCTGATCAACAGAACATTCGGCACAGCCCGCCGGCAGTGATAGACGTATCGTTTGATCGGGTCTCCTGACTGCCTGACGCTGGGGCCAATACGGCGCACGGCGTAGCCCT
>JAUHZF010000161.1 GCA_030426145.1 Polyangia bacterium
CTTGCATCGACCCCGCGCCTCCGACGGCAGGTCGCAATGGTCCCAGCGCCGTCAGCGGCATGGCCAAGCGCGCCGACGAGGTGAGCATCGTGCTCGACGTCGAACGTCTCATGGACGCCAGCGCACGGCTGGCGGTCAATCAACAGCAACTCGCGTCCGCATGACGCACCCATTTCAAGACGAGAAGAACGGGGGAACCCTCATGACGAGTGAAAACCGAGATGCGGCGCGAGATGCGCTGCTCGTATCTGCTCTTACCCACGCGCAGACCAATGTGATGGTGGCCGACGCCGACCTGAACATCGTGTTCGTGAACCGCACGCTCGAGCGCATGCTGCACGAGAACGCGAGGGCGATTCAGCAGGACGTTCCGAGCTTCGACCCGCATCGGGTCGTCGGCACGAACATCGACACCTTCCACAAGAACCCCGCCCACCAGCGCAGGCTCCTCGGGCACTTGCACGAGCCCCACGAAGCTGAGCTCGAGCTCGGTGGCGTGAGCTTCCGACTCATGATCACGCCGGCCTTCGGTGCGGATGGTGAGCGCACCGGCTACTCGGTCGAGTGGGAGGACCAGACCGCGAAGAAGGTGGCCCAGCGCCTCGCGGACGAGAACGCCCGCATCCGGCAGTCGCTCGACAAGGCCGCGACGAACATGATGATCGCCGATGCCGACTTCAACATCGTCTACATGAACGAGACGGTAACGGAGATGCTCGCGGAAGCGGAGTCGAGCCTCCGCACCGTGTTGCCGCAGTTCGACGCCAAGCAGCTCATCGGCACCAACATCGACGTCTTCCACAAGGACCCGAGCCACCAGCGCTCGCTCCTCTCGCGCCTCGATGGCCCGCACAAGGCGGCGCTCGAGCTTGCAGGCCTTCACTTCGGCCTCCTCGCGTTCCCGGTCTCGAACGAGCAAGGGGAGACGGTGGGCTACGCGGTGGAATGGGAGAACCGCACCCAGCAGGTCGACGCCGAGCGACAGGTGACCTCGGTCATCGCGGCGGCGGCTGAGGGCAATCTCGACCAGCGCATCGACACCAGCGCCTATGAAGGCTTCATGCAGCGCCTCGGCGACGGCGTGAACCGGCTCATGGATGTGGTCGTGGCGCCGGTGCGGGAGACCGTGCAGGTCTCGGAGGCGCTCGCTCAGGGTGACCTCTCCCGCATGATCGAAGGCGAGTACCACGGCGAGTTCCAAGCCCTGAAGGACAGCTTCAACGGCTTCGTCGGACGCCTCAACGAGCTGCTCCACCAGGCCAAGAGCATCAGCAGCGAGGTGGCGAGCGCCGGCGGTCAGGTCCGGGGCACGAGCCACGAGCTGGCCCAAACGTCAGAGCGACAGAGCGCGGCCGTCCAGCAGTCGACCGCGGCGCTCACCGAGACCGCGAGCCAGGTCAAAGCCAACGCCGACAACGCTCACGTGGCCAACCAGCTCGTGCAGGAGGCCTCCAGCGCGGCCAACGTGGGTCAGGAACGCATGACCGAGATGGCCACCGCGATGGAGGGCATCGCTCGCTCGAGCCAGGAGATCGCGAAGATCATCAAGGTCATCGACGAAATCGCGTTCCAGACCAACCTGCTCGCCCTCAACGCCGCCGTCGAGGCTGCCCGCGCCGGCAAATACGGCAAGGGCTTCGCCGTGGTGGCTCAAGAGGTTCGCACCCTCGCTCAGCGCAGCGCCAAGGCAGCCAAGGAGACCGCCGAGATCATCGAAGGCTCTCGCACCACGGTGCAGCAGGGCGTCGCGATCAGCGAGGCGACCTCGGGCGCGCTCGGCGACATCGTCAACAACGTGCTCAAGGTGCGCGACCTCGTCGCGGAGATCGCTGCCGCGAGTAAGGAGCAGGCGGACGGGGTCGGTCAGGTTCAGGTGGCGATGAGCCAGCTCTCCGAAGGAGCCCAGACCGGAGCGGCGCACAGCACCGAGCTGGCGAGCGCCGCCGAGGAGATGGGCCGGCAGACCGACGCCCTCATCAAGAGCATCAACCAGTTCAAGCTCAAGGAGCAGGCGATGTCGAGCGACGCGCTCGCCCAGCAGCTCAGCCCCGAGATGGTGCAGCAGCTCATGGCCATGCTCCAGTCGGGCGGCAGTGTCTCTGCGCTCACGGCGGCGGTTGGGGCTCCAGCCCCGCCGGCGGCGAACGGCAATGGTGCTCACCACAGCAGCCAGGGCCACGGTGCGTCGCCGGCCGACCTGATGCCGCTCGACGCGGACGAGCGGGGATTCGGATCGTTCTGAACCGGCCCACCGCCGACTTGGACCGAACCTGGGGGATACCGAGATGAATGACGAGATGAGTGAGACCTGGGTCCTCTTCGCCTCCGAGGGCCGCGAAGCCCTCGAGGCGGCAGAGCGCTGCGTGCTCGAGCTTGAGGATGGCTTCGACCAGGAGCGTGTGAACGAGCTCTACCGAGCCGTGCACACCCTCAAGGGAAACGCCCGGGTCATGGGACTGAGCTCGATGGAAGCCCTCGCGCACCACGCCGAAGACGTGGTGGGCCTGGTGCGCGACCACGACCACCCGATGGACCAAACCGTCACCGACTTGGTCTTCCAAAGCCTGGACCACCTCGGCCGCCTGCTCACGGCGGCCGAGGAGGCCCGCGCCGATGTCCCCTGCGATGAGTCCAAGGCGACCGAGGATGCGCTCGCGAGCTACTTTGGCCGTCACAAGCCGAAGATCTCCCTCACCCCGTCGCAGCGCGCACTCCCCTCGGAGCACCCGGGAGACCTGTTCTTCTTCAGTCAGCTCCCCGGCCCACAGGCTCGGATCAGCATCGCCCCGGTCAAGATCTACGACCTGCCGCCCGAAGACGCTGCTGCGACGTTGGACGTCAACATCTCCGTGCGGCCCACCACCCCTCCTGCCGACGAGGGAGACGCCGAGATGGTGAAGATCTTCCTGGAGGTCGCGGTGGAGCACCTCGACGGGCTTCGCGCCTCGTTCGACCAGCTCGAGGACCCCGACACGGCCACCGACGCGCGTGAACGCGCCACCATGGCCATCGATGCGCTTCATCACGCGTCGAGTCAGATGGGCTACCAGCGCGTGACCGAGCAAATCGAGGAGCTGCGCGGCTACATCGCCGGGGGGGCCGATGACGTCACCCTGCTGAAGGAAGTGCTCGCGCGCCTGATGGAGGAAGTCGCATGCGTGCAGTCGACGGACGACGCGCGTGCGCCGGAGCAGCACGAAGCGGTAGGCATGATGCGCGCCTTCCACTCGATGCGCATGCTCGAGCAGCTCGAAGTGATGCAAGCCGAGGTGGGCGTCATGCAACGCCAGCTCGGTCTCGAGGCCCGCGACAACAACACGCTGAGGCAGAGCGGTCGTTCGGTCTCGGTGGCGCTCGCGTCGCTCTACCACGCCTTCGAACATCACCAGATCCATGACGCCGCGACCCTCGCGTTGCAGCTCTCCGACGTGGCCGGCCGCATCGGCGCCGCCGAGCTCGAGGCCAGCCCGGCCGTGGTTGAGTTCTTCGCGCAGGCTGTGGCCATCTTCGAGGACATGGCCCACGGCGATAGCTACGGCGGCAGCCCGGCGGAGCTGGCGCGGCTCAAGGCGGACGCAGACGATATCCTGACCCCGACCCTAGACTGCAGCGCCGACGAAGACCGGAGGCTGCTTGCGTCCGTGCCGGAAACCATGCGCCGCTTCTTCACCGAGGGGCACTTGGAAAGCCTTCGGGCAGCCTTCGCCGAGAGGCACTGTGTCTGCGAGATCAAGGCCGCCCTCGAAGAAGATGAAGAGCTCGCGGCCCGCGTGCTCGAGTTCGTCGCCACCCATTGCTCCGTCATCGCGAGCGCCGTCTCTCCCGGTCCGACGGGGAACGTGACGGAGCTCCTCGTGTGCTCCCGCATGGAGGAGGCGGAGCTCTTCGCTCGCCTCGCGGCACTCGACCCCAAGCAGGTCGTCGAGGCCCATCCGCTCGTCTTGGTGTCATCGCCACCGCCCGAGAAGCCGTCCCAGGCGGCGCGTCCGCAAGGCGAGACACCGCGGCCTTCGGAGCGAGCCGCGCCGCCTCCGCCCGAACCTACGATGCAGCCAGCAGCCCCCCCCGTCGTCTCCGAACCCGAACCGCCGATGGCGACGCCCGTGGCCGAAGTCGAGCCGCCGCCGGCAAAGCCCGTGACGGCCCCCGCATCGAAGAAGACGAAGCCGGAGAAGAAGGTAGAGAAGGAAGACCAGCTGATTCGCCTCAGCGCCTCGAAGGTCGATGCACTGATGAGCCTCGCGGGCGAGATCAACCTCGCCCTCGGGTCCGTGCTCTACCATCCCGACCTCGAAGGGCTCGACCTCACGGGCTTCTCGGCTGCGGCCCACCGCGTCGAGATGCTCATCCGTGAGCTCCAGGACTCGACGGCCGGCCTCGGCCTCACGCCGGTGGCGGGGGTGTTCAACCGCACCCGTCGCCTGGTGCGTGACCTCGCCCGCCAGACCGGCAAACAGATCAAGCTCGTCATCCGTGACAACGAGACCGAGATCGACCGCATGCTCGTCGACCGCATCTACGAGCCCCTCATTCACATCATCCGCAATGCCGCCGACCATGGTCTCGAGTCGGCCGAGGACCGGGTGGCCGCAGGCAAACCGGCCGAGGGCACCATCAAGCTCGTGGCGGCGCAGGAAGGCGGCAGCATCCTCATCCGGATCGAAGACGATGGCCGTGGGCTCAACATCGAGAAGATCATCGAAATCGCCCGCAGTCGCGGTGTGATCGGTCCCGACGAAGAGGTGAGCGACGAGCGCGCTCGGCAGCTCATCTTCGAGCCCGGCTTCTCCACCGCGGATGAGATCTCCAACCTCTCGGGGCGAGGCGTCGGGATGGACGTCGTCAATACGACGCTCGAGGAGCTCAATGGCCGCATCGTGGTCGACAGCACCGTGGGTCGTGGGACGCGCGTCGACCTCTACCTCCCCCTCACCCTCGCGTTCGCCGAGGTGATCGTGGTGGAGGTGGACCGCCGCCTCTTCGCCATCCCGATGAGCGCCGTGAGCAGTATCTTTCGCCCCGACTCGGGCCAGGTGACCGACGTGTCCGCCGACGGCGAGACGGTGGTCAGGGTGCTCGACGAGCTCATCCCCGTCACGTGGCTCGAGCGCTTCTATCATGCGTCGAAGCCCGCGAACGATACCTCCCGCGCTGCGGCAGGCCGCATCATCGTGGCCGTGCAGACGCGACGCGGGAAGCGGGCCATTCCCATCGAGCGCATCGTGGGCGCTGAGCGGGTGACCATGAAGTCTCTTCCCGAGCCCATGCGAGAGATTCGCGCCGCAGCTGGTTGTGGCGTCCTCCGGTCGGGAGAGGTTGCCATCGCCCTCGATTGCGAAAGGCTATTCGATGAACGCGCTGCCTGATTCTGTCTTTCCGCCGCCTCCCGTTTTATCTCGTACCTCGCTCGTATGCCTTCCGGGTATGCCTGCGCCGGATCTCGACCCCAATGCCATCGCTGCCATCGTCGAATACGTGTACCAGCGTTATGGCATCGTGGTGCCGCCGGAGCGGAAAGAGGCCTTCTCGGCCGAGCTCGGTCGCATACAAATCGGGGCCAAGCTCGGCTCGATGGCAGAGCTCGCGTCGCGCCTCCGTCAGGGGGGCTCCGGGGGGCTCGAGCTTCAGCTCGCGGAAGCGGCGAGCGTCAATCACACATCGTTCTGCCGGGAACCCGATGTTCTGAGCTACTTCGAAGAAGAGGTGCTCAAGAAGATGAACCCGAGTCGCACGCATCGAATCTGGAGTGCGGCGGCTTCGAGCGGTGAGGAGGCCTACACGATCGCGATGATGGCGAGCCAGCACTTCGGGCCGCAGGTTGCGCGTCAGGTGGTGGCCATCCTCGGCACCGACATCAATCGGAGCTGCGTCGACCAGGCTGCCGGGGGCTACTACAGCGCGGCCCGGGTGAGTGGCGTGCCGGCCGATTGGCGCCAGCTCTACTTCCAGTCCGAAGGTCATCGACATCGGATCTCGGAGTCGCTTCGGAACATGTGCCTCTTTCGTCGACTCAACCTAAAGCTCAAACCTTGGCCATTTCAGGCGCAGTTCGACGTCATCTTCTGTCGCAACGTCCTCTACTACTTCGACGTCCCGCAGCAGACCGACCTCGCTCAGCGTCTCTATCGCCAGTTGAAGGTCGGGGGCTGGCTTTTCACCAGTGTGACGGAGGGGATCCGCGACCTCGGAACCAAGTTCGTACCCGTCCGTCCGGGTATCTACCGTAAGGAGTCACCGTGAACGCGATCGCTGCTCGCAAGAAACCCCGGCGCTACCGTGTCCTCGTCGTCGACGACGCCGCGCTGGTCCGGAAGCTCCTGGCCGAAGGGCTGGGAAAGCACCCCCAACTCGAGGTCATCGGAACGGCGCCCGACCCCTACGCGGCGCGCGACATCTTGGTGCGCGAGCGCCCCGACGTGATCACGCTGGATGTCGAGATGCCCAAGATGGATGGAGTGACATTCCTCAAGCACATCATGGCGCGCATGCCGACGCCGGTGGTGATGGTGAGCTCCCTCACCGGCCCGGGCAAGAAGCTCACGGTAGAGGCGCTCGAGGCCGGAGCCATCGACGTGGTGCTCAAGCCCAAGGGTATCGTCGACGGGTTACCCGCGATGATGGAGAACCTCCAGCGTGCCGTCGTGACGGCGGCTGGGGCCAAGGTTCGGGCGCGCGGTGACCGCAGCACGCTCGCCAAGCCCAGCCGCGTTTCGGTGGCGCCCGCAGCCCTCGCCGAGTCGAGCGACAAGGTCATCGCGATCGGCTCATCGACGGGTGGCGTCGAAGCCCTCGCGCGCATTCTGCCCACGCTGCCGGCTGCGGCCCCGGGGGTGGTCATCTGTCAACACATGCCGGCCGGCTTCACCAGGTCGTTCGCCGAACGGCTAGACCGGCTCTGCGCCATCTCGGTCAAGGAGGCGGAGGACGGCGACCGTGTGCGTCCGGGCCTCGCCCTGCTCGCACCTGGGGGCAACATGCACATGCGGGTCAAGCGCTTCGGCGGTGAGTACCGCGTCAAGTTGAGCGAGGGCGACCTCGTGAGCGGGCACCGGCCCAGCGTGGACGTTCTCTTCTCGTCTGTGGCAGCGTCGGTCGGCGGCAACGCCGCGGCGGCCATTCTCACCGGGATGGGAAGCGACGGCGCGAAGGGCATGCTCGAGATGCGGTCGGCCGGCGCGCGATGCTTCGCGCAAGACGAGGCCACGTGCGTCATCTACGGCATGCCGGGCTCCGCGATGAAGCTCGGGGCGGCCGAGGCGGCCCTGCCCCTCGAGAAGATCCCGAATGCCCTCATGAAATCGGTGGTTCAGCGCTTCTCGAGCTTCTGAACCCAGAGGGTCGGTCGCGAGCTGCGGCGTAGCGGGTCCCCCCGCAGTTCGCGACCGGTCCGTGCGGGTCTACAATGTTCGGCGATGAGCCGCCGACGCTGGACCTGGGTCGCCCGCGCTGCTGCCGTGGGGGCGGTGGTGGGACCGGCCTGCATCCCCACCGCAGAAGGGCCCCTCTGCCCGGAGGGGTTGAGCCTTTGTGACGAGCGATGCGTCGACCTGCGCCAGTCGGTCGAGCACTGCGGCGCATGCGGAGCAACCTGCGGCGCGGGCGAGCGTTGCCAAGACGGAGGGTGCGAAGGCTGTGCCGCCGGCCTCCGGGACTGCGGGGATGGCTGCGTCTCGCTCGATGTCGCTCCCGAGCACTGTGGCGCTTGCGGCCAGGCCTGTGCGCCCACCCAGCGCTGCGAGGCCGGGGCATGCGTGGACTGTGGAATGTCTGCCCTCTGCGGCGACCGGTGCGTGGACCTCGAACGCGATCCGGCCCACTGCGGGGCCTGCGACCAGACCTGTGACGAAGCGCGCCACTGCGACGGCGGCGCATGTGTCGCCGTCTGCGTCGATGCGCCGCTCGGTGAGCCGCCGTCGGAAGGGACCTGTGGACCATGGGAGGTCACCTGGGTGCATCACGCCGCCACGCCAGGCACCGACGACGCCCAGGCGGTCGCGTTCGGGGCAGACGGTACGATCTACGTCGCGGGCGAGACCACCTCGAACCTCGCCCCCTTCGGATGCGAGACCCTGAGTGCGACCGGAAACGACGTGTGGGTGGCGGCCCTGCGTCCTTCGGGCTCGGTGTCCTGGTGTCGGCGCTTTTCGGGGACGGGCGACCAGCAGGTCTTCGACCTGGTGGCGAGCCCTGCGGGAGGCGTCATTCTCGCCGGACGCTTCCGCAATGGGCTCGTGCACGGGGTCGACACCCTGTGCACGGGCAACGGTGACGAGCATGCCTTTGCGCTGGAGCTCGGGGCCGATGGTTCCCCCGGGGCGCGCTTCTGCGACACGCGCCCCGTGGCCAGCCAGGGGCGAGCGCTGGCCGTCGGGTCGCATGGCGCGTACCTGCTCGGCTTCGACGCCGCCAGCAGCTTCGTCGGCAGCAACAACGCCACGGCGGTGTGGGCTCTGCGTATGCCAACCGGCGGCTCGGGGGAGGTCTGCAACCCGATGGCGACTTGTCCTGAGTGGTCGGTCGCTGGCGAGGTGATCAATGAGGGAGACATCCTCGTGCGAGAAGACCCTCCGGCTGGAGAACCTGCGGTGGTGATCACGACGGGCTACGAGCGTGCGGATGACTCGAGCTCTCCCCTGCCGTCGACCTTGGTGCCGATGGATGCCAGCCCGAACATGGCTCCCGGTGCCGTCCTGGTGGTCGGGCTCGAGAACGACCTCACCGAATTGCCCACGCCCATCCGCGTGTCGCTTGGTACCGACGTCGACTGCCTCGACGGTTCGGACCAGCAAGTACGCAACTGCGCCATTGGACGTGCCCTCCTCGAGCGCGCGGGGAGCATCATGCTGCTACTCGACTACCGCCGCAGCTTCCTCGACGCGATCGAGCTCCCGTCGCCAGCCCAACGCGACGTGGGGATACTGGCGCTACGGTCGAGCGACCTGGCGGTTCAAGGCGGTGCCGCCCGCATCTCCTCGCCTCGGAACGAGGTAGGGGTCGACCTCGTCGGGACCGAAGCCGGCTTCTTCGTCGTGAGCGAGGTCCAGGGCGAGACCCTAGTCTTGCCAGATGGGAACGAAATTCAGACGACGACCGACACCGGGTTGTTGGTGGTGGCTCTCGACGACGCCTTCGCTTCGTCGGAAGACGGAGGCTATGTCTTGCTCGATGGACCGGGGTCGGATCGGGGCGGCCGAGCGGCCTATCGCCAAGGGCTGCTCGTGTTGCCTGGTGTGACGAATGGCGCGAGCTTGCGCATCGGAGACCAGACCCTCTACCAGATCAATGGAGACGATGCCTTCATCGCAGCCTTCGCCTATTGAGCTGCTGTCGCGGCTCCTTCTCGGGATGCTCCTCGCGGCGCCCTGGATGCCGGGATGCATCGCCGATGCTCAAGAAGACCGCTGCGTGCGTGGGGCGGAGTTCTGCGGCGGACAATGCGTCGACCTCGAACACGACGTCGACCATTGCGGCGCATGCGGCCGTACGTGCGCGGTGGGCTTTCGATGCGACGAAGGCGAGTGTCGCTGTGATCTGCCCTTCACGCAATGCGCAGAGGGCTGCTTCGACCTGTCGCGGGACCCCCTCCACTGTGGGACTTGCGACGATGCCTGCATGCCGGGAATCGCGTGCATGGAGGGCCTGTGTGAAGGCGACTGCGCCGCGGGGCTGCTGCGTTGTGACGGTCGATGCGTCGACCCTCGCAACAACGCGGAGCATTGCGGAGGGTGCGGCCAAGCCTGCGGCGCTGGAGAAGCCTGCGTCGAGCGCGAGGGGGCGGCGGCCTGCGAATGCGCGCCGAGTCCCACCTGGCCCTGCCCCGAGACGGCCATCTCCGCAGCGGGGCAGGGAGGTCGCATCGACGTGAACGATGTGGTGACGCTCACCACGAGCGATGGCGACGACCTGGTGGTGGTGGCGGGTGTCTTTGGAGGCGCGCCGGTGGATTTTGGAGGCCAGACCGGCACCCCGGTCGGCGACGATGACCTCTTCATCGCGGCCTACCACCCCACGCTCAGCTTGGCCTGGCTCTACACCATCGGAGCGAACGCGCGCAGCCAGCAGGCTCACGACCTCGAAGTGGCGGCCGACGGCACGCTCTACTTCGCTGCGGCGATCCGCGCGGACGCCAACCAGAACGTGTCCCCGGGCGACCTTCCCGCGGTGGCTTGGCGCAACGCATACCAAGGGGCGCTCCTGGAGATCGATCCGCGCGTGGGCGCCACCACGCGTGTCCCCCGCCTCGCGCTCGTGCAGGGGACCACGGGGAACCAGTACCTCGACGCGGTGGTGGTCACGGGCGGTGACGTGGTGGTGGCCGGTCATCAGAACGGTGACACCACGTTCCTCACCGGGTGCACCACGACCGTGGGGCGCAACAGCTTCGTCGCGACCATCGATCCGCAGACGGGGACGCTCGATTGCCATGGCCTTCTGAGCGCGGGCAATCCCAACAACACGAACCGCGCCGACCCCAACGATCTCGACCTCGAGGTCGACGCCACCGGGGCCATGCACCTCATCGGTTCCGCGACCGAAGCCGAGATCCGACCCGCCGACGGGGTTGGGCCGCCGATCTCGCTCCAACTCGATGATGGGAGCACCGTGACCACCGGCTTCGACGTGGTCTATCGACCCAGCGGCAACGGCTACCTCTTGGACCACGCCCTCATTCTGGGAGACGAGCCAGGGAATCGCGCAGCACGGCTGCTGCGCGGGGCTCGGGCCGAAGGCGGCTCGCTCGCCCTCGCGGGGTGGTTCTCGGGCACGGCAGAGGTCGTGCTTCGCCAAGAGGGGCAGGCGGACGTCGTTTGCGCGGCCAACCTCATCACCGGGACGAGTCGGCAGGCGGTCGTGCTCGGCCTCGCGCCCGGGGCGAGCTGCCCCACATGGGCGTGGTCGAGTGGCGGTACGGGGAACGACAGCGCCCACGTCGTCGAGCCCATTCCGAACGGCTTCTTGGTGCTCGGGGAGTACGACCTCCGGATCTCCGCGGGCAGTCTGGAGGCGGAGCGACCCGACCAGGGCCAGGGCTACTTCCTGCTGGCCTTCACCGAGTCGGGGGGCGCACGGTGGCTGTTGGGAGACCTCGAAGGCGGCGGAGTCCCTTCCACATCACGACGGGGTGGGGTGGCGGCGTTGCTCGGGAGCGAGGACGTCGAGCTCTTCTGGGCGGGCGTCCAGGGGGCACCCGGGCCGACGCTTCCCGCGTGGTCGGAAGGAACGGGCCAGGCCTTCGTGGGCCGGTTCCGACTGGGACTGTAGGCCCACGGGATTGTCGCGCGCAGGTTGGCGAAACGTGGCATGTTGAAGCCGTGCAGAAGGGTGGCCCAACGCTCGCGGAGAGCTGTCTCAGCGACGAGACGGTTCTCGCCCTGCGTGATGGAGGCCTTCCTTACACCCTGCGGGCGCAGCTCGACGAGCATCTGAACGGGTGCGCCATCTGCCGAGCGCGGGTTCGCGCGCGGTCGGGCTCGGGCGACAGCCCTCTGCTCACCGAGGTGAGCCGTGTGGGCCCCAACCCGCTGGATGCCGACCTGCCGCCAGGCACGATCGTCGACCACTACCGGGTCGAGCGTCAGGTCGGCAAGGGCGGCATGGGGGAGGTCTATCTCGCCAGCGACACCCTGCTCGGACGACGAGTCGCCCTCAAGATGGTGAAGCCCCAGCTCGTGGTGAGGGAGAAGCTGCGCCAACAGTTCCTGCGCGAGGCCCGCGCCATGGCCAAGCTGAGCCATCCGAACATCGTGACCATCCATGGTGTAGGCGAGGCAGATGGCCGTCCCTACGTCGCCCTCGAGTTCGTCGACGGCGAGACCATGCGCGACCGAGCCCGGCACACCGCGTTCGTCTTCCAAGAAGCGTCGGTCATCGGAGCGGAGGTGGCCGACGCTCTCGCTGCGGCCCACGCGGCAGGGGTGATTCACCGCGACCTCAAGCCGACCAACATCATGCTCGGGCGCGATGGGCGAACCCGCGTGCTCGACTTCGGCCTCGCTAAGATGATCGGCGGTGAGTCGATGGGGGTATCGGGGGAGATGAGCTTCGGTGCGCTCACCGATTCGACCCTCACCGTCATGGGCGGCACCCCGATGTACATGCCACCCGAGCAGTGGAAGGGGACCGGCACCGGTTGGGCCGCGGACATCTGGGCCCTCGGCGTCATCCTGTACGAGATGTGCACCGGGCGCCGACCTTATGAGCGCGAAATCGAATGCGGAGACCCGGTCGAGCGCATGACCCAGCTGTGCGCTCGCGTCTGTAGCGACGACCCGGTGCCGATCGACGACACCGGCGTGCCCCCGGTCATGCACGGGATCATCTCTGCCTGCCTCGCCAAAGAACCGGGGCGCCGTCCGAGCGCCTCCGAAGTCGCCTCGGCGCTTTGGGCCATCAGCGAAGCCCCCCTCGCGCGGCGTGGCGGTGGTCACACGCGCTCCCAGTCGGAGATATCCGCGCTCGCGCCGGCGACGTTCAGCCAGCCAGCCCCCGATCCACGCCACGGCTGGCTCGTGCTCGGGGCGGCGGCGGCCCTGGTCATCGGGGGCGCAGTAGCCGTCGCGGCGAGCCTCGGCCTTCGTGAAGAGTCCCGAGCGGCCAGCGCCGCGTGGTCGGGGCTCGCTTCACTCGAAGTACCTAGGGAGCAAACCGCGCCGAGCCCCGCTGAGCCCGTCCCCGTGGCGCCGCCAACCCCGGTCGAGGAAGAACCCGCTCCGAAGGCGCAGAAGACGGGCGCTCGTCCCCCTGCCGCTCCACCCACGCCAGCGCCGTCGGCCGCGCCACGAGACCCACTGAGCTACCGCTGATCGGTCTCGAACTCGGGCTCGATCTCGAACTCGGGCTCGATCTCGTGCTCGTGCTCGGGCTCGATCTCGTACTCGTGCTCGTGCTCGTGCTCGAGGACCTCGAACCTCGAACCTCGAACCTCGAACCTCGAACCTCGAACCTCGAACCTCGAACCTCGAACCTCGAACCTCGAACCTCGAAGACCTTGGCGTCAGAACGAGCCAGAGAGGACCATGCCGCCTCCCTGGGGCCCCACGAAGGGGGTGAGGGCCATGCGGTCGAGAAGGTCGTCGTCCGGGGCCTCGTTTGCGTAGCCGAGGCCGAGAAGCACCGCCCCGGTGGCGAGCGCCGCGCCACCCACGGCGAGGAGCGCGATGCCGGCCCGCTCGTTGGTCTGGGCCTCGCCGCGTAGTCGCACACCTTCGGGGAGGCAGGCGTTCTCTCCGTCGGGACAATAGGGTTCGGCCTCGTCGACGATGAGGTGCGCCCGCAGCATCAGGCCGGCGCCTACGCCGAGGGCGGCGAGTCCGACCCCACCGACCGCCCAGCCCGCGATCCGAGGTGCCTCGCCGAGGCCGCCTTCGCGCCGGATGACGATGGCGGCCGGAGGAGGTGGCGCTGTCGAAGAGGTGAGGGCGGGGACCTCGAGTTGGAGCGTGGTCCCCGGGTCCTCGAGCACGACCTCAGCCTCGTAGTCGTGATAGCCGTCCGCACGCGCCGCCACTTGGTGCCGGCCTGGATTCAGCGCGAGAGCCCGACCCCACTGTGAAGTGGCGAGGGGCTCGCCATCGAGGGTGAGCCGGAGGCCTTCGGCGGGGGAACGAACCACCACCCGTAGCCGGCTCAGCTTGGGTTGCAGCGCCTCGAGCTGCTTTCGCGCGTAGCGGCCTCGCGCGGCGTCGCCGAGCTCGTCGGCGAGGGCCAAGGCCTGCTCGAGGGCGACCTTCGCCGAGCCGGTGCGCCCCACCTCTTCTTCGCAGGCCGCGACGTTGAGCAAGGTGCCGACCGCCGGCGAAGCAGCATGGCTCTGCCGAAAGAGGGGAAGGGCCTGTTCACACTTCCCAGCCACCGCGAGTCGTCGTCCCTGCGCGAAGAGGGCCTCGGGATCGTCTGAGGACTGTGCCTCGGCCACCGTGCCCAGCGTGACCAACCGCAACGCGGCCGCCAGTGCAAGACCTCGCCTCGCCGCCGACATGACCCCTCCGTTGTAGCTCAGTCGCCGCGCCCCGCGGCACAAAGGTTATACCTCTGCCACCGATGGCCTACCGCTCGCGGAAGCAGCGCAAGGTCGCCAAGGCCGAAGACGGCCTGGTGGCCGACATGGTGCGGCAGTTCGCCGATCGGTGGGCCTTCGTGCGGGAGCTGGTTCAGAACGGCATCGACGCCGGAGCGACGGAGCTGGAGGTCGGGGCGCGGCAAGAAGGCGGCGAGGCTGGTCGCTTCTGGGTGCGCGATGATGGCACCGGCATGGACCGCGCCACCATCGAAGGGCCGCTCCTCACGCTCTTCGCCAGCGCAAAAGACGAGGACGAGACCAAGATCGGCAAGTACGGCGTGGGCTTCGTCTCCGTCTTCGCCGTGGAGCCGGACGAAGTCGTGGTGGATACGTGGCGCGCCGATGAGGCATGGAGGCTGCGGCTCTTCCCCGACCACCGCTACGAGCTGTCGCACCTCGAGCGCCGGCCGTCCGGGCCATCGGGCACCGTGGTCAGCCTGATCAAATCGTTGGATGCCGACGGATTTCGCGAGGCGACTACGGAGCTGTCAGCCGCGCTTCGGCGATGGTGTCGCCATGCCCACCTCCCCATCGTGTGGCAGGAGGGACATGGCAGCCCTCAGCGGGTCGACGTGCCGGTGGAGGTCGAGAGCCCGGTGACGGTGCGGACGGAATCGGATGGCCTCGTGGCCGTCGTGGGGGTGGCGCCCGACCCGAAGGGAGAGGGACCTCGAGGAAGCTACGGCTTCTACCACCGTGGCCTCACCCTCATCGAGACGGTCGAGCCTCCTCACGCGCGCCTGGCTGGGCTGCGTTGCAAGGTCGATAGCGCCGCTCTCAAGCACACGATCAGCCGTGACAACGTGCGCCACGACCGTGCCTACGCCCATGCGCTGCGCCAACTGGTCGCACTTGCCGGAGAGCCCCTCGAAGAGGCGCTCGTAGAGGCACTCGCGCGCGAGGCGAAGGCCGTGGTCGAAGGTGACGAGCTCGGCACCTACCTCGAGCTCTTGCGGGCGGCCGCGCGCATGGGGCTCGCGCCGCGATGCGTCGCGGTGCCGCTCGCGGCCCCCGTCGAAGGCACGCGGTGCGCCACCGCAGACCTGCTCGAGGGGGACTGGCGGCCGCCGTGGGTCGAGCGCGCTCCAGTGCTGCACGCCCCCGGCCCGTCGCCCATCGTCACGCGGGTCGCGGCTCGAGGCCATCGCGTCCTCCTCTCCCCCGGCCCTGAGGCCACGCTCGTCGCGGCGATGCTCACGCGAGACGCGCAGCCCATCGAAGAGGCATTCGCGCTGCTGGAGCCCTTCGAGGTCACGGGAGGCGCCCAGCTCGTCGCGCGGCTGGGGGCGCACCTCGCTTCCGCGGGACGTGTGCCACCGGCGATCCATCTCGTCACCAGCTCCGACGCCGAAGTCGGCCGGGCCGCGATGGCCGCCCCCCCCGGCACGCCTCCATTCCTCGTCGAGCGGGCGGCGCCGCAGGGTTGGTCGGGACGCCTCGGCGCCGACCAGCCTGTTGCGCTCGTGGCCGACCATCCCGCGGTGGTGGCGGCCCTCGACCGAGGTGACGCACAAGGAGCGTGGCTGCTGTCGCGTTATCTCCTGGTCGAAGAGCAGGGGGTGGTCTCGCGTCGACAAGCCGACGGCTTGCAGGAGGGCGAAGCGTGACCGAACGCGTCGTCGCACGCGGACGGATCCGCGTCGATGCCCGGCGCGCGGTCGAGAAACTCCGTGAGCACCAGCTCGTCGACCTGCATCATTACCTCCACGAGGTGGTTCGGGCCGCCATTGCTTCCGAGGCCGCTCATGTCGAGGTTTCTTTCGACGCCGACGACGTGACCGTGACCTGGGTTGGGCGTCCTTGGTCGCCGGACGCCCTGCCGCGCTTGCTCGACTACGTGCTCACGGAGGCGGCGGACGAGGAGGCCCAGCGATGGCGGCTCCTCGCGATGGGCGTCAATGCCGCCCTCGGACTCGGTCCGCGCTTCGTCGCCGTCGAAGCTTCTGACGGCGAGCACGTCCGGCGCTGGTCGTTCGCCCCCGACCAGCTCGAAGAGGATGCGAAGCCGGTCGAGGCTTCGGCGACGCCGGACGCCCCGGCCGGCTGGCTGAGGGTGCACATCGCACGTCGGCTGAGCTGGAACGTGCTCCGCCGCTTCGCGACCCGTGGTGCGCCGCCAGAGATCGCGGCCCTGCTCGAAGCGACGCGCGACCTCCCCGTGCCGCTGGTCGTCGGGGGGGAGGCGCGTGGGGTGGAGATGACCCAGGCTGCGTTGATGGTGCCCTTGCGTCTGCGCGGCATCTCTGGGCTTCGTCGCGCCGAGCTGCACATCGGCCCCGGACTGAGCCCTGGCCTTCGCTGGCTTGAACGCGGCGTCGATCTCGCCCTGGCACCACTGCCTGAGCTGGCGGGCCTACCTGCGGGGCCCGTGCACGGTTGCCGGCTCCCCGTCGCCGTGCTCATCGACGCGGACGTGCTGCCGACCAATGCCTCGCGCTCGGCCTTGCGCGCGGACGCTGCGCTCGCACAGGCGGTGGCCCGCGCCATCCCCCGCGCGCTCGAGCGCGCCATCGACGCGCTTCGAGCGGCGGCCGAGATCCCGGCGTCGGAGCGCCCGCCCAAGCCGCTGCACGCCGACCTCTCGGCCGCCGCGGCACGGGAGGTGCTCGAGACCATGGCGGTCTTGGCGGCAGCGGCTCCAGAGGGAGGTGATCCCGAGTTGCTGGCGCTTCCGTTGCTGCGTGGCGCCTGCGGGGAGCCGCGACCGGTGTCGGCGGCGATGACCGCGTCGCCCCCCATCGCGTTGCACCGCGGCGAGGCCCCCGTGCCTGCGCGCTTCGCGGCGTGGATGACCGATGTCTTCTGGCTGCGCGAGAGCACCATCGATCGGGTCTTCGCGGGTCTCCCCACGCAGGCGGCGGGCCCACGGGTGGCCCAGGCAGAAGAGGGCTGGGTACGTCGGGAGCGCTTCTTGGCCTATCCGCGGAGTCCGGTGGCGGTGCCCACCAACGAGAACCACCTCCTCGTGGAGGTCATCGAGGTCGAAGACGGTCCGCTCGCGGGGCTCTCCGGCGAAGTCGCTCTCGACGGGGCGGCGCTCCTCGCCGGGCGCGAGGAGTCGACGCTGCGCATCTTCATCGAGCAGCGCGAGCTGACCGTGTTGCGACTTCGAGGCACCCCCCTTCCGCTCGAAGCTGCCATCAGCTGGGACCGCCTCGAGCCCCTCCCCACCTACGACGGGGTGAAGGCGACGCCCGAGCGCGACGCCGTCGTAGGCTTCGTCGCCACCGTGGGCGCCGGCCTCGTGCTCGACCTGTGGCAGCGTAGCCAGCAGCGAACGCTCACCGACCAGCAGAAGGCCGTGGTGCTGCGCGCCGTGTGCGGTGCCATCGCAGGCGCGCCGCAGCGAGACGCGCCCGCGGCAGCGCGACTTGCGAAGGTAGAGGCCTGGCCGTCCCTCGGTGGCGGATACGTGAGCCTGGTCCAGATTCTCGCAGAACGCGACCGTCGCCGGAGCCTCGCGTGGGTGCCGGAAGGGGTGGTCGGGACGACGGTGAACGACCGGTTGGTCCTGGTCCTCGACCCGACCCGTCACCCATGGCTTCGCAGCATCCTCGGTCCCGACCTCGAGCTCACCGCCTACGATCACGCCGTGATCCCACCCGGGGGGGAGGAACACTACGAGGCGCAGCTCGCACGTCGGCTCGAGGAGACCCTCGTGCACCGAGGGCTCGGGGGGCAGGGCGCGGTGGCTGTGGTGTCGATTCGCCGCCCCGGGCTGCGGGCGCTCTTGGCCGTGGCTGCCTCGTCGCGCCTGCTCTTGCTGCATGCGGGCGTGTTGTTGGAGACCTCGCGTGAGCCTCAGTTGCTCGGGGGCTCGATCGCCGCCGTCGAAGACGACACCATCCATCCGAGCGCCGACTGGCAACGCGTGGCGTGGTCCGGGCGCACTTGGTCCTTCGCATCACTCGAGCGCGAGCAACTCGTCACCATCGTCGCTGCCCTCGAGGGCGAACCGTCCGCCCTCGCTCGTTGTCGGCTCGCGCCCGAGCTCGGCGAAACGGGCTACGGCTACCTGCTGCGGAGTCTCGTCGCGGCCAAGTCCGAGGCGGAGGGCGGCGACGAAGAGCTCGCCCAAGTGGCAGCTCGAATCGCGGGACTCCCCCTGGTGCGTATGCTTCTGCCCGACGGGACCCCTACGCGCGTGAGCCTGGCCGAGGTGGCCCGCGTGCACGGCGACGAGGCCATCCCATGGCTCTACGACGTGCCCGACTTTCCGACCCTGGACTGGCATCCGCTGGTGCTCGGTCGTGACGAGATGGTGCTCGTCGACCAATGGTTCGGCAAACGTTTGAGCCTGGCTACCTTCGAGCTGAGCGATCGACGTGCACGGGTCGCAGAGGAGATGGAGAAGCACCGGCTCCTCGCCCGACCGGCGCAAGCGGTGACGGAGCTGCGAGACGTCAGCCCCACCGAGCCGCGTCACCGCGTGAGCGAGGCCGCCGTGGAGGGTGACGTCCCCCTGGAAGAGCTCTGTCTCGGGCTGGTGTCCACGGAATCGATGACCATCAGCTCTTTCGTGGAGGTCGGCTATTGCGGTCGCTACTTCACGACGCTGCGAGCCCCCGACCTCGCGGGGCCGATCTCGGCGCGGCTCACCTTCGGGCCCCAGGCCGAGGTCGGCGATTGGATCGATGCATGGAAGACCCTCACCCCAGCCGGCGAGGCCCAGGTGCTGGGTCGTATCCGGCGGGCGGCCGGTGAGTTCGCCAAGGCGCGACTCAACGATGATCGAGAGGCGCTCTTCGACGCGCGCGTGGCGTCGCTGGTCGCGAGCCTGCTGCATGAGGGTGGAGAACCGAGCCGGCCGTTGCGGGGCGTGCTCCGTCACCGTGCATACTTTCCCGTGGCGCAGGGGCCCGAGGTCCAAGGCGGGGGCGCTCGTTTGGGGGCGCTTCGTCGGGCGCAGGGCGAGCTCTACATCAGTCACAAACGGTACGACCATTGGCCGGGAGGTCGGGGGGCGCTCGACCGACCCGTCATGTGGGCGCCTACCCATGCTCTCGGAGAAGCGCTTCTCCACATCGTCAGCGCGCTCGACATCGAGACCCGCGACGTCACGAGGGCGCTCGAGAGGCTTCACGCGCGTCGCACCGGGGTCATCGCTGATGTGGTGCCGCGGCTTCCGGGCGATCCTCCAGCCCCTGGCCTTCGAATCGATCTTCAGTCGCTCGACGAGGCGGACGACCTCATCGGTGAGATCGAGCTGAGCGAAAGCCGCTCCTCCTTGTCGGTGTCAGACCTCTCAGGGGAGGTGCGGGAGGTGGCATGGACGCCCTTCGTGCCGCTCCGGGCCGTGGTGCGGTGGGATGCCTTGCCGTCCGAGGCCGTCGACCGTCGACTCCAGCGGCGCCTCGAAGGGGCAGGACGTCGCTTTCTCAACCAGCTCTCGAAGCAGGCCGCCGAGCTGCCACCTCTCGGACGTCGCGCGGTGCGTCGCATGATCGGCGACCGGATCGAGCGTCGAAAACGGCTCAGCCAAGCGCTGCGCGCCGCGCCAGTGTTCGGCGACATCAGCGGGCACTACTGGTCGCTCGACGACCTCCAACGCGATGAGAGCCCCTTGTGGATCACCACCGAGCCGCCCCCCTATCCCAAGCGTGAGCGCGTCGTGCTGCGGTTTCCAGATGATGAGCTCACATGGTTTCGCCCCCTGCTGACGCGGACCGTTCGCGACATGAGCAAACAGCTCCGGCGCGAAGTCGAAGCCGAGGCGCGCCGTACGCAGGTCCCTCGCCGGGAGATGCGTCTCGACCCGGCCTTGGCCGAGCGGTGTGTGCTTCGTGTGCCGCTCGTCGCACCCGAGCTCCGTGGTGAGCTCGGCGTGCTTCCCCCGGGGACGGATGGCGAGGGGATCGTCGTACACGTGGAGGGGCGTGCTCTCTGCACCATGAAGGTGGCGGGTTTGGTTGGAGTGTTGGATGTGGCCGTGGAGCCCAATCGCTACTTCGACGACTTTCGACGGCGGAGCGATCGCGGAGCTATGGTGGCGCGTCTCCGTCACCATGCGGACCAGGCGCTCCGTGCGCACCTCGTCGCTCCCGTCGACGCCGTGGCGGAGCAATGGGTCGAAGCGGTCTCGACCGACGGCGCTCGACTGATCGGGCGCTTCTGGTTTCCCGCGAGCTTTCCTTCTTCGGCGGCAGTCACGGTCTGGGGACCGGGAATGACCCAGCCCACGGAGGTCCCGTTGGTGCACCTCGCGGCCGATCCCAGACTCGACCGCTCGGTGCCGATCGGTGGTGCCGTCTGGCTCTTCGCCGGCCACGGCGAGGAGGACCTACACCACTTCGTGACGGAGCAGAGCCTCGTCGCGGGTGCGGCCATGCTCGGCACGCCGATTCCGAGCTTCGAGGCCGACCTCTACCGCTGGGCCTTCGCGCTTCTGGGCGCCCCTCTCGAAGAGCCCCCCTCCGCGGTGCTCGCCACCGGAGCGCGCGTCGACGTCGAGGCGATGAGGGACGCGCTCCGCACCGAAGAGGTGATCTGGTTCACCGAAGGGCGCGGCGACGTCGACGGGGCCTTCCCCGAGGAGCTACCGATCTTCGTGCTGCGCCGAGGTCACGATGCGCGACTCGTCGACCTGCTCGAACGCCGGGCTACGGGTACTTGGCTGCGTGAGCTCGGGGGCCACGAGCTGCGCGCGCACATCGAGCCGCCAGAGGTCTTCGATGCGCGCGAGCTCTTCTCGCCGCAGCCCATCGTGGCCGCGACCCCGAGGCACGATGATGCGCCTACCATCGAGGTCGTGGAGGTGCCGGCGCCAGTACCGGCCGGGGAACCCGCTGCGCAAGAGGAGGCTCTGGTCGACCCGTTCTGGAGCGGGGTGGGCCGTCGGGTCCGCACCTGGTTCGGAGAGACCCCGGCACCTGCACCGACGACCACCGGGCTCCGGTCCGCGATCGAGAAGCAGCTGCACTCGTTGCCGCTTCCTCGTGGGACCATCGAGAGGGTGGGCTTCAGTCGGCGCGGTCGCGCGGTGCGCTACGACGCGGCCAATCGGCGCGTCATCGTGAACCGCGATGACCCGTGGGTCCGGCGTTGGCTCGGCGACGGAGAGGCGCCATCCGAGGCGGGCCTGGAGCGCGTGGCCGCGGCCGCGGTGAGCGAGATCAATCTCTCCGAGCGCAGCGTCAATCGTGCGGTGGAGCTCGAGGCGATCCTCTCCCTGCTGGAGAAGCGATGAGAAGTTCCATTGCCGCCGTGGCCTTGCTGTCTTGCGGGGGGCGTGTCGTCGCCCCCATCGATCCTCCCCGCGAAGACGGGGCTTTCGTGATCTTCGTGGAGGGGCCCTGTCCGCGACTGTCGGCCCAGAGGCTCAACGATGCGACGGTCATCGTCTTCGGGGAGACGGGGTACGACCTGCACGGCTGGACCCCGGGCGAGCCCGTCGCCGCGGCGCAGAGCTTGGCCGAGGTACGTGGCGATACCGTGATGAGACGTACATCACTGCTGCGGGGACTGCCCCGTGATGGGCGCGGCTACGTGCCGGGTGGTC
>JAUHZF010000549.1 GCA_030426145.1 Polyangia bacterium
GGAAGTGACCGCACTGGGGGTAAACGGTCAGTCGTGCATTGGGGAGCTCCTGCGAGAGGCGCTCTCCGACCTCGAGGGTGGTGACCCGGTCTTCGCGTCCCCACAACAGCAGCACGGGCTGCTGAATGGTGCGGTACTTCTTCTGTACCTCGAAGAAGCGCTGTCCCCGCACCGCGGCGAGCGCGGCGGCGGTGGTGCCCGGTCGGTCGAGCTGCGAGCGGACCTCGTCGACCAGCGCCTGGGTCACGAAGCGCTTGTCGTGGAAGGCGAGGGCGATCTTCTCGTCCGGTCGCTCCTTGTAGAACATGGCGAAGATCGCTTCGCCGACGCCACCAGCGCGCGCCCAAAGGAAGGTCGAGGGCAGCTGCTCTTCGTAGACCCAGGCGTCGTAGAGCGCGATTCGCTCGATGCGTCCAGGCGCGGCGAGGGTGAGGGCCAAGGCTACTGACGAGCCCCAGGAGTGGGCGACGACCTGCACCTGCTCCACGCCGAGCTCATCCATCAGCCCGAGCACGATGCGAGCCTGGGCGGTGGGGGAGTAGTCGCCGGCGGGGCGGTCCGTCCAGCCGAAGCCCTTGAGGTCGAGAGCGATGACGCGCCGATCCTTCTCGAGCACGGGCATCACCGTGGCCCAGGCGCGCAAGGACGAAGCGAAGCCGTGGATGAGAACGACGGGGGGCTTGGTCGAGGCCTTGTTGCCGCGATCGACGTAGTGGACCCGGGCGCCTTCGAGCGTGGCGAAGGTCCCGTCCTTGGGCTCGCCGGTCATGGGCCCCCGGTGAAAGGAGACGCAGCCGGTCGTGAGGGAAGCGAGCATGATGGCCACTAGGCAAAAGAGCGTCCGGCCGCGTGATCCGAGGCGGCACGAGGCCCCGGCATTCATGGCGCGAGCCTCCGCACCTCGCCCACATCGTTGAACTCGGTGCTCGATTCGAAGCTGTTCGAGTTGATCGTCGCCACCGTTCCGAAGCACTCGGAGACGAAGGCGTGGGTTTGCGTGCGGTCGAGGGTGGCGAGGCCTTGGGTGCGGTGCAGCTCCGTGTGCACGCGCAGCACGGGGAAGTCCCCGTAGGGCGTCTGCGCCGTTCCATGCTTGTCGACGCTCGTGGTGTAGCTCTCGCTGTAGGCGGCGATGACGCCGAGCGCGAGGCCGGTCACGGTGGTCTCGGTGTTCCAATCATCACCCTCCTGGAAGGGGAACGAGAGGATCACCACCGGCGGGTCGTAGTCGAGGTTGGTCTGAAAGGCGCCCCCCTCGGGCGAGACCACGCCGCGAAGGAGGAGCTGCGTGCTGGTGATCTCGAACACCCCGAGCAGGTCCTCGCCGTCGCTCAGTCGAGCCGCGTAGGTCGCACCTGCGAAGTCGCTCTCGAACCACTGACCGGCAATGGGCAGGGTCTCGATGAGGGTCGCGTGGTCGCCAGCGAAGGTCTGCGCGAGATCCCAGGTGAAGCCCCCGTTGCCGTCCGAGATGCCGCCGGTATCGAAGGTCGCGTCGGACGCGACCTGGAACTTGGCGGAGAGCCCCGCTTGCAGGGGCACCTCGTCGCGGTCGATGATGCCGTCGTGGTTGGGGCTGCAGAGCCCGCCTCCGCCCTGACCCGTGGTGGTGCTGGAGGTGCTCCCCCCGCTGCCACCTTGGCTGGAGCCACTGCCCCCCGAACCCCCGGCGCCACCGCTGGAGCTGGTGCTCCCGTCATCGTCGGCCAGACAGATCCCTTGGGACGTGCAGATGCCCGTCGCGCAGTCGGCGCCGACGCGACACTCGGGCGACTCCGCGGCACAGGCGAGGGCGAGAGCCGCCAAGCCGGCCGCAAGTGCGCTCAACCTGAGGGAAAGTGGGATACCGCACCGCACAAGAGGGCGGCGCACAATGGGGCGAATTGAAGAGAACATGACGAGAGAGACGAAAGGCGAGGGGGTTGATACGGCAAAAGCGCGGTCGTCGTCAAGACTGATGTTGCGTTGCACAATGGCTTCTGCGATACAGAGGGCGCCTCATGACCCGAAATCGACGTCGAAATCCCGTGACAATGGTGCAGTCGCGTGATTCTGTGCTGCATCGCGAAGCCTTCGTGGGTGAACCCATGATCCAACCCACGGTGGAGGCTTCGGCGGGTCGAGGAGTCCGGATGCCGCTCAGTGTCGTGAAGAAGTACAGCAACCGTCGTCTCTACGATACGGACGAGAGCCGGTACATCACCCTCGACGAGCTCGCCGAGAAGATCCAGAGCGGCGTGGACGTTCAGGTCGTCGACGCCAAGACGGGCGAAGATCTGACCCAGGGAACCCTCACTCAGATCATCATCGACGGACGCGGGCTCGCGACCCTCCTCCCGGTCGAGTTGCTCACGCGCATGATCCGAATGAAGGACGACGCGCTGTCCGAATTTCTCGGTAAATACATGACGATGGCGCTGGACATGTACCTCCAGGCCAAGCGGGGAGCCCAGGCCGTTCAGCCCTACTTCCCCCTCGCCACCATGCCCTTCGACGCGGCGAACGCGCTCGCACGAATGATGGGCAGCGGGCAGATGCCATGGGGCATGGGAGGCGGTGGACCCGTGCCGGGGCCACCTGCGCCGGCCCCTGCTCCCCCCTCGCCACCATCGCCTCCGCCGCCGCCATCATCCGATCCCGGTGCCTCTTCGGGCGACGTCGCCGAGCTGCGGAAAGAGCTCGACGAGCTGAAGCAAATGCTGCGAGCCAGCGTGGCCCAGAAGTCGGCTGACGACGGCTGAATGTTGCGCCTGCGTAATCGGCGGCTGAATTTGTTGTGCGTCGCACAAAATTCTTTTGACAGCCCCGGGGACCCAGATCTAGGTTGACCTCGTTTTCGGGCTTCAGGTGCCCCAGAACCAGACACAACGAGGAATCAGATGTTCTTTCCCAACTTTACGCAGCCGCAGCAAATGATGGACGCCTGGAAGAAGGCCGTCGAGTCCAGCGTGACCCGGATGGAAGGCATGGCCGAGCAGGTCACCTCCGTGCAGGAGAGCGCCCACACCCGTGCCAACGAGGGCGTCGACGAGGCGGCCAAGCTCATGAAGGACAGCCTGGCCTACCAGCAGCAGCTCGGCGCCGAGTGGCGAAAGGCCTGGTTCGATTCGGTCAAGCAATCGATGAACATGTTCTCCGGAGCGTGAGAACCGTGCGGGCCTGCGATCACGATACCATCCTGACGAACGGCTTCTCGCGCCTGATCCGCTTCCGCGGGCAGGCCGAGCCGGGCAAGAGCCTTCCGCTTCTGCTCGTCCCGTCGCTCATCAACCGTTGGTACGTCCTCGACCTCCACGAGCGTGGAAGTGTGGCCAAGGCTTTCGTCGACGCAGGGGTAGACACCTACCTCCTCGACTGGGGCATCGCCAACGACGAGGACCGCTACTTCGGCTGGGATGACGCGGTCGCACGCCTCAACCGCATGGTGCGCGCCGTCCGACGCTTCGCCGGCACCGACAAGGTCGGTATGCTCGGCTATTGCGTCGGCGGCACGCTCTCCGCCATCCACGCGGCTCTCGAGCCCGACACGGTTCACGCCTTCGCCAACCTCGCCGGTCCCATCGACTTCTCGTTGGGCGGCATGCTGCGCGACCTCGTGGATCCTCGTTGGTTCGACCCTGCCGCCGTCGCGGCTGCGGGCAACCTGCCCGCCGCGCAGATGCAGTCGGGCTTCATCGCCCTGCGTCCCACCGGCCAGATCGGGAAGTACGTCTCCCTCGCCGACAAAATGCACGACCCCGTCGCCAGGGCCTCCTTCGATGCTCTCGAGGCGTGGGCCAGCGACAACATCCCGTTCCCGGCCGCCGCCTACGAGCGCTACATCACCGAGATGTACCAGCAGAACCTGCTGGTGAAGGGTGAGCACTACGTCGGCGCCCGCCGGGTCGACCTGTCACGGATCACTTGTCCCACGGTCACCATCGTGGCCGAGCGCGACAACATCTGCCCCCCGCAGGCCGCGCTTGCCCTCGACGAAGTGTCGAGCGCCAGCGAGAAGAAGGTCATCCGCATTCCCGGCGGTCACGTCGGCGCGGTGGTGGGCAGCAAGGCGCGCAAGCACCTGTACCCCGAGATCACCAAGTGGTTCGCCGACAAGCTCGGCGCCAAGACGACCCGCGCATTGCTGGAGACGAAGACCGAGGAGCCCACGACGGGCCCCGAGGCTGCGTCGCCCGCCCCCTGAGGGGCTGCGCGTCAGCTATCGCTCGTGACCTGCACTTCGGTGGAGGTCGACTGAACTCCTCAGCTGCGTCCCCCCCTCGCATTCAGCGCGAAGCGATAAGGGAAGACGCCGCTGCGGGAGGACGCGAGACGAATAGGCCGACCTCCACGGTGGCATCGCCATGGGAAGCGGCACCTCTGCCCTTTCCTGCCGCACCCAAAGGCGGTGCCTCCGTGGGGTCATTTCCGTCCGTTGACTTCAGGACGCCTCAT
>JAUHZF010000162.1 GCA_030426145.1 Polyangia bacterium
CCCTCCCGAGAACGAGAACCATCCCGAGAACCAGAACCCCTCCCGAGAGGACGCTGTTTGGTCTCGGATGAGCGAGCCGCTCGGGGTGATTCAGAATGGGTTCGGGTCGTCGACGCCGGAGACGACATCGACGTCGTCGATCTCGACGCCGGAGAACAGGGCGCGGCGCACGCAGTCGGGGGTGTCCTGGCAGAGGCCGGGTGACGGCGTCGCGGTGAGAAACTCGCAGCGGTAGATGTCGGTCGAGGTGAAGTCACCGGAGACTGCATCGCCGGACACGTTCATGTTCACGATGGCCTCGGTGGTGATGCTGACCTGGGCCTCGTTGTTGTCGATGCCCACGTAGGACACGTCGACGTCGTAGGCCGTGAAGATGAAGCCGTCACCGCCCGTCTGCCCCTCGTAGCTGATCCCCTGCGCATCGAGCAGCATGCGGTCGCCGGCGCCGTACCACATGACCATGGTGTCCGGCGCGAAGAAGGTGTTGCTGTCGCTGGCGACGTCTGCCGGCGGCTCCTCGTCGGGGAAGTAGCACTCGGGCGAGACCTCCAGGGCGCTGATGCCGACCCGGAAGACGCGGTAGTCGCCCGGTCCCACACCACTGCACGCGGTGCTTCCGAAGGCGAGCGCGACCAGCAGGGCTTCAGATCTCATGCTGGATCTCCACATCGTCCACCTCACCCGCGATGAAGTTCGTGATGTTGGTGCAGGCACTCGACGCCGGGTCCGGGCAGTTCGGGCCGGTGCAGTCGGTGGACTGCGTGTCGGTGACGGTGCCCTGACCCACCTTGCCGTCGAGGGTGATGGTGACTTGGAGGTCGCTCACCACCGTGGTGCGCGTGGGGTCCATCGGGTCCCCCTCCTCCGTGACGTCGGTGTTGTTCCCGACGAAATCGATGGTGTCGCCGCTCTCGGTGCCCCTGAGGATGCTCGACCCGGCGTCGAGGTAGAAGTTCTCGTCCGCGCCGATGAAGATCACGAAGGTTCCCGAGGCGTACAGGGTGCTGCTGTCGTCCTGAATGTCGACCGGCACCGACCCGGACGCGAAGCAGTTGTCCTGCGGCTCCGACTGCTCGAAGCCGACGCGGTACACACGGTAGTCCCCAGGGCCGAAGCCGCCGCATCCCATCGTCGCGGTGGCCAGGGCCGTTCCCAAAGCGATCCAAGCTGCTCTCATCGGTTCCTCATCATTCGGCTCGTTCGAGCACGGTGCATAGGTCTCCGTCGCAGGCGCCCTCGGTCGCCTGGCAATCACATCGCTCCACGGTGGCGGGGGCCGCCGTCTGCGCGCAGCCTCGAGCTGCGTCGTCGCGCGCCTCGGGCGCCGCGCACACCTGAAGGCTCAGGCTCGACGCTCCGTCCGTGTCGGTGAGGAAGGCACAGGTGCAAGCGAAGCGCTTGCTGGCCGCCTTCTCGGGTGCGCCCTTGCAGCCCGCAGCCAAGCCCAACAACAAGATGGCGCCGGCGCGAATCCGCGCCCTACCGAGACCCCCTTGTTCGCCCGACCTCGCCAAGATAGGTCTCCAAGACTACGCGGTCGGGGCCCATCCACCAAGTTGGTGCCGCCAAGTCGAGCTCGTCCCCATTTCACCGACTTCGCACGTGGACCTTGACGAAGCCGACTTCGTGTAGTTTATTCCCGCGCCCGACTTCCCGGCGCCGAGCCGGACGGAGCACGAGACCATGAAGCGCACGTACCAGCCCCACAACTTGAGCCGCCTGCGCACCCACGGCTTCCGCGCGCGCATGAAGACCAAGGGTGGTCGCAAGATCATCAACAACCGGCGCCGCAAGGGCCGTAAGCGGCTCTCTGTCGGCGTCTGGAAGAAGTAGGCCCCCGGGCCATTCTTTCCCGAAGAGCCGCCGACTCCTTCGTCGCCGCGACTTCCTCGAGGTCCAGCGCAGCGGAACGGGATTCCGAACGCGACACTATGTCGTGGTCGTCCGTATGCCCGTTCCCAGCGCACCAGAAGCCGAAGACAGGCCTGCTTCGCCGCCGGGGCCGCGTCTCGGTATCGTCGCGTCCAAGCGCGTCGGCAACGCGGTGGCCCGCAACCGCGGCAAGCGGCTCGTGCGCGAGTGGTTTCGTCGCCTCGAAGAGGCCCCTGCGGTCGACGTGGTGGTGATCCTGCGTGATGGTGCGCCCGCTCTGGAGGCGAGCGAGGCTTGGTCCGAGCTCGACCACGGCCTGCACGAGGCCCATCGCCGCGCGCGCCGACCCCAGCGCGGCGGCAAACGTTCTACGACGCGCGGTGGCGGCGCGTCGTCCAAGGGCTAGTATTCCCGCCATGGCCCGCGTCCTGATGCTGCTCATCCGGCTCTATCAGCTGACGTTGTCGCGTCTCCTGGTCGCGGCGTTCGGGCCCGTTTGTCGCTTCGAACCGAGCTGCTCCGCCTACGCCCACGCGTGCATCAGCACGCATGGTGTGCGACGTGGACTCTTGCTTTCGATCAAGCGACTGAGTAAGTGTCACCCGCTTCATCCCGGAGGCTACGACCCACCCCCACCCAAGGGAGCGGCGACGACGTCTTCCGAGTAGCTCTCCATCGACCCTATCCACGCCCTCACCACCTTCGAGGGTCCCCGAGCTCGGGGCTTCGCGCCGGAAGGGGTCACAAAACGAATCCCCTGCCCCGTCGTAACGGAGCGACGCCCCTCCTCCCCGCGGCGCAAGTCTACGAAAACCCATGGAACGCGCTGGTATCCTCAGGTGGCTCCTGATCGGGGTCGCCGTCTATCTCTTCGTCACGTACGGCATGCCGGCGCTGGGGTGGGGCGGTGACTCGGGCCCCAAAACCCAAGGGATCGCGGCCGCCAACCTCGAGGCCAAAGCGCCCGAGAAGCGGGGCGATGAGAAAATGTGCCAGCTCGAGGGCCAGCGCTTCCGAGCTGAAGTCAGCACGCATGGTGCATCCCTCCGCCACGCGTGGATGACGGACGACAAGTACCGCTCCGACGCCGAGGATCCGAGCTCGCCCCCCATCGACTTGGTGACCACGAGCCTCGAGTCGGTGATGCCGCTGCGCACCAGCCTTCGGCGTCCCGGCGACGAAGCCGATCAGGTTGCCTACGACGACGTCGACTACACCCTCGTCTCCCAAGACGGGAAGTCCTGCGTCTTCCGTTACGAAGACGACCAGGTCGTCGTGGACAAGACCATCGCGTCCACCGACCGCCCCTTCGAGCTCAAGCTCGACCTCACGGTGAAGAACAAGGCGGACTCGACCAAGAAGCACCGCCTCACGGTCGACCAGACCGACTACCGCACGCTGGAGGCCATCGAGAGCAACCTCGGTCGTCAGTCCGAGTTCATGACGCGCTCGGAGATCGAGTCCACCAGCGAGACCGAGCGCTTCGACCCTAGCGACTTCGATCCGGGCGACTTCGAGGACGGCGCGGGCTTCACGAGCGAGCAGTGGCGTCGCGTCGACGGAACCGCCCGCTGGGCCGCCGTCTCGAACTCCTTCTTCACCAAGGCGCTCTTCCCGGTGCAAGCCCCGGTCTCACCCGCCGGTGAGGCACTCATCGAGCACGTCTGGGCCGATGGCAAGCACGTGGGCAACATCTACCACGCGCGCCTCAACTACGGCCTCCAAGAGCTCGCGCCCGGCGCCAGCAGCACCTACCAGGTCCTCGCCTACGTCGGCCCGAAAGAGCGGCAGGCGCTGGCCGCCGTGGGCGGCGACGGTGCCGACTACGACGCGGTCAACCTGCTCGACCTCGGCGTCTTCTCGTTCATCGGCAAGCTCCTCATCCAGTACCTCTACCTGCTCTACGGTTTCACCAAGACGTGGGGCTGGGCCATCTGCCTGCTCACCATCACGGTGAAGCTGCTGCTCTTCCCGCTCAGCATCGCGCAGATCCGCAGCTCGCTCGGCATGCGAAAGCTCAAGCCAGCCATCGACGAGCTGAACAAGAAGTACAAGGACGACCCCGCCCAGAAGGCGGTCGCGATGCAGGAGCTGATGAAGAAGAACAACGTGACCAACCCCATGTTGGGTTGCCTCCCGTTGCTCCTTCAGATGCCGGTCTGGTTCGCGCTCTACACGTCCCTTCAGACCGCGGTGGAGCTGTACCACACGCCCTTCGGCCCCTTCATCCCCGACCTCTCCGCACCGGGGAAGTTCTTCATCATTCCCGCCGTGCTCGGCGCATCCAGCTTCCTGCAGCAGCACCTCATGCCGATGCAGGGCGACCCGATGCAGCAGAAGATGATGAAGTTCTTCATGCCGGCCATGTTCACGGTGTTCATGCTCTTCCTCCCCGCGGGGCTGGGCATCTACTTCCTCACGAACACCTGGCTCGGCATCGGTCAGCAGCTCGCGGTCGAGAAGTTCTACAAGTCCCGCGAAGCCGACGACGACTCCGGCAGTGGCCCCGACTCCGAAAAGGAAGAGGGCGACAGCAAGAAGAAGAAGTCGGGCTCCAAGGCCAAGGCGGCCGTGGGGAACGCATGATTCACGCACTTCGAAAGGAAGATGCCCATGTCCAACCACATGGATGACGCCGTCGACAGCAAGTCGGCGTCGAGCGAAGAAGACACCACCAGCGACGCCCGCGCCAAAGACCACGCGGCGGCCGCCCCCATCGTCAAAGAGATCGACGACGACGCTCCCGCCCCGGCCAAGGCCAAGGACGACGACGACGCCGACGATCCCACCATCGAAGACTTCGAAGAAGACGGGCGCGCCGACAAGGCGCTCGACTTCATCGTCGAGGTCCTCTCCAAGATGACGATGGACTGCACGGTCGACCTCATGGAGAACGCTCCCGAGGATCCGCCCAGCGACATCCGCATCGAGATCACCGGCAACGACGCCGAGCGTCTCATCGGAAAGAAGGGCCAGACCCTCGCCGCGCTGCAGTTCCTCGCCAATCGCGTGATCAACCGGCCCCAGCTCTCCCGCCGCCACGTCATCATCGACGCTGACGGCTACCGGGCTCGCCGTGAGAACGCGCTCTCCACCATGGCCCAGAAGCTCGGCAAGCAGGCGCTCGAAGAAGGAAAGATCATCACCTTCGAGCCCATGAGCGCGCAGGACCGACGCGTCGTGCACCTCGCCCTCGCCAAGTTCGCCGGTGTGGTGACCAAGAGCGAAGGCAAGGGCGCCACGCGCCGCGTCCAGATCATCCCCGTTCGCGACTGAGTCGCATCGATCGGTTTCGCAGTGCGCGGCCGGACTTTCCGGTCGTGCGCTTCGTCGTGTCTGCGATTTGGGCGTGAGGAACCGGGGGCCAGTGTACCCAGCGTCGCATCCTCGAATATTTCACCTCGACGCGTCCTCGGCCTTGCCGTTCAGTAGCGAGGATGGCCCTCGGGTCGAAGTTCGACCTGTGTGCCATCGGCGATGAACCGTGAACCCTCCGGACCCAGATCCCGAGCTCGACGTCCGCGCCGCTTGTGAGGCGGGAGCCTACGATCGCGCCGCCGACCTCACGCTTCGGGCCTACGGGGACGGCATCCTCGGATTCCTCAGCGTTCGCATGGGGGACGAGAGCCTTGCCAGAGAGGCCTACAGCGAGTTCTCGGTCGATCTCTGGAAGGGGCTCGCCAGCTTCGGATGGCGCTGCCCGGTTCGGGTCTGGGCCTATACCCTCGCACGCAACGCAGGCCATCGCGTACGACAGCGGCGCCATCGCCACGGGCGCATCGAGCTGCCCTTCGATAGCCGCGACGACCGCGCCGGCCCGGAGCATTCGCGCACCCCGGCATACATGCGAACCACGATGAAGTCGCAAGTGCGAGCGCTGCGGGCTCGGCTGTCGGAAGAGGAGCGAGAGCTGCTCGTGTTGCGGGTCGACAAACACATGACGTGGCCCGAGCTAGCCACCGTCGTCGCCGGGCGGGAGCTCGAGTCGACGGAGCAGAAACGGGAAGCGGCCCGGCTCCGTAAACGCTTCCAGCTCGCCAAAGAGCGACTGCGTGAGCTGGCCCGCTCGGAGGGCTTGCTGGACGAGCACCGGCCGCGCGGGTCAGATTAGAGGGGCCGTGAGCTCTTCTTCACTCACCCCCGCCACCTTCGACAGCGAGTTCGGCGCGCTCCTCGGCGAGGTCGCGAGCGCCGACGCGCCGGCGGCCGGACCGAGCTTGAGGCCCGGACGGCAGGTGGGTGAAGTGGTCCTCGAGAAGGCGATTGGCCGCGGCGGCATGGGCGAGGTGTGGGAAGCGTGGCACCAAGGTCTCGGACGTCGGGTGGCGATCAAGATGCTGCTGCACGGCACCGAGGACGGCCTCGCCGAGGCGGTGACGCTCGAACGACTTCGGCATCCCAACGTGGTCGACGTGCACGGCTTCGGCGAGCTCGATGGCACGCCCTTCGTCATCATGGAACGGCTCGAGGGAGAGACCCTGAAGGACCGGGTCGCGCGGCTCGGTCCCATGACGCCCCGCGAGGGCATCACGCTCACGCAGCAGCTCGCGGCAGCCCTGAGCCATGCCCACGGTCACGGCCTCGTGCACCGCGACGTGAAGCCCAGCAACGTGGTCTTGGTCGGCGGCGAAGAGCTCCTGGTCAAGCTCATCGACTTCGGTCTTTCGCGCCCCTCGCCGCGCATGAGCTCCGATGCGCGCGAGCTCGGTCGGGCCGGAACCCCCGCCTACATGAGTCCAGAGCAGCGGCGTGCCCCTGAAGCCATCGACGGCCGCAGCGACCTCTGGTCAGCCACGGCAGTCGTCTACTACGCCCTCACCGGACATCGCCCCGACGCGAAGGAGCCCACCCAACTCCCCGAAGCGGTCGGTCACTGGCTCGACCGTGGCATGCACCCCGACCTGCGCGAGCGCCCAGCCACGCCCCATCAATGGGCCCTCGGCTACAAACGCGCGGTCGAACGCGGCAGCGCCCCCCTGCCCTACCCACAAGCCCTCTACGCGATGAACGTCGAAGCCGAGCGCAAGCCTCTCTCGACGGCTCCCCCCACGCAGCTTGGGCCCTTCACGGTGCCGCGACCGGTCAAGTTGCTCTTGGTCCTCGTGGTGCTCGCAGTGCTCCTGTGGCTCGTCTCGTACTGACGGTCGCATCGCTCGACGATGGGGTTTGACTGCAAGATCGGGCCGCGTGATGCGTTTAGGCACCCATGAGAGGACGGCGAAGCGCCATCGGGTTGGCCCTCGCGTGCACGGTCGCGTGCATCCCCGACCGTAGGCCGCCATCTCCTCCTCCCCCTCCCCCCGTTCCACAGCCTCCGCCGAGAACGGAGCCTCCGGTCATCGCCATCGACCCGAACGAGGTCATCGAATTCCCGCGCCACGCAGGTCCCCTCGGCCTCCCCCTCGGGCGCGGGGGGTGGCTGAAGCCCGGCGAGGTGACCAGCATCGGAGAGACGACGTGGGTGGTCGGGTCCATGGCGTCTTCCGGGCGTGTGCTGCCCGAGAGCCCTCGCGTGGCCACGGACGGCGTGAGTCGGGGCTTC
The DNA here is from genome assembly GCA_030426145.1 of Polyangia bacterium. Lineage (GTDB taxonomy): Bacteria > Myxococcota_A > Polyangia > Polyangiales > Polyangiaceae > JAPYTK01. The sequence continues at coordinate 7,415 of JAUHZF010000162.1, forward strand.
GTCTTGCGACTCGAGGGTGACGAGCGCCAGGTCCTCTTGCCCGCATCACCCGTCGGCCCCTACCACCACATCCACGCGATAGCCGGGTGGTCCGATGGCGTCGTGGTGGGCGGGACCCACGGCAATACGGGATGGGTGAGCCAACTCACGGACGATGGAGATGCGCGGTGGGCTCGTGCCCTCAACGACGGTGCACGTCCGGCTTGGGTCAGCGACATCGTCGCCGGGCGAGATCACGCATTCGTGCTCGTCGAAGAGGCCCGCGGTCCGAAGGTCGACGACGGTATCGACTGCCGCGTCGAGGTCATCGACCGAGAAGGCACCTCGGTTCACGCCTGGCATCTCGCGGGAGGGACATACTGTCGTTGCAGCGCTGGGGCCCTCGTCGACGACGACGTCGTGATCGTCGGTCACGTCGCGGGTCAAGCCCCGTGGATCGACCCCCAAGGTAGCGGTGACGAGGCACGGCGCGCCTTCGTCGCGCGCTTCGGCCGCGACGGCCGGCAACGTTGGGTGCGCACGGTGGCGAACGGTCGCTCGGTGCACGCCACCGACGTCATCGCCAACGCGGACGGAATCGTCACGCTCGGACAAGCGACGGGACCGCTCACGGGCCCACGGAACGAAGAACTCCTGGGGACTGGCGTCGAGCAGGGGGTGTGGGTCGTTCGATGGAGCGGCGAAGGCGAAGCACAGGACGAGATCGGACTCCATGCGTCCGATGCCGTCCTGGCTTCGAAGCTCACCGAGACGACGGATGGGATCTGGCTCGGTGGCAGCTACCAGGGCCATCTCGAGATCGCCGCTCAGAAGGGACCGCGGGCGTACGTACCCACGGCATTCTTGGCGAGGCTCGACGCGCAGCTTCGCCTTCGCACCTTCATTACCTGGCCCGGACACGGGCGCGGCACCCGGCTTCATGGCGTCACCGCAACGCCAACCGGCGTCATCCGAGTGCTCGGCGACCGCGACCCGGAAGCTGGAGAAAAGTGGCCCGCCTGCTTTCTCGGCGAGCCCTGATCGAATGTATGGTGCCGTCGCATGACGGCGACCACCATCCGGCATACCTTCGACTGCGACGCCGACACCTACTGGCGGCTGCTCTTCCTCGACGACGACTTCAACCGACGCCTCTACCTCGAACACCTCGCCTTCGAAGCATGGGAGGTGTTGGACCACCGCGAGGATGGCGAGACGATCGAGCGCAGCGTCCGCATCGTTCCCACCACCGGTTCGCTTCCGGCTCCACTCAAGAAGCTCGCGTCGGGTGGCATCGGCTACCGCGAAGAAGGGCGCCTCGACCGGGCGGCCAACCAGTACCGCTTCCGCGTCATCCCCAACTCGATGCCCGACAAGCTCGACATCCGGGGACGTATGTTCACCGAACCCCACGGTGAAGGCATCGCCCGCGTCATCGAGATGGAGGTCAACGCGAAGATCTTCGGCGTCGGTGGCCTCGTCGAGAAGCAGATCATCCAGGATACCGAGAAGAGCTACGCCCGCGCCTACGACTTCATGCGCCGGCATCTCAGCACTGCGACCTGACCGTCGAGCTCAGCTTGCACGGGCGACGTCCGGCTCCGCAGGGGGCGCCTTGCCGGCAACCACCTTGACGGTGTCCTTGCGCCGCCGACCACGTTTGGCCGGCCGAGGCTTGGGCGCCAGCCCATCGAGCTTGCTCAGCAGCTCCGCGTCTTCGGCTGCGTAGATCTTCAGATAGGCGAGCGCCCGCTGGGTGAGGGTCTCGACCGAAGCCTTCGCACGCTCGAGCTCCGCCCGTGCGTCGGCACAAGCCGCTTCGGCGGCATCGACCTGCGCCCGCGCCTCGGCCTGCCCACGCATGGCGGCCTCGATGATCTCGCGGTCGACATCCGGGAAGGTGACCTCGGCCAGCTCGTGCTCGAAGAGCTCGGCCAGCACCGCGATGGGAGCATCCGTGACGTCGTGTTTGGTCATGCGCAGAGTGTTTCCGCGCACTGAACAAATGTCAAGTACTCGCCCTAAGACAGGCTGAAGTCGTCAGGACGATGCGGCACGGAGCGGCCTCGAGCTCAGCTCTTCGACGAGCTCGAGCAACTGGAGGCGACTCACGCCAGCCAGCTGCTCGCGCTGAAACCGCCGCATCAGCTGATCCATTCTCAGGTGCTCCGCCTTGCCGCGTCGCGTGGCCCACTGTTTGACCCGTTCCAGCAGGCGTCCGAGCTGCTCCTCGTCGAGCTGCAGGCCTTCCTCGGCCAGCATCGCGCGAAGCAGATTCTTGCCGGAGTGTTTGCCCAGCACGTAGCGCGTCTCATTTCCCGACCACGCCGACGGGAGCTGCTCGTAGTTCCTCGCGTCCTTGAGCATGCCGTCGACGTGAACCCCCGATTCATGGGCGTAGACATTCCAGCCCGTCACCGGCTTGAGAGGGCTGCTGTGCACCCCGCTGGCGCGTGCGACCATGTCGCTGAGCGCGGCGAGCATGTCCGGCGCGATGCGGACACGCATGCCCAACAGGTGCTCGAGCCCCGCGCTCACCTCGGCGAGGTCGGCGTTGCCCGCGCGTTCGCCGATCCCGTTGACCGTACAGCTGACCGAGCGAGCCCCCGCGCGTACGCCCTCCAGCGTGCTCGCCGAGGCGAGACCGAAGTCGTTGTGACAATGAAGGCAGATCGGCACCTCTCCCGTCACGCCCCGAACGCGTGCCACGAGCGCCCCCATTTCGTGGGGAAGGGCCGCACCGACGGTATCGCAGAGCACCACCCGGCGCGGTTGGTAGCCCATCGCCACCTCGACCACCTGGAGTAGCCAATCCGGGTCGGCGCGCGACGAGTCCTCCGCCACGAAAGAAACCGGGAGACCGGCTTCGCCCGCGGCCTCCAGCCCTCCACGCAGGAGCTCGAGAGACCGCTCCCGGGACATCTCGAGCTTGGTGTCGAGGTGCTGGTCACTCACGGGAAGAAACATGAACAGCGCGTCGGCCCCCGCCCGCGCCGCCGCCGCCACATCGCCCTTCAATGGTCGGCTCGTGGCGGCAACTTCGGCGCGCAGCCCCAACCGCTTCAACTCTTGAAGCGCCTCTACGTCGTCTTCGCTGGCCGCGGGAAACCCTGCGTCGAGCACATCGACGCCAGCCGCATCCAAAGCCACCGCAATGGCCACCTTCTCTTCGACGGTGAACCACACCCCTGGGGCCTGCTCGCCATCGCGCAGCGTGCAGTCCACGAACTCGATCGCGTCAGTCGTCATGGCAATGCTCCGTGCGAGCGCGCGGCCCACCCCGACCCACCGCGCCATGCCACAACTATCCAGCTCGACGCTTATTGGTTCAATGCTGAACGTTCATCATCATCCAACTGAATGATGGACAGATGACGCTGCACGAAGTCGAGCAGCATGCTCATGACCGCCAATTGATTCCGCGCGCCAGTCTTGGCGAATATATTCTTCCAATGTGTCGCCACGGTGGCACGCGAAACCCCAATGACACCGGCCATTTCCTCGAGTGTGTAGGCCGACCGAGCCGTCTCTTCGAGAACGCGGGATTGGGCTGGCGAGAGGCGATGAACGTCGGCGAACAACCTGATCACGTGTTCTGTGGCGAGCTGTCGACGCCCCTCGTACTCGAGAAGGCGAGCCACATCGTTGAGCGGCTTGACCAACGGAACGGCTCCCTCTGCGAGAATGCCGAGCTGCTCGTCTGCGTCGAGCACACCGGCAAGCACGAACACACTCCCCTCCGGCGCCGCGCGTCGGGCGAGCTTGATCAGTGATCGACCATCGCCATCCGGAAGGCTCTTATCGAGCAGAATGATGTGAAAGTGGCCATTTCCTACGAGCCGAGCTTCCGCCTGTCGCAGGCTCGGGCAGATCGTGACGTCGGCCCTTCTCGAGGGCGACGCCTCCGCCCTTGGGCGAACCGCCATGAAGTTCCGCGCAATGGAACGAGCCAATACCTCGTGATCGTCCACGATGAGGATGCGCCGTGGCTCCGTGCGATCCTCCATGGCTTTCACCCCTACAGGGTTACGTCACCAGCGCCACCAGATGAAGACGGAACATCCGGCGCCCCCCACGCGGGGGAGTAGTGGTTCTAGGTGCGCAGAAGGAAAACCATTCGATGGTTGCCATGCAGCGCGCGGACCTGGCATTGATCATTGCGAAGCGTTCGGGTGCGTCGCCCGAGGGGGGGCGCCGACAGAGTAGGTAGTGTGCGGTGACCATCAGCTATGCCGACCCCTTCGTGGGGCAGTTGTTCGAGCGCATGGGCGCGCTCATCGAAGCCGACAACGGCGAAGACGATGACGACGAGCTCGAGGGCTCGGCCATCACCCTCGCCGCCGACCTCGACGAACTCGCTCGCGTCAACCTGCCCGAGATCGGGCGCTATTGGGCCCGCACGCGACTCGGGCAGGGCCTTCCCGACGCCGCGTTTCGCCAGGGCCGGACCTACCTCTTTGCCGACGAACCACCTGCCCGAACCTTCCGTACGAGCGGCACCTCGGGAGCGGCCCGCGGCGTCGCCCATTACAGTCGCCGAGGCTTGGAACTGATGCGCGCCTCGATCCTCGCCGGCGCGCGGCGATTCATGCTGCCGGGCCTCACGCGACCAGCCGTCATCCGCCTCGTACCAGAAGAGACGGCCGCGCCCGACATGGTGATGGCCCACGGGATGGAACTCATCGCGTCGTCTTTTGGTGACCCCGGGACGAGCGCCTCCGTCGTCGGGAGCTCGGGGCTCGACTTGAAAGTACTCTCCTCGCGGCTTGACCACGCGGTGGCCGAGGAGCGCCCCGTCCTGATGATCGGCGGCTCCTTCGCCTTCGTTCACGCCTGCGAGGCCTTCGAAGCACGTGGGCAGAGTTGGCGGCTGCCCGCCGGATCTCGCATCGTCGACGCGGGCGGGTTCAAAGGACGCTCTCGCAGTGTGGGTGCGTCGCAGTTGCACCAATGGTTCGAGCGCTACTTCGGTGTTCCACAGACCCAATGTGTCAACCTCTTCGGTATGACCGAGCTGGCCAGTCAGCTCTACGACGCTGCACCCAATGATGAAGCAGAGCCATTGAGCTACGACGAGGTCGACCCCGAGGGCAGGCGACCCAAAGGCGGGAGAGCCACGATCCGCCCGATCGTCCGCGACGCGAGCACGATGGCTCCGATCTCGCGGGGCAGGGGGCTGCTCGAGGTACGCGACCTCGCCATTCTGGATCGCCCCCACGTCGTACTCACGGGCGACTGGGGACTGGCGAGCAAACGAGGGGTCGCCGTCGTGGGGAGGGTGACGCGCGGCGAGCGCAGGGGCTGCTCCCTCACCCTCGACGCGCTCGCCGGCAAGGAGGCACGCGCATGACCCACCTCATCTCTTGGATGCCACCCGGTCTGTCCTCGCTCGCCCTCGCCTCGGTCACCGTCGAAGCCGGCGGGCAACCGCGCTGGTCGTGTCAGGTTCCCACCGAGGCGGGATGGCGTGAGCTCGGCCAAAGGCTGCGCGCCGGCCGCGAACGGCTTTTGAAGATGCCGGTGACGGAGATCGTCGACGTGATCGATCGCTGTGCGCAGAAGTGGTGCGACCGAAGCTTCGGCCCCCGCCGCGCTGCACGGGACGCTGCGGTCGAGGCCACGGGGTTCTCCGCCGAGGCCGTGGAGCGCAGCTTCGACGTCGAGCTGCGCAACTACCGCGCTCCCTCCCTTCTGGCCACGCTACGTCGAGAGCTTGGAACCCAGGCAGCCCTCGACGGCTTCGTTCCGTCGAGCGAGCTGTCCGGCGCGACGATGGCCATAGGCCCCGGGGTGGTCCTGGCCGTATTGACCGGTAACGTACCCGCCCTTCCGGCCCTCCCCATCGTGCGCTCGCTCTTGGTCAAGTCGGCCGTGGTGGCGAAGGTCGCGAGCGGCGAGCCCACCTTCGCGTCTCGATTCGTCGAGACCCTCGTGAACGAGGATGCGCGCCTGTCCGACGCGCTGGCGGTGACCTACTGGGGGCGCGATGACGACGCCACGGTCGAAGCGGCCTTGGCTCAGGCTGACGCGGTGATCGCCTACGGTGGACAGGAGGCCTGCGCCGCGATTCGGGCCCGCATCCGGCCTCATCAGAAGTACATCGAGCACGGCCACAAGCTCTCGGTTTGTTTGCTCTCAGCTGAGTATGTCCGCGCCGTGGGACGCGAGGAGGTCGCGCGTCGGCTCGCGGTGGATGCGTCGATGTTCAACCAGCACGCCTGCATCGCTCCACAGGCGGTGGTGGTGGAAGGGGATGCAGCCGAGGCCAAGGCCGTGGGACAAGCCCTCGCCGAGGCGATGAAGGCTTACGCCGAGGCGTGCCCATTGGGAGAGATGGACATCGCGGATCAAGCGGCGCAGCAGGTCTTCGCCGCAGGTCAAGCATGGCTCGCCGTGACGTCGGACGCGCATGAGCTCTGGTCCTCGACGAACTTCGAGTGGACGGTGAGCGTGGCGCCCGTGCTGACACCACGTCATTGGCTTGGGCACCGCACGATGCAGGTCGTTCCGGTCGCCAACCTGGACGGCGCCATGGACTGGGTCATTCCCTTGGGTCCCTTCCTGCAGAATGTCGGCCTCGGTGCATCCGGTGAACGGATGCGAAGCTTGGGCGAGCGGTTGGCGCGTGCGGGTGCTTGCCGCATCTGCGAGCCGGGACGCATGGCCGAACCAAGCATGATGTGGAAACACGATGGCATGTCCTGTGTCGCCGAGCTGGTGCGTTGGTGTGACGTAGAGATGCACACGGCAGCCAGCGACGCCGTGAGGCCAGAAGGACGAGAGGGCTGAGATGGCGGGCAAGACGCTGAGCGACAAGATCCTCGACGCACATGCGCTGGACGATGACGCGGGAGCCACGCACCGACGCGTACGCATCGATGCGCTCCTGGGACACGACGCCACGACGGCTTTGATCGCGGACGCCTTCGAAGAACGGAACCTGAAGGTCTGGGACCCCGACCGGGTCATCCTGACCAATGACCATTTCTCGCCTCCCGCCACCGCGGAGCGGGCAGATATCTCCAACCGCTTCTTGGCCTTCGCGCGCAACTGCGGGGTCAAACATCTGATGCTCGACCGGGGGATCTGCCATCAGCTCTTGGTGGAGAGTCCTCTGTGTCAGCCCGGCGGGCTCATCGTCGGCGCCGACAGCCATACGATCATGGGGGGCGGGATCGGGGCCTGTGCCACGGGAATGGGCTCGACCGACATCCTCTACGCACTGGCGACGGGCACCACCTGGATGCGATGGCCCGAGACCATCAAAGTAGAGCTCGTGGGCAGCATGCCCGACCATTGCAGTGGTCGCGACATCATCCTCAGCTTACTCCAGCAGCTGGGCGAGTCAGGCGGGCAATACCGAAGCCTCGAGTTTCACGACCTGACCGAACCGAAGCTCAGCCAAGACAACCGCTTCGCGGTCTCGAACATGGCTGTCGAGCTCGGGGGCAAGTTCGGCCTCTTCGTGCCGGACGAGGTGACGGCCGCCTACTGCGAGGCGCGAGACGGCGTGCCGCCCAGCGGGTTGATCCGTCCTGACGTCGACGCGGTCTACGAGCGCGTGGTGACCATCGACCTGGGCGCGATGCGTCCCATGGTGGCCAAGCCCTGGTCGCCGGCCAACGTGGTCGAGGTCGCTGAGCTGAACGAGACCCCGATCACCGTGGCCTTTCTCGGCTCCTGCTCGAGCGGGCGACTGAGTGACCTGCGCGAGGCAGCCGATGAGTTGCAGGGTCATCAGGTGGACCCCGGCGTGCGCTTCGTGGTGATCCCCGCCTCCGTAGAGGTGTTCAAGGCCGCGCTTCGAGCCGGCTACGTGGAGAGCCTCACCGAGGCCGGGGCCATCTTCAATCATTCGAGCTGCGGCCCATGCGGCGGCATCGACAAGGGCGTGCTGGGCGCGACGGACGTTTGCGTCTCGACGTCGAACCGAAACTTTCGGGGACGAATGGGCCACTGGGAAAGCCAGACCTACCTCGCGAGTGCACGAACGGTCGCGCGTGCAGCGCGACGCGGCCGCCTCGCTCCAGACCTGTATTGAGGAAGACGATGGCCAACGACATCATCACTGGGCGAGCCTGGGTATTCGGCGACGACCTGAACACCGACGTCATTCACCCGCCGGAGTTCTTCAGTCTGCACCCCGACAAGGTCAAGAGGGGGCTATTCCACAAGTTCGACCCGACCTTGCAGTCACGGCTCGAGCCAGGCGACATCCTCGTGGGAGGAAAGAACTTCGGCTGTGGCTCCAGCCGGGAGACCTCCATGAGGTCACTCCTGCTCAATGAGCTCGGCGCCATCGTCGCGGTGAGCTTCGCGAGGATCTTCTTCCGCAATGCCACCAACAATGGCCTGCGCTGCTTCACCTTCGCGCAGCCAGACGTGCGACATACGATCGTCGAAGGCGACCGGTTGACGCTCGACGTTTCCGCCAGTGAGTTGCAGCCTGCGAACGGTGACTCCATCTCCCTCGCCCCCACGGGCCCCTTCATTCAGAAGATCTGGGCCGCAGGCGGCCTCCTGCACATGCCACCCTTCGGCCCTTCGGCATGAGCCGCGACAAGCTCACCATTCAATCGTGGCGCGGAGGCTGGGGACAGGCGCTGAGGGAGGCCGTATCCGCCCCTTTCGAGGCGGAGTTTGGGGTCGAGGTCGTGCATCGACACCACGTTGGCCTGCACCTTCCGCCCAGTCTCGTGACGCAGCTATCGTCTGGAGACCGGCCCGAGGTGGACCTGGTGTGGTCGAACGCGGTGCCGGCCTTGCAGGCCTCCCGGTCGGGCTGGGCGCTCGACCTGGAGAAAGAGCGATGGCCGCACCTACCGCGATTGGCGGCCCGAGCCTTCTCACCATCGGCCCACGAGACGGTGGTGCACCCCTATGTGGTCTACTACGTGCTGGTTCATCAGCGGGGACTCTTCGGCGAAGAAGCCCCGAGCTGGAGCGCGCTGGAGGAGCCGCGATTTGCGGGCAGACTCGCCCTCTACCCCGGTGGCAATGGCTTCTTTCCCATCGCGCAAGTCATGGGCGGTGGCCGCGTGGCGGACATCCCGCACGACATGTCGACCTGCTGGAATTACCTCCCGCGCCTTCACGGTCAGATCGGCGAGCTCGACTACAGCATCGGGATGGAGGAGCAACTCCGCAGCGGCCGACTTCAGCTCTGCTTTCGCGCCCTCACGAATGCACTCGCCTTTCGGCGAGCGGGGGTCGACGTCGAGTGGTGCGTACCGCGTGAGGGTACCAGTGACACGGTCGACGCGTGGTGGATCCCCCGCGGAACCCCCGACCGACAGCTCGCCTTGGCCCGCAGCTACATCGCCTTCAGCCTGAGGGCCGACGTGCAGTCGCGCTGGTGCGCCGCCCTCGGCGCGATGCCCGTGCATCGCGACGCCGAGGTGCCGGAGATGTTGCGCGAGCACCCCCGACTCCCTGCCCATGCCGACGACCGAGGTCCCATCCTCTTCGTCGACGAAGAGGTGAAGGCGGAGCACGAGGGGTCCTGGGCAAAGCGCTTCGACGAGCTTCTCGCCTGAGCGCGTTCTCGTCAGCGTGCGGCTGAACGTCGCGCGGTCGCCGTGGAACGTTCGAAGAGTGCGGTGCCGCCAACTGATTTCGGGCGCACAAGCATGGAACGGCTTCTGCACCTCGATCGCATCGGAGGACGACATGATCGTGCAGATACCAGGAGCGGGACACCTCACCGCATTCGAGCTCAGGACGTGGCTGGAGCGGGTGAACCCGCGGCTGCACTACGCCGTCAACGGAGGCAAGGTCACCGCCTACTGCGGTCGCAGGAGCGCTGCCGTAACCCTGAAGCCAGTGGGGCCCGGAACCGTCGAGATGAGCTGGGCCTACGCCACCGGCTTCAGCGTCTTCATGGTGATCATCGGCATGGTCTCCGGGATCCTCATCGGCCTCGGGCTCTACCTCTACTATCGGGTCAAGACATCCTTCTCGTTCGGAAAGCTCCAGAACGAGCTGCGAATCGTGCTCACCACCGGCCAGCCCGCTCCAGTCCAGTTCCGGGCGCCCATCTACCAACGCTCGACGTTCTGGCACCTGCTGCATGGTTGGTCGCTGATCCTCATGGTCGTCGGCGGTTTTCTCACCCTCGCGTACCTTTCGGCCGGCTTCGTCGACGGCATCCTCGTCGGGCTCGCCGTGGCCTTGCCCGGAGTCGGGGGCTTCATCGCGGCCGGCAAGAAAAAGCCCGCTCCTCCCCCCGAGCCGGACGCGGTGGCCGCCTACGGTGGCCAGGCACTGCAGGGCGGTTACACCGACCCCGCGATGGCGGCGGGCCAAGCCGCGCACGGCGCATCTCATGGTGCTCAGGGCGCGTATGCGGCTCAGGGCGCGTATGCGGCTCAGGCGGCGGCGTCCGGTGCACAAGGCGCGTACGCTGCTCAGGCCGCCAACGGAGCCCAAGGCGCGTACGCTGCTCAGGCCGCCTACGGTGCACAAGGCGCGTACGCTGCTCAGGCCGCCTACGGTGCACAAGGCGCGTACGCTGCTCAGGCCGCCTACGGTGCACAAGGCGCGTACGCTGCTCAGCGTACGCAAGCCGATCAGGCCTAGACGCCATGCCATTCGCTCAAGTGCCTGAGCGCGCGGCCTCGCTCTCGACCTCGGCATCGCTTTCGCTCTCAGCCTCGAACCTCGATTCTCGAACCTCGAACCTCGAACCTCGAACCTCGCGTGGGCTTCGGCGTGGCCGCACTGCTGACGTGGAAGGACACGATGGCTAGCCATCGTGTCCTTCGGAGGCACCGAGGTCGCTGCGGGTCTCGCGGTGGCGACGCTCGAGGTCTGCAGGGGTTGAACGTCGACGAAGTCGATGCTCAGCGCGCGCAGGGTGGGTCTGCGGGGGTTGAACGTCTGATTCCTCGACGTTGAAGGTCTGCAGGAGTTGAACGTCGGCGCGGCTCGCAGGCGAACGCGCGCGATGTGCGTTATCGCGACGACTCCACGGAATATGAAATCGCCTGGGGACGAGAGGCCACAACCCGTTCGTTGGCGAGCACACCATGATGTGCGGCATCGGGGAGGCTGCACAACATCCGGAGGCGCATGCCCCCCGAGGCGAGGCATTCCGAGGCGTCAGTCGAGGCGGCTCAGGAAGGCGAGGACACGGTCGAGCATCTGGCGCGCGTGCTCGGGGTGGTGGTCGACGTAGTCGTGGTCCGCGAAGAGATGGGCTGCACCAGCGTAGGTGAGAACCTCGACGCACTTGTCGGCACTGGCAGCGATGGCGTCGACCACGGGCATGTCGACCCAGGGGTCGTCGACGCTGGTGTGGATCTGCGCGGGAAGGCTGGCCGGCCAGCGCGTAAGCCCGAAAGCCTGTAGTGGCAGCGCGGCGTGCATGAGGATGGCGCCGCGCGCTCCGGGCCGATTGAGGGCCAGGGCCTGCGCGGCTGCGGCGCCGAGGGAGAAGCCGGCGTAGACGAGCTCTCCCGGAAGCGACTCGACCGCCGCATCTGCGCGGCGGGACAGCTCTTCGAGGCCCAATGCGTCTCGCTTCTTCACCCCCGCATCCAGGTCGTCGAACACCTCACCATCGTAGAGGTCGGGGGTGAGCACCTCGTGCCCCGCCGCCTCTAGCGCAGCCTTCCAAGTGGCCACTGCCGGACGAAGACCAAGACCCGAATGAAACAGAACGACTCGACTCATATCCATGCTCCTCGTTGGAATGTGCATGGACAGTAGCGGAGACACGTGACACCGTTATGTCCCCATTTATCGCCCCGCCATGAACCGCACGGATCGCCTCTTCGCCATTCACAGCGCCCTGCAAACCGCCGGTCCCCGGGGACGAACCGCGGCATGGCTGGCGGAGCGCTTCGAGGTCTCGCCGCGCACCATCAAGCGGGACGTCGCGGCGCTGCTCGAGAGCGGCCTCCCCGTCCTTTCGCAGGACGGGCGGGGTGGCGGATACCAGCTCGCCCGTCGCGCCAGCGTCGCCCCGGTGAGCTTCACCGCCGCGGAGGCGACGGCGGTGGCCATCGCCCTCGCAGCCGAGCCACAGCTACCTTTCGGCGCCGACGGCGAAGCCGCACTGCAGAAGCTCTTGGGGGCGATGACGCCGGAGCAGAAGCGAGATGCGGGCGAGGTGGCGGGTCGGGTCTGGATGCGTACCGGCGATGCCCGGCGCTCGCGAAGCGCACGCGTGCTCGACGAAGGCTTGCGGAGACAGGTGGTGGTCAACATCGACTATCGCAACGAACGGGGTGAGACCACACGGCGGCGCCCGATCGAACCGATGGCCTTTGCCCGCACGCGCAACCACTGGCACGTGCTCGCCTTCTGCCATCGGCGCGGTGCCGGGCGGTGGTTTCGCCTCGACCGGGTGATGAAAGCGCAGCTGACCAAGAGCCCTGCACAACCCAGAGATCTGCGTGCGACCTTCGGTGAGCCACCGGCCGATGCGCTGCCGGTAGCCTTGCCTCGCTGAAGCAGCGCGAGACCCGCCCTCGCTGCGGTACCCTCGGCTCGTGGTGAGCCATTCTCTTCCGTGCGGCCTCAACCATCTCGCCCTCCCGGTCGCGCTCGCGCTTTTGTGGGCTTGCGACCCGTCGCCGAAGAAGTCACCTCCCGCCGTGGCCACCACCTCGAACGCCGAGGCCAGCCCTAGGTCGGGTGATGCCGTGCGCTCGACTGCGGTGCGAGCCGATGGTCTCGAGGTGTGCTTCGAGATCCGTCCGGACATACGGCAGGAGCGCGTGCCCATGCGGGTGGCGGCGCTCCACTTCCGCAACGTGTCGGACGCCCCGGTGAGGATCTACCTCCCACGTGGTGAGGCCTTCCGCGCTGCCGTCCTCTCGCTGCATCTACGCTCGGGCAAGCAGCTCCACGTCGAGCCCTCACCACGGCCCCACGGGGTTGTGATCGACGAGCCCGACTTCCCGCTGCTCGCCCCTGGCGAAGAGCGCGTTTTCGAGCAGAGCTTCACCCTCGACCCCATGCAACCCGGCGCCGGAACCAAGACCGCGCGCCGCCCCGGTTTCGAGGACGGCAAGGAGATCGAGGTCACCTTGACCTACGAGAACGAGATCACGCGCTGGGCGGGCGGCACCGAAACCCTCGATGGCCCCACCCGGCGTCTCTTCGACGGCAAGGACATCCCCCACATCTGGACCGGCCAATTGAGCACAAAAGCCACCTGGCGCATTCGCTGAGCCTCGAGCGTCTCGCCGGGCCACGCTGAACGTGCGACAACCGTCTCGTGACAGGGGCGGACCAAGAGCGCGGATGGCGTGACGACGCGATCTGGTGGTTCGCGTTCGGCTATGCCGCCTGCTACGCGCCCTACAGCGCCCTGACGAAGGCGCTCACCGGCGGCCTGCTGCCCAAGATGGAGCGCGGGCTCACCGGCTTCGAGCTCTTGCCAGCGACGGTGATCACGTCGGTTGTGGGCATGTTCACCTTTCTCACGCTCGCACGCTGGTGGCGTTTCGCGAGCCACGGCCGCCTGTTCGGCGTCTCGCTGCCGAGGCCGACCCGCTACACGTTTCTGAGCGGCCTGTGCACAGCGGCCATCATCGGCACGACGACGCTCGCCTATACGTTCGACGGGGTGAGCATCGTCTTCGTGATGCTCTTGATGCGGGGCGGGGTGCTCATCCTCGCGCCCATCGTCGACGCGCTGAGCCGACGAAAGACGCGATGGTTCTCATGGGTGGGTCTCGGCCTCAGTCTGGCGGCCCTGGTCTTGGCCTTCAGCGAAGAGGGTGGATACGACATCACGCTCGTCTGTGCGATCGACGTGGCGGTCTACCTGGTCAGCTACTTCGTGCGCTTTCGCTTCATGAGTCGTCTCGCGAAGTCCGAGGACCCCGCCGTCAACAAGCGGTACTTCGTGGAGGAACAGATGGTCGCCTCTCCGGCGTTGCTCATCACCCTCGGCGTCGTCGCGTGGACCGGCACGTCGGAGACGGCGTTGGCCGTGCGTGCGGGCTTCACGACCTTCTTCTCCCGACCCATCGTGGCCGAGGCGCTGCTCGTCGGCCTCTTGTCACAGGGCACGGGGATCTTCGGGAGCCTGGTCTACCTCGACAAGCGTGAGAACACCTTCTCGAGGTAGACCA
>JAUHZF010000550.1 GCA_030426145.1 Polyangia bacterium
CACCGTCCGGGTGGAAGCAGGTGCCGGAGCCGGTTCGTTCATTCGCGACCAGGCCTACGTCGACGCGGGCGCCGAGATCGTCTCCGGCGATGAGGCCTGGAAGGACGCCGACCTCGTGCTGAAGGTCGCACCCCCAACCGAAGACGAAGCCGCGCAGCTGAAGTCGGGCGCCGCGGTCATCGGATTCTTGTCCCCCTACGAGCGACACGACCTCGTGCGGAGCCTGCGCGACGGTGGGGTGAGCAGCTTCTCGATGGAGCTCGTGCCGCGCATCACGCGGGCCCAGAAGATGGACGCCCTCAGCTCGCAGGCCAGCATCGCCGGCTACAAGGCGGTGCTGCTCGCGGCGGCGGCGTTGCCGAAGTACTTCCCGCTCCTCATGACCGCCGCCGGCACCATCAAGCCGGCGAAGATCGTGGTCATGGGGGCTGGCGTCGCCGGGCTTCAGGCCATCGCGACCGCCAAGCGCCTCGGCGCGGTGGTTTACGCCTCCGACATTCGCCCGTCGGTCGAGGAGCAGATCGAGTCGCTCGGTGGCAAGTTCATCCCCCTCCCCGAGAGCGAAGAGTCGACCGAAGGCGACGGGGGCTACGCGAAGCAGGTGAGCGAGGCCTACCTCGCGGAGCAGAAGCGCATCGTGCGCGACTTCTTGCTTCAGGCCGACGCCGTCATCTGCACCGCCCTCGTGCCAGGCAAGAAGGCTCCGATGCTCGTGCCCGCCGAGGTGGTGCGGGAGATGAAACCCGGAGCCGTCATCGTCGACATGGCGGTGGCGCAGGGCGGCAACTGCGAGCTCTCGGTCGAGGGCGAGAACGTTCGCGAGAACGGCGTGCTCATCATCGGCGAAGCCAACCTGCCCTCCACCATGCCGGCCGACGCGAGCCTGGTCTACGCCCGCAACGTGTGGGCGCTCGTCGACCATCTGGTCACCGAAGGCCAGCTACAGGTCGACCTCGACGACGACGTCACCGCCGGCTGCACCCTCACGCACGCCGGCGAGGTCCGACACGCGCGCACGGCCGAGCTCATCGGCGCCACGACATCTTCGAGCGAGCGGGAGGTGGCCTGACATGGGTGAGCTGCTCATCGGCATCTACGTGCTCGTGCTCTCGAGCTTCGTGGGCTTCGAAATCATCAACAAGGTCCCGCCGACCCTGCACACGCCGCTCATGAGCGGCGCCAACGCCATCAGCGGGATCACCATCGTGGGCGCGCTCTACGCCGCCCGACACACCGAAGCGAAGATCAGCGTCATCCTCGGCTGCGTGGCCCTCGCCATGGCCACCATTAACGTGGTCGGCGGCTTCATGGTCACCAACCGCATGCTCGCCATGTTCGGGAGCAAGAAGAAATGAGCGCCCAGGACGTCGCCCAGCTCATCTACCTGGCCTCCGCGATCCTCTTCGTGGTCGGCCTCAAGCGGCTCACCAAGGTGCGCACGGCACAAGCCGGCAACATGATCGCCGGCATCGCCATGCTCCTCGCGGTGGTGGGCGCACTGGTCGAGTACCAGATCTTCTCCTATCAGTGGATCGCCATCGGCCTCATCGCCGGCAGCGCCATCGGTGCCTTTGCGGCCCAGCGCGTTCCCATGACCGAGATGCCGGAGATGGTCGCCATCTTCAACGGTGTCGGCGGCGCGGCCTCGGGGCTCGTGGCCCTGTCGGTCTTCTGGGGCGAGATCGTGGAGAAGTCGGTCACCGGCACCATGGCCGCGTCGATGGGCGCCGACGCGGCCGTCACGCTCTTCTTGTCGATCATCATCGGTATGGTGACCCTCACCGGGAGCGTGGTCGCTTACCTCAAGCTCTCGGGGAAGATCTCCGGCAGCCCCATCCTCATCCCCGGTCGCCACGTCATCAACGCCCTGCTGCTCATCGGCAGCCTCGGCGCGGGCGTCTACATGGCCTTCATGTCCACAGGCCTCGACCAGACGGTGTCGCTCGCGCTCGGCGTGTCGGCGGCGGCGGCCCTGCTCGGCGTGCTCCTGGTGATCCCCATCGGCGGCGCGGACATGCCCGTCGTCATCTCGCTCCTCAACAGCTACTCGGGCGTCGCGGCATCGGCCACGGGCTTCATCATCGGCAACAAGGTGCTCATCATCTCGGGCGCCATGGTGGGCGCCGCCGGCCTCATCCTCACCCAGATCATGTGCGTGGCGATGAACCGCAGCCTGGCCAACGTCGTCTTCGGCGGCTTCGGCGAGGAGGGCGGTGGCGGCGGCAAGAGCGGCGAATACGAGAACGTCACCTCCTGCGGCCCGGAAGAAGCGGCGATGATCCTCGAGAACGCGAGCTCGGTCATCGTGGTCCCCGGCTACGGCCTCGCCGTCGCCCAGGCTCAGCACGCCGTGCGTGAGCTCGCCGACCTCCTCGAGAAGAACGGGGCCGAGGTACGCTACGCCATCCACCCGGTGGCCGGACGCATGCCCGGGCACATGAACGTGCTGCTCGCCGAGGCCGACGTGCCCTACGAGCAGCTCGTCGAGATGGACGAGATCAACCCGGAGTTCGCGCAGACCGACGTCGTCATCGTCATCGGCGCCAACGACGTCGTGAACCCCGCCTCGCTCACCGACCAGGAGAGCCCCATCTACGGCATGCCGATCCTCGAGGTGCACCACGCGCAGACGGTCTTCGTCATCAAGCGCGGCCTCGGCTCTGGCTTCGCCGGGGTGAAGAACGAGCTCTTCGAGCGCGACAACACGATGATGGTCTTCGGCGACGCGAAGAAGGTCATCCAGGGTCTCACGAGCGAGCTCAAAGAAAGCGTGCCCGGCCTGGCCGCCTGATCTCGCGGGGGGCTGTGGCCGGCCCGGCGGTTGCATTATCGTCGGGCCATGAACCTCTTTCGGCACATCCTCGTCGCCACCGACTTCTCGGAGCCAGCCTCATGGGCCCTCGCGTCGGGCGCGGGACTCGCATCCACGATGGGGGCACAGCTCACCCTCCTGGCGGTGGTGCAGCCGTACCGACCCGGCACGC
Source organism: Polyangia bacterium (assembly GCA_030426145.1). Lineage (GTDB taxonomy): Bacteria > Myxococcota_A > Polyangia > Polyangiales > Polyangiaceae > JAPYTK01. The sequence goes on from JAUHZF010000550.1 coordinate 2,985, forward strand.
TGGCGCAGTCGTCCCTCACCGGCGCCTCGGTCGAAGCGCCCTTCTTGCGCGAGGCCGAGGCGGAGCTGAAGAAGCTGCGTGAGGCGCACGTGCCCCAAGAGATCGGCGTGCGGATGGAGGCCATCGTCGATCTCAGCCCGGCGGGCGCGATCACCGACGCCGCCGAAGCGTGGGGCGTCGATCTCATCGTGCTCGGAACACGTGGGCAGGGAGGCTTTCGACGCTTGCTGCTCGGCAGCGTGGCCGAGCAGGTGGTTCGCCACGCCCATTGCCCGGTGCTCACCATGGGTCGCGCCGCCTTTGCCGGCAGCGCCCACCAGAACGGGGTCGCGGTCGCCGTCGATCTCACCGACGGGGTGGAACCCGCCCTCGACGCAGCCGAGAGCCTTGCGAGCGCCTTCGGAGTTTCCCTCACCGTGGTTCACGTGGTGGACGACCCTGTGGAGAAGGCCGAAGCCGAGCGGCGCCTCGAGGGTCTGCGGAAGATCCGTCAGTTCCCGAGCCTGAAGACCGAGGTCTTGTACGACGACGACCCCGTCGACGCGGTGGTGGACTTCGCCAAGCGCACCCAGCCCGAGCTCCTCGTGGTGGCCACCCACGGGCGAAGCGGCCTCCGACGCAGCGTCATGGGAAGCATCTCGGAGCACGTGGTGAGGCAGGCGCCCTGCCCCGTGCTCACGGTGCGGCGCAGCTGAAGGTCAGTCGACCGTGACGTAGAAGATGCCGAGACACATCTCGTCGTTGGTGCCGTCGCCCCAGCCGAGCATCTGAGGCGGCATCTTCATGCCGTCGACACTGGGCTGGTTCTCGGGCGAGTTGTCCCACGTGCAGCCGATACGGATCTGCTCGTTGCCGGTGAAGCTCACCGGCTCTTCGAGCACGTAGCCGAGCTGCCAGTTGAAGTCCCAGCGCGGCACGTCGAGCAAGCAAGTGTCGTCTCCGTCGACGCGGTCCATGCGCAGTGAGGTCCCCCGCGTGTGCATGTGGGCACCGACCCCGCGCAGGGTGAAGCCGCCGCCGTCGACGATGCTGGGGCTCACCATGGCTTCGTGCTGCACCGCCGGGTCGCCGGCCGGGATGGCCATGGCGCTGTCGTTGATGACCCAGACGGGGTTGGTCACGAAGGCGAACTTGCCCTCGACGTCGACCTGGTCGTCGACCTTGACCACGATCTCGGTCTGGTCGGGCTCACCGTCCCACGGGAGCGTGTTGTAGTGCATCTGCACGATGACCTTGCTGCCCGGCTCCATGCGCACCCCCGAGTTGCCCCCGTAGGTGGAGAAGTCGAGGTCTTGGGTGCCGGGAGCCCAAGTCCCGAAAAAGGTGGCGCCGCCGACCTGGCCGCCCGGGCCGCCGTAGCAGGTGTATCCCGGCCCCTCCTCCGCATCGTCGAGGGCGACGAACTGATCGACCGCGTTGGGCGTGGCGACGTAGGCGATGACGTGG
>JAUHZF010000551.1 GCA_030426145.1 Polyangia bacterium
GTCGAGGAAGATGGTTCAGAGCGGTGGAAGGAGCTCGAAGCCAGGTTCCTGCTCGGCAAGGCCCAGTACGCAGGAAAGGAGTACCGCGGGGCCATCACGACCCTGGAGGCGGTGGTGCGCGAAGTGGGGACTTCCGACGCTCCCCCGGACTGGCTGAGTGATGCCTACCTCTTCCTGGCTAGATCAGCGGAGCGCGAGGGACGAAACGGCCTCGCCCTTCAAGCATATGACCGGGCTTACGGGCTCGAAGACCGATAGCGCGTTGTCGGGCGCTCGTCCTCGAACGAGCGTGGCCGGGATGGGCAGTTTCCGCCGAACCACTTCTTGCGACGGTAGGTCGATGAAGACCATGCCCGCGTCGTAGAGGGCAACCACCGCCGTGTTGCCGTGCACCGCGAGGTCCTGAACGTAGTTGAAGGTCGTCCAGAAGGGCGTCAGGTGGTTCCAGGCGCCGTTCGTCTGTCGGAGAATGCCGTGGGCGCTAGACAACACGTAGAGCGCCCCTTGCTCGTCGAAGGCCATCGAAGCGAAATCGGCATCTTCGAAGGGGAAGGGGGCGCGCTGGTTGTCGACCACCAGCTTTCCGTCCGTGCCTTGGAAGCGCGCCACGGCGCCCTCTCGAAGGCTGAGGTGGGCGAGGCCGAAGACCACCCAGGTGGCCCCTTTGGGTCCAGCGGTGATGGTGTGCACTGGAATGTCGAGCGACCGCTCGGCGACCTGGTGCAGCGGTTGCCAGCGCGGATGGTCGAGCGCCAATGCGAAGAGTGCGCCGCCCCACTCTCCCCGGTCGTAGCCCGCATAGGCAACATCGCCAGAAACGTGCACCAGCGACGGCAGGCCTCGGGTGCTGGGTGACTTCGGGGCGGCACCGATGTCGTGGCTGGTCCAGTCGCCCTCGGGGCCATCGAGCACGTGCATGCGGGTGCCCTCTAGCACCACGACCTTGCCCGCCCGCGCGTCGGCCACCAATGGCGTCTTCGGGTCGGCGGCGGCCTCGGGAAGCGCCCTCTCTCGGTAGGTACCGCTCACATCGAGCATGAGGCAGCGCTTTCCGTCGGCCACGCATACGAGCGCGGTCTCGAGCACCTGCTCGATCTTGGAACAAGGCGCGACGAACGGCTTCAGCTCTTTGGCCGAGCCGTCGACTACCAAGTGATGGTCGAGCCCGGCGCGGATCACCAGCTGTCCTCGATGCACGACGAAGTGCCCGAGGCGCGGTTGGTCCCGCGTCCACGAGCTCGGCGACCAGGCGCTTGGGGAAGGGGCTGTCATCGAGGATGTCGGCTCGGCCGAAGCCGTGGCGTTGCTGGGCTCGGGCGGCTTCACCGAGGGCGGGGAAGAGGTCTTCCTCGCATCACACCCCCCAGCCCATACCAGCAGCAGGGCCGCACCGACGAGCCTTCTTCCTCTATCAGTACCGAGGGCGTTCATGGGCTATGGCCTGGGTTCATCCAGCCTGCACGTAGGCCAGCAGCATGTCGGTGGTTGCGCGCTCGAAGGTGTCGATATCGAAGTCGGGCGGCGGGTACAGGGTGTGGCGGTGGGCGAGGGTCTCGACCACGGAGAGGATCATGCGCGCCACGAGAGCCGGCTCCGCCACCCGGGTCGTGAGGTATCGCTCCCACGCCTCTCGCAAGCGACCCTCGAGGGCCGCGTAGTCCGCGAGCAGCCGAGCGGGTAGGGGTGCATCCTCCACGAAGATGCGATGCAGGTTGGGGGCCGCACGGTGGAGGCCGTAGAGGTGGGCGACCGTGGCCTCGGTGGCGACCCGTGGCGGGACGCCCGCGTCCAACTGATCCACCAGCCCGGCGAAGGACTGCTCGATCTCCGCGAGGTGGCGTTCGAACAGCCCAACCAGCAACGCATCCTTGTTCGGGTAGTACTGGTACAGCGTGCCGATGCTCACACCCGCCCGTGCGGCGATGTCGTCGGTGGTGGTCTCGTGGTAGCCCGCCCGCTCGAAAACCTGAGCCGCGGCTTCGAGGACCACCTCGACCGTGGCCCGCGAGCGCGCCTGAATGGGCCGTTTACGCGGCTCGTGACGTCGATTCTTGGTGCGGATCCCGCTCATCCTGAACTGCCCATGAATGCGAGGTGACGGTTTGGGGGTGGGGCGGAAAGATCAACCTACCATGACGCCTGTCCTCCTCTGCATCGTCGCCCTCGCGACGCTCTTCGCTGGTGTTGGCTCCTACGCCGCGGCCATTCCCCGAGGTGAGAATCCTCGCCTTCCCATCGCAGTGGGGCTGAGCCTGCTCGTTTCCCTCGGACTCGTCGCGGTTGCCGTCGCGCTCGCGCTGACCGGAGCGGGACCGCTTGCGGTCGTCCTACCTGTGGCGGTGATGCTGCTGCTCTCCACGGGGTTTCTGTTGTTCGTGCACGCGCAACGCAAGGTGCCGCGCGACACGCTGCGGGTGGCGGTCGGCGATCCCTTGCTGCCCTTCACCGCCGTGACCGCCGACGGCGCACCCTTTCACAGCCAGGCGCTCGCGGGTCGACGGGTGCTCCTGAAGTTCTTCCGCGGTGCCTGGTGCCCCTTCTGCCAGGCCGAGCTCCAGCGCTTCGAAGCCATGCGGCCCGCCCTGCGTTCGCTCGGCGTCGAGGTCGTGGCCCTCAGCAAGGACACGCCGGAGGCAGCGCGACAGCACCGCGACCGCGACGGGCTGGGCTTCGTGCTGCTCTGCGACCCCGAGCTGGAGGTGATCCGGCAGTACGGGGTCGAGCATCGCAAAGCCCTCGAGGTCTCGGGCGGCCCAGAGGTCCGGCTGTTCGGCCTGCGCGTAGGATCACGACCCCGGTTCCGCACCATGGCCGCCCCCACGACCCTGCTCATCGACGAGAACGGCGTCATCCGCTGGATCGACCAAACCGACGACTACAAGGTCCGCAGCTCCGCGGAGCGCGTGCTCGGTGCAATGGCCACCACGTTCGGCGTGCGGCCCACAGAAGCTCCCCACGAGCTCGATATCGAGCCCGCCTGCGCCTCCTGTTGAGGTCGAGGACAGTCAGGTGCGCCCCCATTCTCACGCGCTCCGGAGGTTGTCAGAACACCCGTTGCCCGACCTTGCGGGTCGGGGGAGGGCACCCTGAAAAGCTACTCTTCGGGCCAGGCAACGTCGTCCCACAGCGCGCCGAGGTCGAGCTCGATCGCGTCGAAGGGACGCGCGCGGACGGGCTCGCTGCCGGTGTGGGTCTCGATGATGCTCCAGGCGCCGTCTCTTAGCTCGTGCACGACCAGGAGCTTGGCCGGGGGATCGATCACCCAGCACCACCCCACCCCAGCGTGGGCGTACCGAGGCAGCTTCTGTGCCTGGTCCAACCTTCGGGTAGATGGCGACAGAATCTCCGCCACCCAGTCCGGTGCGAGCTCGAAGTAGGGCAAGGCAGGGTCGAGGGAGGGCATGCGCTCTCGCCTCCAGCCACCGAGATCGGGCACCATTACATCGCCATTGAGGTGCACCTCGGTCCCGTGGAGGATGATCCATCCACCAGGACCACCTCGGCCGCGATGGAAGGGTGGCCCGAGCTCACCACTGAGCGCCGAGGCGGCAAGTGCATGAGGCTTGGCTGGTCGTGGGGAGAGATACAGCTCACCACCGACCAGCTCGGCCACCATGTGTGGTGGCGCATCGAGAACGTCCTGGTACGTCGCGTGGTGTTTGGCAGGCTTGGTCGCCACGCACACAGGCTAGCACCAAAGGACGCTTGGAGAGCTCGCCTGCGACGCTCAGGCCTGCGGCTCAGGCCAACTCGACCAGGACGTTGTCTTCGGACTCCTCACCACCGGGGCCGTGCGTTTGGAAGATGTTCAGCAGAACGTCGAACAGCGTCGGTCCCTGACCGCCCTCGGCCTCAGCAAGCTGACGTTGCATCGACGCGACGTTGTCGGGATGGCATGTGGACAGAGACTTCTCGAGCCAGTTCGCCATGGCGCCGTGACCCAGCGTTCTCTTCGAGGCAGTGTGGTCTTTCCATACGATGAGGAAGCCGCCATCTGGCGTTCCGAATCCACCTCCGAGAATGTCGTCGAGCGCGTCGAGCGATCCGTTCCACGCGTGGTGGCGAAGTACCACCCGATTGAAATGCTCGACGAACCCCTCGAATGAGTCGAATGCCCCGCCATTGAGCTCGTAGCGCGGAAGTGTCTCTCGTGTGGACACGCGACATCATACACGGGTGGAGGGGCTGCAGGTAGGTCGTCATCGCATGCACATGCCCTTCGGATGGGTCTACTTGCTGCGTTCGTTCTGGCTCGCTTGCCGGTGGTGTTCTCGCCAGACGTCGCAGAGCAGGTCCCAGCTCGCAATATCTGGGTCCTCGTCGCCGCAATCGGCGAGCAGAGCTTCGTTCCCGGCCCAAAGGCCCAGGCTGTTTCGGATCCATAGCCCAAGGCCGAAGTGCTGCGCACACGCGAAGTCGTCGGGCG
>JAUHZF010000163.1 GCA_030426145.1 Polyangia bacterium
CGCGCACCGAGGCCGTGAGGTCTAGGATGAAGGTGACCGAGCGCGGGCAGACCAGGGGCTACGAGACGAGCTGGACGTTTCGCACCTACGACCTCGACCAGCTGCGACGCCTCCTCTCGAGCGAGCCCCGCTTGGACCTCTGCGCAACCTACGGCTTCGACCACGACCCTGACGGAGAGCGCGATCTCGACGACGGGCGAGATGACCACGTCTTGGTGCTACGCCGCCGTTGATGGACGTCCATCCGGGCTCGGACAATTGGTGGATCAATGTTGATGCGTCGGCTGCTTCACGATTCTTCAAACGAGCGACAAAGGTCAGCAAGACGCGAGGCACAGGCTGTGACGTGGACGTATGGCATTTGCTCAGGCACAGTTGAACGCGCTGCAGATGGACGAAGCACCGCTGATCCGGGTCCTGATGGTCGAGGACGATGCTCGGCTGTCGCAGCTAACGCGTGAATATCTCGAGCGTCAGGGGCTCTCCGTCATCGTGAGCTCCACTGGCGACGACGGACTTCGCGAAGCGAGCCAGGTTCGCTACGACTGCGTTCTTCTCGATCTCATGCTTCCGGGGATGGGCGGGGTGGAAGTCTGTCAACGTCTCCGCGAAGTCTCAGACGTGCCGATCATCATGATCACGGCCCGTGGTGAAGAAGCCGATCGCGTCATGGGGCTCGAGATCGGGGCCGACGACTACATGCCCAAGCCGTTCTCCCCTCGAGAGCTGCTCGCGAGAATTCGTGTGTTGGTGCGCCGCGCGCGCGGCAAAGTAGGACCGACGACCCGTCGGATCACCGTCGGCGACCTCGAGCTCGACCCCGGCTCACGGCGTGCAGTGCTCAACGGCAAAGAACTGCCGCTTACCAGCTACGAGTTTTCAATACTTTACGTTCTGGCTGAGCGGGCGGGACGGGTTCTGTCGCGCGAACAGCTGATGGAACTGGCGCGAGGAAGCGCCGAAGATGCCTTCGATCGTTCGGTCGATGTGCACATCTCGAGGCTTCGCCAGAAGCTGGGAGATGACTCTCGACGCCCGAAACGAATCAAGACAGTTCGGGGCGTGGGCTACCAATACGTGAGTGACCGACGGTAAGTCTGTTACGAGGTGTAGCCCACGACACAACGATGCAGCGGCAGGTGTAGCGAGATGAAGCGGCGAAGGTGTGCAAAGCGCGACAGAGGGCGGCGACGAGGCCCGCGGCGCATCTTCTGGCGCGTCTACCTGTTCGGAATCCTAATGCTTTTCCTCGTGGTGGTGAGCACCGGCATCGCGGGACGCCTGCTCGTGGGCCCATCGCCGAGCGAAGACGTGCCGGCACGGCTCGCGGACTACCTGGATGCCGAGGTCGTGCCGCTCCTGGACCAGCCTCATGAGCTCCACGAGAAGCTCAACCGCGTGCACGAGGCTTTCGGAGTAGATCTAGCGGTTTACCGAGCAGACCATCGGTCGGTCGCTGCCGTCGGCGACCCCACGCCGCCCCCTGTAGACGAGGTCCCCTCGGCGCCTATGCGCGTGAAGGCCAAAGGTCGAGGACGGTGGTGGGAGCATCGGCATGTCGTGCCCTTCGACGGCGGCCAGTACTACATGGTCGCGACCTACCGGTGGCGGACTTCAGGACCGAGGGTCTTGCTCATTCCTCTCGTGGTGTTGTTCGTGCTCGCGATCGCGTCCTATCCGCTCGTACGCACCATCGTGAGACCGCTCGAGAAGGTGACACGGGCGGCGAAGTCCCTCGGTGAAGGTGACCTCACGGCGCGTACCGGAGTGCAGCGCGCGGATGAGGTCGGCACCCTCGCGAGGGCGTTCGACGACATGGCGGAACGGCTCCAGCGGCTGGTCGATACCGAGAAAGAGCTCCTCGCCAACGTCTCCCACGAGCTGCGGACTCCGATCGCGCGGATCCGTGTCGCTCTCGAGCTCGCCGCGGACGACGACCCCGAGATGGCGCGCGTTCGGCTCACGGAGATCAGCCAAGATCTCAACGAGCTCGAACAGTTGGTAGAGCAGGTGCTCATGGCCTCCAGGCTGGATCGTGTCGCTGAGCTTCCACTAAACCGACGGTTGGTCGGCACCGAGGAGCTCGTCGACCGAGTCGAGCAGCAGATGCGAGACCTCCACCCTGACCATACCTTCTCGGCCGACGTGACCGCGCCCGAGGCCTACGCTGATGCGGGATTGTTGCGTCGGCTGCTCGACAACCTCGTCGACAATGCCGCGAAGTACTCGGATCCCAAAGCAGGACCGGTGGAAGTAGCGATCTGTAGCGTCGATTGGGGCGTAGAGGTCGAAGTTCGGGATCGAGGGATCGGCGTGGGACCGGAGGACATCGGCCAGCTCTTCGACCCCTTTTTCCGCACGGATCGCTCGCGAAACCGTGGCACCGGGGGGGTCGGACTCGGGCTCGCGCTGTGCCGACGGATCGTCGATGCGCATGGTGGCATCATCGAAGCGCGGTCTCGTGAGGGCGGCGGTCTGGTGGTCCGCGTGTGGTTGCCGGGCACCGATCAAGATCTCGTCGAGATCGATCCGTCGTCGCACGCGTCCTAGCTCCCTGGGGTGAAAGCACGGAGCGGTTGCTTCGTTGTCCCTCGGAGGAGAGAGACGGAATGCGAATCAAGACCGTAGGCCTGCTGTCGGGCGTAGCCATGATGTTGACCAGCCTCACCGTGTGGTCGGTGACGCCGAAGGGAGGCTTCGAAGGCACCCTGCGCGCCGAGGCGAAGACCTACGGAGTGCCCGAGGTCGAGGTCGAGACCTGGAAGTTCGACGACGGGGGCACGGTCAGGCTGGAGGGCCGGCTCGGTCACGCCAAGGTGGCGGCCGACCAGGGCCAGGAAAACTTCATCATGCTGCGCGCTCATGCGCCCGCCGGCACGGTGGCCCAGACCCAAGCGCCCCTCGATGTCGCCATCGTCATCGACCGCTCGGGGTCGATGGCGGGGCAGCGGATGCAGAATGCACGCGACGCCGCCAAGGGCATGGTGTCGCAGCTTCGTGATGGCGACACCGTCAGCGTCATCACCTACGACACCGCCACCGATGTGCTCGTCTCTCCCACTCCGGTGAACGCTACGAATCGCTCCACCATCCTCGCTGCCATCGACGGCATCAGCCCTGGGGGCGACACCTGTATCTCCTGCGCCATCGACGCCGGCATGTCCGCGCTCAACGGCCGCGACGGGGCGGTGAAGCGCATCCTCCTGCTCAGCGATGGGGAAGCCACGGCTGGCGTGCGCGACATCCCAGGGTTCAACCGGCTGGCCGAACGAGCGCGCGACATGGGCTGCTCCATCAGCTCCATCGGGGTCGACGTGAACTACAACGAGCAGATCATGAGCGCCCTCGCGATCGGCTCCAACGGGCGCCACTACTTCGTCGAAAACGCCTCCGGCTTGCCCAAGGTCTTCGAGGAAGAGCATCGCAGCCTCACCCAGACCGTGGCCTCACGCGGCGAAGTGCGCGTAAAGCTTGCTCCTGGCGTTCGGGTTCGGCAGGTCTTCGGCCGCGTCTTCCGGCAGGAGGGCGATACCTTGGTGGTGCCCATGGGCACGTTCTCCGTGGGCGAAGAGAAGACCTTGCTCGTCAAGGTCGACCTTCCCCGCCAGGCGGAGGGGCTCGAGGAGGTCGCCGACGTGAGCTTCTCCTTCGACGACCTCGCAACCGGCCAGCCGGGCGGATGCCACGGCTCGCTCATGGCCGAAGTGACCGATGACACCACCGAAGCAGCCGTGCTCGACCCCGTTGTCGCTGGCCGTCTGTCTCGGGCCCAAACCGCAGCGACCCTTCGTGAGGCCAATCGCCTCTTCCAGGAGGGACAAGCCGCCAACGCTCGTGCGCAGCTGCAGAGCTTGCGCCGAAAGATCCAGCAGCGTCGCAACGCCGTAGCCAAGCGCCCGAAGCCGGCCCCAGGCTGGGTCTTCGATGATCTCGACGTACAGGCCAAGGCGGCCGCGGACGCCGAGGCCGGTTTTGCGGTGCCCCCTTCGGCCAGTCCCGCGCAGCCGGCGCCGCCCCCGCGCAAGTCGCGGGCCCAGGTGCGCCGCAACGCCGAAGCCGCCGACGCCTTCTCCCTTTGAGCCAGAAACCGACGCCCCGGGCGTGAGCCGTCCGGGCGCAAGGACCCGACGTAAGCGCTCTGGCGATTGACGCGTTCTCCACTTCGAAGGAGACGATGACGATCGTGAAGAAGTGGATCGTGTGGTTGCTCGCGACGCTGTGGCTCGCGGGCTGTGGTGGCTCTGCCTCGATGTCCCCATCGTACGGCGGAGACATGGCGAAGGAGGCCTCGAGGGCCGACTATGCGGCGCAAGGAGCGCCCGTGATGGAGTTCTCGGACGGCGAGATGGATGGTGCGCTCGCCTATGCCGGGGAGGCACCACCGGCACCTCCGCCTCCGCCCGCGCCTGCCCCTCCGGGGGACCCGGTGCAGCCACAGCCAGAACCTCCCCAGGCCAACGAGAAGCCCAAGGGGGTCAAGCCTCTCCTCATCTACAAGGCCGAGTACACGATGGCGGTCTTCGAGACGAGCAAGGCCATCGATCTCGTGCAGAAGATGGCCGTCGACCTCGATGGCTACCTCGTTCAGCGCAGCGACAACGAGATCACGGTTCGCGTGCCCTCGGAGGCCTACCGCGATGCGCTGGGCAAAGTGAGCAAGCTCGGTGACGTGCTTCACCGCGACGAGTCCGTGAAAGACGTGACCGACCAGTTTCTCGACCTGACGACGCAGCTGAGGAACCACCGGGCCGTGCGGGCTCGCTTCGAGCAGCTGCTCACCCAGGCCAAGGACGTCAAAGAAGCGCTGGCCGTCGAGCGGGAGCTCGCGCGCATCACGGGAGAGATCGAGCGCATCGAGGGCAAGCTCAAGTACCTGCGCGAGCTCATCGCCTTCTCGACCATCACGGTGCGCTTCCAAGCTCAACCCACCGAGACCGTGGAATCGAACGTGCGCCTACCGTTCCCGTGGCTCAATCGCCTCGGCCTCTCCAACCTGCTCAACCTCTGAGGACATGGACATGAAGATGAACGACCTTCTACGCCTCGCCCTCGTGGCCACCACGCTGCTGGGCGGCGTCGCGTGCGGCCCTACCTTCCAGGCCACGACGCCTCCCGGCTTCGTCGAGCTCGAGGATGAGCCCTACGACGACTTCGACTACCGAGCGACCAGTGCGGACGGCCTCGTCATCGCGGTCCGGCAGATCGAGCACAAGCCCGAGGGCGAGATCTCCTTCTGGGTGACGGCGATCAAGAATCGCATGCGCGAGCGCGGAGGCTACGCCTTCCTCGAAGAAGTCGCGGTGCAGAGTGCGGACGGCGTGGCGGGCACCCAGCTACGTTTCGGTCACGACGAGGCGTCTGGCAAGCCACACCTCTACTACCTGTCGGTCTTCGTGACGCCCGACTTCATCTATCTGCTGGAGGCCGGCGGCACCAAAGACCTCATGACGGCCAACGAGGCCAAGGTGCAGCAAGCCGTCGCGAGCTTCCGCACCCGATAGATTCACTCCGCCGCCGACGGGACGACGGCCGTATCGAGGTCGTCGGTCTCCCCGGTGTCCGTAGCCCCCCGCGCCGTCTCGATGGTGTGGCGCCGGTGCACGTCGAAGTCCTCGGCGTCGTATTCTTCGTCGCCACCGAAGTAGGATGAATAGGCCGCTGCGAGTCGCTTGCGTAGGCTATGGCGGTTCTCTTCGGTGGGGAAGAGGACCTCGGCCACGGCGACGAGGCCGTCGGCGGCCACGTTGCGGCTGTCCTGCACGCTGAGGCCAATGGCCTCGAATGCCTCTCCCAATGCGTAGAGCTGCTTCTTTCGGCCTCGCTCGAGTACCTCACGGGGGTCGAGGCCCAGCGTCTCGAAGTCGGGGGCGAGGACCTTCAGCTCCCATAGCGCCCACATCATGATGCGGGCCTGAAAGGTGATGAGGGCGCCGACCTGGCGCCGGTTCATCTTCTTCATCAGCGTGGGGAGGTATTGCATGCCCAGCCCCACGTGGCGCGCTTCGTCGCGCTCGAAGTAGCGCATGAGCTCACACAGAACCGGCTCGATGCCCAGCTCACGTACGGTCTGGAATACCGTCAGCGCAATGGTCTCGATCATGAGCTGCATGCCCAATATCTTGTAGGGCAGCTCATCGGTATCGAGCACGAGGTCCAGCAGTGCTTGGGGCGCGCGATCGAGACGCTCCGGGACGTAGTCGAGCTTCGTGAGGTAGTCGTACATCACGTAGAAGTGACGAGCCTCATCGTGGGCCTGGCTCGTGGCCGCCATCTTGGCTTCGAGGGGGACCAATCGGTCGGCGAGCTGAGCCGAGATCTTCCAGGCAGCCAGCTCGCCCCAGAGGATGATGGCGAAGACGCGCTTGAGGGCCTCCTTCTTCGCCTCGTCCTCGATGTGGATGCCACCATGCTTCTCTTCGAGCATGGTCAGGATGGCTTTGCCGTCCCAGGCGAGCTCTTGTCCTCGGTGGTAGATCCGCTCGCATTTCACGAAGCGCTTCGCCTCTTCGGCGCTGCGCATCATGTCGAACATGTCGTAGCGAATCTCCGTCTTGCCGTAGCCTGCGATTCCCATCGGTCTTCCTCCCCAGAAACACGGTCGGCCGAACCTCACGCGGAGGCGGCGACGTCCTTTTTCGCGCGCTCTTCGACGACCCCGACGTAGCGGGTCACCATCTGGGCCATCTCACGCGCCATCTCCGCGTCGGTCAGCTGCGGAAGCCCCTCACGCCCGAACAGGGCGCGGGACTCCATGAGGCTGAGCACCATCCAGATCGCCATGGCGACCGCCAGCGGTGGGTCGGGATGGGCGGGGGTGGCGCGGGCCGAGATGAGCGCGGTGAGGCGCTCGGTCAGCAACGCGTGAAGTCGCTGGCCGAAGCCGCGTAGCTCCGGGTCGCTCGCCGCGCGTGTGAGCAGCCCCACGATGAGCTGCTGCCGCTCGTCGAGGATGCGCAACATGAAGTGCGCCATGAGCTCGAGCCCGTCCCGAAGCGGGATCCCCTCCCACCGCTCCGCCACCAACACCGCCTCCGCGGTGGCCAGCGACTGCTCGCCGAACCGCTCGAACATTACGCGCACCAGCGCGTCTTTGTCCTTGAAACGACTGTAGAAAGAGCCGACCGACGAGCCTGCTCGCCGCGCGACGGCGGCCACCGTCACCGCGTCGAGACCCTCTTCTTCGACGAGGGCTTCGGCGGCGTCGACGAGACGCTCGAGCGTCTGCTGGCTACGCGCCTGCTGAGGAGGTTTGACCCACTCGAGCTCCGGGGCGCTGTGCAACGGGGGACGCGTTCGACGAGGCATCAGACTAGAACCAGAATCTTGATTCTAATTTAATCGACCCAAAAGTCTACGGCCTTTTCGTCACCTCGACCTCACGGGAAGTCGCGCACGGCGACCAGGTAGCTCCCGATGCCGACCGTGAAGAGGCAGACCGCTGCGGCGAGCGCGAAGAGCAGCGCGGCCACCTGACGTGGGCGTCGAGCATCTTTAGGCGCGCTCAAGGCGGCCACGGTCGCGCCCACGGTGAGCGCCACCACGGCGTAGGCGACGTGTTCCTTCGTCTCGAACAAGAACCCCGCCGTCACCGACTCGCGAAACAGGTCGGCGCGTACGGACTGGCGGTAGGCGGGGTAGATCACGAGGCCCGTGGCGAAGGTCGAGACCACGACCATGGCCGTGAGCCACACGGAGAGGACGGTCCGCTTCGACAGCGACTTGCCCTTGCGCATGAGGATGGCGGGATGGAGAAGCGCCACCGCCGCGAGCACTCCCATGTGCCCGTGCACGGACTCGAGCAGGCGCATCACACTCATGCCGTCCTGGCTTTACCCCTTGCGCGGCAGAGGCGCCACGGGTGCCCGGCTGCTATGTTCCGACGGGTGAGGGCGGGCGCGACCATCATCTCGATCATCGGCTGCGGCATCCTGCTCGCTGGCTGTGCGCCGCCCGAGGAGCCGGTGGACACGGCGTGGCCGGACGCGACCGCGGCCATCAAAGGGGGCGAGCCCGACACGACGAGCGTCGCTGTCGTCGCGGTCACGAACGCGGCCAACGGGTCGCTCTGCACCGGCTCGCTCATCGCCCCCAACGTGGTGCTCACCGCTCGCCACTGCGTCTCGAGCAGCACGGGAGGCTCGGGCGTCACGTGTGGGGTCACCACCTTCGACGAACCCTGGCCGGCGAGCGGCTTCTTCCTGAGCAGCGCGCCCGAGACCGACCTGGGCAACCTCGGGGAGTTCCTGGTGGAGGCGGTGGTCCCGCTGCAGGGGGCTCTGGCCATTCCGCCGCACGACGACGAGGACACCCTCTTCTGCGGAAATGACGTCTCCGCGCTCATCCTGAAGCAGAACGTCGACCCGGCGGTGGCGGTCCCGCTCGAGCCCCGACTCACGCCGGTCGAGCCGATGGAGCTGTTCAGTGCCGTGGGCTACGGGGCGGTCGATGGCGATGGCAACGATTCCGGCGTTCGCCGTCGACTCGACGGGGTGGAGGTCGTGTGTCGCGGCACGTTCTGCGTCGAGCAAGGCTTCGAGGCCAACGACGTGCACGCGTCGGAGTGGGTCGGCGGAGGCGGCGTGTGTGGAGGCGACTCCGGCGGACCGGCGCTCGACGCCGAAGGGCGCGTCATCGGCGTCACTTCGCGCGGGGACAAGGACTGCAACCTGTCGCTCTACGCCGGCATCCCCGACTACGCGGGCTGGCTGAAGAACGTGGTGGTGCTCGCGTCGGGCATGGGCGACTACGCGCCCCCGGCTTGGACCGATGGGGCCACCGTCGACCGCGCGTGGGGCTTTCCCGTCGGAAACGGCTGCACCGCCGACGCCGACTGCCCCTCTGGGATTTGCGTCGAGAACGGCAAGGCGAGCTACTGCTCACGCCCGTGCGAGACGGCGGCGCCCTGTCCGGAGGGGTTCGTGTGCGGGGGCCAGGGCGTCTGCACCTTCCCGCCCGCGAACAACGGCGAAGCGCCCCTACCGCCCGGTCGCCCCGACGAGGGATGCACCGTCGGAGGTCGTGACCACGACGCACCCTGGTGGCTCATCGGGCTCGCATGGCTGGCGATTCGTCGTCGGCGTTGAGCGCCGTGTCGTTCCGGGTAACATCGGGCGATGATGCTTCGTGCCGTGCCCTGGTGCCTGCTCGCCTGCGCGTGCGGCAGTCCATCATCTCGTCCTGCTCCACGGCCTCCGGCGCCTCCCATGTACGCCGGGGTCGCTCCGCGGCCCGGCGCCCTCCCGCCGCCGGCCCCGGCCCCGATCGCCGCCCCTCCGGCCCCAGTCGGCCCGGCTCCCGCGGGGCCCTTCAGCACGGCACGCGTCAAGGAGATCGTGCGGTCTCAGTACGACGCGATGACGCCTTGCTACACCGACGCCCTCGAGCGCGACCGCAGCCTGCGGGGCACCATCGAGGTGCACCTCGCCATCGCGGCGGACGGCACGGTGGTCGGAGCCACGGCCGACAAGGCGGGCGCGGGTGAGCCCGGTGTCTCGGGCGAGGCGCTCGTCGACGCGGGCGTGGTTTCTTGCGTCGAGGCGCACTTCCGCGGCCTGCGTTTCCCCGAGACGGGCCGCGGGCTGGTGAATCTGGTCTACCCCGTGGTCTTCGCCATCGAGTGAGCCCGGGGGCTACTCGGCAGCCAGCGGGAGAGAGGGTGCGTCGGGGCTCGCGAGGTCTTCTTCCACCATCTTCGCCCAGGCCTCGAGGTAGAGGACGAGGTCGTCGCGGCGGTTCCGGCGCAAGAAGCGATGCGCCGCGGGGAGGCGCCTACGGACCCTGGGATCGCTCAGGCGCTCGAGGTGCTGAATTTCCTGAAGCGTGAGCCCGGCGTCGAGCATCTCGGTGATGATGTCGTCGATGGGGAGGCCGCTGAGGGGGCAGTATTCGACCGCAGCGTCGGCCCAGTCGTCGACGGGTGTCATCTCCCAGGTGCTCTTCCGGTCGAGCGCGGCGCGATGGATCTCGGCCGTCGTGCGTTGCGTGAGGGTTTGCGCCAGATGCCCGCAGTTGCAGGCACCGAAGTGGCCCCACTGGTAGCTCGCACCCTTGGCGAGCCGTGCCGCGGTGGCGCGAAGGGCGACGACCAACTGACGCTTGGTTTCGACTGCACTCATCCTAGGTTTGGATAACGGGCGCCGTCGGGTCGGTCAATGCTCCCTCTAAGGGGCCTCTTCGGGGCAGATCTCGGCGCTCACGACGCCGTGCAGCTCCACCGGATAGGCGCCCGCCTTGGTCTCGCCCTGGAGCTCGATCGCGAGCGTGTTCTTGCCGTCGACGGGATCGCGGGGCACCGCGGCCACCTCCTCCAGCTTCGTGGCCAGGGTCGTCGGTAGGACGAACCCTTCGAGGCGTAGGTGCTCGGCTACGTTCTTCTTGTCGGCCAAGGTGATGGTGAGCCCGAGGTCGACGCCGGCGACTGAACCGCACCGGTGCGGCTCGGTCGACAGCCGTAGCTTGGGGGGACTCGTCGACTCGAACGTGGCGCCGCGGAGGGGGTAGGTCTTGCCCGCGACCTTCAGGGTCATGTCCTTCTGCTCGCGTTCGATGGCCTGCTTGCTGTAGGGCACGACGCCGCAGCCCTGCACGTCGACCTTGCCGCCGATGGTGAGGTCGCCGTTCGTGCCGGGCATGCGGAGCTTGGCGTCCAGCTTCAACTCCACCTTGCCCTCGGGGTCGACCGCGATGGCCTCCACGGCCCCGTAGGAGCCCTGACGCGTGATTTGGTTGTAGCGAACGCGTGTGACCGCCCAGCCTTCGGTTCCGTCGGGGCGCAGCTGCGGTGCGATGGTGAGGTCGAGCGTCACTTCGCCAGCCTCGGCCCGAATGCCCTGCGACTTGCTCAGGTCGGAGCAGATGAGCCCATGGGTCGACGCCATGAAATGAAGGGCGCGCCCCCCTCGCGAGAACGCGAGCAGTGACGTAAACGGAATGGCCTTGTCTCCCAGCTTGACGGCGATGGGGGCCGCCCGCTGGGGGGCGGGGGCCGTGGTGGTCGTGCTCGCGCTCGGAGCGGTGTCGCGTGGCGGCGACTCCTGGCCGCAGGCCGAGAGCACCGAAGAGAACAGGACGAGCCACGCTCGTGACGACATCGCGCCGGAATCTAGTGGCCGGACCCCTGTCTGTCGAACCGCCCTCTCACCCGTGTGGGTTTATGTAGGCAAAAGGGCTATCCTCCCTGCATGGGGTGGAGCATGCACGACGTCGAGAAGTGGCTCCCTGCGCTGGTGGTACTCGCCATCATCTGGGCAGGGCTCTGGCTTCGCGCTCGCCTCCGTCGACACTGCCGCAGTGAGCTCGCCAAGCGTCGCGCCCGCCATGCCGTCGCAGCGGAAAAACACGCGCTGCCGCTCCTCGCTGCGGCGGGCTACGAGGTCGAGGAGATCCAGCCGCGACGGACCTTCAGTTTTCACGTCGACGGTGCCCTCGCAGAGGTCGAGCTACGCGCCGATCTGCTGGTTCGGCGTGGCTGTGAGCGGCTCGTCGCCGACGTCAAGACCGGAAACGTCGCCCCGAAGATTTCGCACGCTCCGACGAGGCGTCAACTCCTCGAGTATCGGGTCGCATACGAGGTCGATGGTGTGCTTCTGATCGACATGGCCGAAGAGAAGATTCATCGTGTTGATTTTATTTGAGTGTACGGCACTTAGTATATTTAAAAAATTCTAGTTGGTTGACGTGTAGCGATCTGTTCTGATGTGTGAATATACTGAGTGTATCAGGCCAGCTGGCCGGTTTGTGGCTCGAGGTGCGTGATCGCCGCGCTTTCGGGTCGATGGGGTCGAGGCGGGCCAGCGAGATTTTTTTTGGCCGCAATTCGGCATGGGGCGACGCCGACTGGAGAGCTATGATCGGGGCATGAATCCCCCGGCGCCATCAGCTCAGCGAAGAGAGCTCGGCAGCCTTCTGCGATCGGTCGTGAAGGTGGTCTGCGTAGCGGACGCGCCCGACTACGATCAGCCGTGGCAGTCGCACGGCGCCAGCCCCAGCACAGGGTCGGGAGCGGTCATCGAAACGAGCCGCGGCCTGCGCATCCTCACCAACGCCCACTGCGTGGCGAACCACGTGTTCGTCGAAGTCCGTCGCTACGGGCTCTCGCAGAAGTTCGAGGCCGAGGTCGAGGCGCTCGGGCACGAGTGCGATCTGGCCCTGCTCCGCATCGAAGACGAGCGCTTCTTCCTGGGTGTCACCCCCATCCCCATCGGCGAGCTCCCCGCGCTCAGCACCCGCGTCAGCGTGTGCGGCTACCCCATCGGGGGCGAACGTCTCTCCCTCACGGAGGGCATCGTCTCGCGCATCGAGTTGGTCGCCTACGCGCAGAGCAACCGAGAGTTGCTCGCCGTTCAGATCGACGCTGCGATCAACGAAGGCAACTCAGGCGGGCCCGTCTTCGAGGGGGGCAAGCTGGTGGGCGTGGCCTTCCAGGCGCTCGATGACGCCGACTCGGTCGGCTACATGATCGCCCCCGAGGTGGTCAGGCACTTCCTCGAGGACATCGAAGACGGTCGCTACGACGGCTTCCCCGACGTCGGGGTCACCACCCAACCCCTCGAGAGTCGCGCTCATCGGCGCGCGTTGGGGCTGCCCGACGAGTGCGGCGACGGCGTGTTGGTCAAGCGGGTTGCCTACGGCAGCTCCGCTTGGGGCGCGTTGCTCCCCGGAGACGTGCTCATGTCGGTCGACGGCGTGCCCCTCGGCGCCGACGGCGCCGTCCTTCTTCGCGAGGGTGAGCTCATTCACTTCCAGTACGTCGTGTCACAACGCCACGTCGGCGAGCGCATGCCGGTCTCCGTGTGGCGGAACGGCACCCGGCTCTCCCTCGAGTTGGCGCTGGCGCCGCCACGCCCGCTGGTGGCCGAGGACCGCTACGACGTGCGGCCCTCGTTCTACGTCTACGGCGGTCTACTCTTCGTTCCCCTCACGCGCGATTTCCTCAAGACCTGGGGTGACGCGTGGTGGCAGGCGGCCCCGCGCGAGCTCGTGGCCCTCTACGAGTCCGGCGTTGTGACCGAAGAGCGACGCGAGGTGGTGGTGCTGCAGAAGGTCCTCGCGGATCGGGTGAACCAGGGCTACCACGACCTCGACAACCAGGTCATCGTCGCGGTCGACGGCCACCCCGTGCGCTCGCTGCGACACTTGGTGAAGCTGGTCGAGGAGCGGCCTCGGGAGACCTTCGTGCGCTTCCGCGTGAGCGACGGCGGCGAGGTGGTGCTCGACCGTCAGGAGGTCGCGGCCCGTCATCGGGCGCTGCTCGCCAAGTTCGGCGTCCCCGACGACCGCTCGCCGGATATCGAGCGGACCGTGCTCCCGACGAATCCGGGGCTCATTCGCGCCAACGACGGCCTCGGTTCCCGCGTTTCCGCCTGAGCTCATCGGCAAAAAAGGCGCCGCGGGGCTCAAGTCCTCAGGCTGTCCGTCGTTGTCCATGGTGCGCCGCGAAGCGCCCGCTAGCGAGACGAGACCGTACTCGTCTCGCTTCACTTCCCGCTCGCGGTCCATGGAGTCGACCTATGTTCATCGATGCCGATGCCCCCAGACCACCCCGCCGCCGTCGTATCAGTGGTGTCTACTCCATCGACGCCCACCGCAAGCGTCGGCGGCAGGATGCGCTACGTGCCTCCGCCGCCCCTGCGCCCGAAGCGGAAGGGTCGGCTGAGAGCATCGCTCGCCGGCGCCGCAACGATGCCGGGCGGCTGGCGGCTGCCCTCCGACAGCTCGGACGAGGCGCCACCGCGCTGCAGGTCGCCGAGGATTCGCTCAACGGACTTCAGTCTCACCTCGAGGCGCTACGTCGTTTGGCGGCACCAGCGACCCACACCGACCTCTCGGCGGGCCAACGCATCGCCCACGGCGTACGTTTCTCCGGCATCGCCAAGGCTGCGGCAGAGCTCTTGGAGAACGCGACCTTCGAGGGTCAGGCCCTCTTCGGTCCGACCCAGCCGTGCCTCTTGCTGTCGCTCGGCAAGGCCGAGCTTCCCCTCCAGCTCGTCGACCTGAGTCTCGTACCGCGCGGCTTGCCTGCGCTCACGCTGAGCTCACCCATCGGCGCCGAGGCCGCGGCCGCGGTCTGCGCGACCTCGCTGCGTCGCGTGGACGAGGGCTTGCTGGAGGTCGCACGACTTCGCCACGACGTAGGTCGTATCGTCGACGGCTACCGCAAGGCCCAGCAGGCCATCCGCAGGCACTCATCGCTGCCGCCAACACCTTCCGCACCTCCCCCCGAAGCGAGCTGGATGCCCCCCAAGCACACGGTGCGAGCGGCCGAGGACAAGGTCGCCAATGAGCCTTCGAGGGCCGTTCGCTGTCAGTCGAGCAGCGACCCCGACGACGTGCTCCACACCCTTCGCTAACGACGGCGGCGCCGGCCTGAGAGCTCGGTCTGGAGGTCTTCGAACATCTCCTCCATCGAAGCTTCGAGCTCTACGACGGCCTCTTCGACCTCGCCGGGCGCGATGCGCTGGCGCTTCGGCTCGGGCTCGACCTCGATGCGGGCTGGCGTTTCCGACGTGGTGCTTGGTTGCGTCGCGTTCTTGGGTGAGGCGATGGCCCCTTGCAGCTGCGCGAGGTTCTCGTCGAGCTGTTTGCCCACCCCGATGATGTCCTTCGCCCGGTCGCGAAGACCGCGACCGAAGAGCAGCGACAGCAGCGTGAGCGCCATGGGCAGCGCCAGCTGAAGGCCCAGGGTCAGGGCCACCCGCAGCAGGACCACGATCAGGACCAGCAGGGGGAGGACGAAGAAGGGGAGGTTGCTCGTCATCCGGGACGCCCGACGGGCACGTCGCTCGGCCCGACGGCGCCGCCTCTCTTCACGATACTCCCGGCGCCTCTCGGCGCGGCTCATGGCGGGTCGGGGCTGATGGTGAGGGGCGCGGCGCGCCTGGCGCGGTGCCTCGACCCGAAGTCCGGCCAGGAGAGGGCCAATGGCCGATGCACGCTGATCCGGGTCCGGGGTCACCATGCGTTGGATGACGCGAACCATGGCGGGATCGCTGGGGCCGAGGGCCGCTGCGACATCGATGCCGAGGCCCCGGTGCGGCAAGTCCTCGGGCTCTTTCCCGGTGAGGAGACGCAAGGCCGTTGCGCCTACCGCGTAGACATCGGTGGCGGGCAAGGCGCGGCCTTGGAGCTGCTCTGGCGCCATGTAGCCGAAGGTTCCCACCACCGTGGAGCCACCCTTCGGTTCGAGCTTCTGGCGCACCGAGCCGAAGTCGACGAGCACGTAGCTTTCGCGCTGACCGTCGGCGGCCGGCCGTCGGATGATGTTGTGAGGCTTCAGGTCGCGGTGAATGACCGGCGGGGCTTGTCGATGAAGGTAGTCGAGGACCTCGGCTGCATCCTCGAGGAAGCGAATGACGTCATCACGGGTCATGCGCTCGGTCTGAGCGAGGGTGGGGCCCTCGATCTTGTCCATCACCAGGTAGAGCGCGCCGTCTTCTTCGAAGCGATCGAGGGCCGCGGGGAGGAGCCGGTGGTCCAGCCGCCCGAGGACCTCGGCCTCTCGCTCGGCCAGTTCGACGTCTTTCCAGCTGCGCGCTCCTCGTACGACGAAGCGCTTGATGGCGACGGCTCGACCTTCGCGCTTGTCGACGGCCTCGAAGGTCGCTCCCTGCGCTCCTTCTCCCAGGAGACCGCTCAACACGTACCGCCCCTCGCCCAGGGTTCGGCCAATGCGTGTCGAGGGGTCTTCCACGGTCCCGCGAGGGTAACCATCTTCGAGCCCACGCGCAGGCCTCAAGTTTGTCGGGTTCGTTGCCGTTCGTTTCGGCATGAGGAAAACCGCCGCTTCTACCGTCGCCCTCGCCATCACCGGCCTCTCCGCGGGCGCCATGGCCCAGGTCGGACCGGGGGCGAGGGCTCCGCTCGCACCACCCACGCAGATCGCGCGCGCAGAGACCGGAACGCCGCAGGCCATCCCGTCGCCAGACCCGCAGCGGCGCATGGAGGAGGTGCTCGCGTACTACCGGGAGAAGTACCCCGCCTACTACGAGAAGCACTACGCCCAGCTCGAGTCGGGCACGCCCAAACCCCCGGAAGAGGACGAGGCTCAGCCTGCGGCGGTTGGCGGCATGGTCGCGGGCGAGGACGCGATGACCGGGGCGCGAACCCTCCGTGGTCACACCTTTGCGATCCCGCGGCTGCTGCCGGGCGGCGCCTTCGCCGCGTCGAGCTTCTACGTCGGGACGAGCGCCGAGTTCTACCGCCAGCCCGGCGTGAGCGGCCGCGATCCCGAAGGGGACGCCATGCAGTACGACCGCAACCTGGCCTTCGTCCGCATGCGCTACGGCATCGACTACGCCATTCACGACCGCCTCGCCATCGGCCTCGACGCCGACTACCTGGCCATGGTCGGGGCCAACGAGAGCTCCATCCTGCTCTATGGAGGCCAAACCGGCTACGACTTCCGGCCCCACATGCGCGGCGTTCTCTTTCGTGACACCGACGCTGGGTCGCAGCTCGCCGCGACCGGCTATGCGACGATCGAGGGCGGCATTCGCGCCGTGCCTCAAGGCGCCCTCAACGACATCAACGACCAGATCCAAGGGTTCGACGAAGAAGACGCCGCGGAGTGCATCGAATCGATGAGCACCGATTGTGCTCAGCTCGATACCGACGTCGCCTCATCGTTGGCGGTCACGCAGAGTCGTCGGGGCGGCGGTGGTGGGCTCACCTTCGCTCAGGCCCTGGGCTCGATGCTCGGCCTCCAGCTAGGTGCCACCTTCGAGGCGGCCCAGAAGGCGGTTCAGAGCGGGTCCATCGGTTCAGCGTCAGCCCTCGACCTCAGGTTCTCGGCCGGCGTCGCGCCCACCCTCGACCTCGGCAAGGACTTCCCCGTCGGGGCTGCGCTCGCGTACCGATTCGAGTGGAACGAGAGCCGGTGGGACCCCAACGCCAACCTCGGTCTGCCCGAGGGCGGCAAGGTGCTCGCCATGTACCACCGCACGAGCGCCGGCCTCTACTACACCGGCCGCCGCGACCTGATGCTGGGTTGGACCGGCGGGTTTGCGGTCCTGCAGGACAGCGAGCGCGCGATCGCGACCCCGGGAACCAGCAGCCCGGACGCTTCGGTCTTGGCGCCACAGCCCGACGCGATGCTCTTCTCTGGCCATTTCGACCTGCGTTACTTTTTCTAGGACGCGTTCCCGCCCGAAAGCGCGGCGGGCCCGATGGCGTCATTTGTGCGATGATGTCGGTAGGGTGTCCGAGGCCGATGTACTCATCTCGACCGGTACCGTCCTGGGGGGACGGTATCGCGTCGCCAACGTCATCGGCAGCGGCGGCAGCGCTACGGTCTTTCGGGCCGACGTCCTCGCCACCGGCGCGCGCGTTGCCATCAAGCTCATGCACGCCGGTCACCCCGAGAGTGATGCCGAGCGCGTGCGCTTCGGGCGAGAGGCCGAGGTGCTTCAGACCCTCAAGCATCGACACATCGTCGAGCTGCTCGACTTCGGCTTTGCGCACGACGAGCTTCGTTCGCCCTACCTCGTCTTTCCCCTCCTCGCGGGTCGCACACTCAACAAGAAGCTCGACGCGGAGGCGCCGCTGGCGCACCGCGAGGCCGGTGAGATCGCGGAGCAGGTGCTTCTCGCCCTCGAGGCCGCCCATCAGCGCGGGATCACCCACCGCGACATCAAGCCGGCCAACGTCTACCTCTGTCCGGCCCCGCCGTCCGAGCTCCGACGTGAGAACGTCAAGCTGCTCGACTTCGGCCTCGCCAAGCTCACTGCGGGCGGTGCGAAGCAGCGCATGGACGTCACGCAGATGGGCGCCGTGCTCGGCACCCCGCGCTACATGGCGCCTGAGCAGGCACGGGGAGAACAGGTGGGCCCGGCGGCCGACATCTACGCCATGGGACTGGTGCTCGGAGAGCTCGTCACGGGCAATCCCATCGTGACCGCCAAGGGAGAGATCGACATCTTCGTGGCGCACGGCTCCGACCGCCCTCTCGCGTTGCCCGATCGGCTGGTTCAGTCGCCCTACGGACCCATCGTCTCCCGGGCGTGCGCCAAACGCCCCGAGCAGCGCTACCGCGTGGCCACACAAATGCTCGCCGACGTGCGGGCCGTGCTCGAACGCCTCGCATTCGGACCGGGGCAGCTCAGCAGCCCCGAGCTCGAGGTCACGAGCAAGATGCCTCGCGTGCGTACCCAGCACCTGAGCATCCCCAACGAGATGAGCGAGCGGCTTCGTGAGGTCTTCAACTCGCTCGCGACCGACCGCATGGGACCCGGGCCCGGACCGCCGCCGCTTCCCGCCGACGAGGCGGCGCCCGAGCCCAGCGTGCAGGCCAGCCAGCAGGCCAGCCAGCCGGACAGTGTCGAGGAGAGCATCGAGGTCGACATGTCGAGCTTCGACGGCGATGACGTGCCGCCGCCGAGGGGCACGGTGCCCATCCCTCAGGATCGCCCCACCGTGCGCATGGCGCTCGATCTGCCCGAGGAGCGTGTCTCGGAGCCCATCGCACTCGTGCGCCGGGTCGACGCCCCTCGGATCACGGGATGGGAAGACGAAGACACCGAGGAGCCGCCTCACTCGGGATGAGCCTTTTCGTCGCGGCTGCGCCCGTCCACACTGCGCGCCGACATGAACCCGATATTGGTGATCAACGGCGGTAGCTCCTCCATCAAGGCGGCGGCGATCGATCCGCAGACCGGAGCGCAGAACGTTCGCATGCTCGTCGAGCGCATCGGCGGTGAAGGGCCTACCGTTCGTTTCGATGACGAGGCGCCGACGCCGGTCGACGCCCCCAACCACGAAGCGGCGCTACGGGCTTTGCTGCCGCGATTCATGGAACGCCTCGGCGAAGGTGTCAGCCTCGCCGGCGTGGGTCACCGGGTGGTCCATGGCGGAGAGAAGTTCACCGTGCCCACGCGCATCGACGACGAGGTGGTGGCTGCCATCGAGGCCCTGACACCTCTGGCGCCATTGCACAATCCAGCCAATCTCGCGGGCATCGTCGCGGCCCGGAAGGTGCTGCCGGACCTCGTTCACGTGGCCGTGTTCGACACCGCCTTTCACGCCACGATGCCCAACCGAGCTCGCCACTACGCTCTCGACTACGAGCTGGCCCAGAAGCACGGCATTCGTCGTTATGGCTTTCATGGCACCTCGCACGCCTATGTCGCCAAGCGCGCGGCCGAGTACCTCGGTGCCGATCTCGACCAGCTGCGCCTGATCACCTGTCATCTCGGCAATGGGGCGAGCCTCTGCGCCGTCGAGTACGGCCGGTCGGTGGAGACGAGCATGGGGATGACGCCCGTCGAGGGACTCGTGATGGGCAGTCGAGCCGGCGACATCGACGCGGGCATTCTCGTGCACTTGATGCGCGAGGAGGGGCTCGACGCCGACGGCATCGATGAGCTGGTGAACAAGCGCAGCGGCCTGGCTGGACTCTCGGGCGTCGGAAACGACCTGCGCGACATCGAAGAGCGCGCGGCCGAAGGGGACGAGCGTTGCCGCCTCGCCCTTCACGTGTTCTCGCATCGCGTTCGCAAGTACATCGGCGCCTACATGGCCGTGCTCGGCGGTTGCGACGCCATCATTTTCACCGCGGGGATCGGCCAGAACAGCGCCCTGATGCGGCACCGGATCTGCCAACGGCTCGAGGCCTTCGGGGCCGTGATCGACGAAGACGACAACCGCCTCGCCAAGGTGGGGCCCGAGCGTCGCGTCGCGCGCATCTCCACCCCCACGAGCCGCACGCATCTGCTGGTCGTCGCCACGGATGAGCAGCACGCGATCGCGCAGCAGACCGCCGACCTCGTGGCCGAGCTCGACCGCGTGACGCAGACCAAGCCCATCCCCGTGGCCATCTCGGCGCGTCACATCCACCTCACCCAAGAAGCGGTGGCCAAGCTCTTCGGTCCTGGTCACGAGCTCACGCCGAGGAACGAACTGTCACAGCCGGGACAGTTCGCCTGTGAGGAGACGCTCGACGTCGTGGGGCCCAAGCGAACCCTGAAGGGCGTGCGGGTTCTCGGTCCCACGCGACGCGGCAATCAGGTCGAGGTGTCGCGCACCGACGAGTTCTTCCTCGGCATCGACGCCCCGGTGCGCAACTCGGGCGATGTGAAGGGAAGCGCGGGCTGCACCCTGGTCGGCCCCGCTGGCGAGCTGCACCTCGAGGAGGGAGTCATCTGCGCCCGTCGCCACATTCACATGCGCCCCGAGGACGCGCAGCACTATGGCGTGGAGGACCGCGACGTCGTCGAGGTCGCCATCGACAGTGATGGGCGCGACCTCGTGTTCGGGGACGTGCTCATTCGCGTCTCACCCAAGTACGCCCTCGAGATGCACATCGACACCGATGAAGCCAACGCCGCCGAGCTGAGTCGTGGGGCCGAGGGGGCCCTGCTCCAGGCCACGGAGGGTCGAGCGCGGCTCACCCGCAAGAACGTCGAGCGAAAGTAGGACCATGCGAACCTTCTCCAGAATCTGTGTCTACTGCGGGTCGAGTCAGCGCGTCGATCCGCGCTACCTCGAGCTCGCGGGCAACGTTGGGCGAACCCTCGCCCGCAAGGGTTATGGCGTCGTCTATGGTGGCGGGCACATCGGGCTGATGGGGCGCGTCGCGGATGGTGCCCTCGAAGCCGGAGGCGAGGTCTACGGCGTCATTCCCGAAAAGCTGCGCGACCTCGAGCTCGCGCATACGGGATGCACCGAGATGCACGTCGTCGACACGATGCACACCCGCAAGACCAAGATGGCCGAGCTGTCCGACGCATTCATCGCACTACCAGGCGGGTGGGGAACCCTCGAGGAGCTCTTCGAGGTCACGACCTGGACCCAGCTTCAGTACCACGACAAACCCGTGGGGCTCCTCAATGCCTTCGGCTACTACGACCACCTCTTGGCCTTCGTCGCTCACGCGACCGAAGAGCGCTTCATCCGGGTCGAACATCGCCCCATCCTGCAGTCGGCGACCGCGCTCGAGCCGCTCCTCGAACAGCTCGCCACCGTAGAGCTGCCCGAACTGCAAGCGGCATCCCTCAAAGGCGACCTATCGGACACCTGAGACGATCTCGGGCTCGGGCTCGATCTCGGTCTCGGGCTCGATCTCGGGCTCGATCTCGGGCTCGGGCTCGG
>JAUHZF010000552.1 GCA_030426145.1 Polyangia bacterium
CGATGCCTTCGTACAGCTCATCGACGGAGAGGCAGAGCTCCGGCTGCTCCAATCGAACGTTCTCACCGGAACGAACCTCTCGGACCCGCCACCCGGAAGGCTGTCGTTCGACGACGGTCACCTGGGGACGGCGATGCGAGACGAAGAGTACGACCGTCAGTCCCGGGATCTGCTTGTAGTGCCCCAGCTTGTCCCCCCGATCGTAGTCTTCGGTCGACGGGCTCGTGACCTCGACCAACAGGGTGGGGTTGGTCACTGCATGGGGGTCGATCGATGCCACGCGTCGCTCGCCACAGACGACGGTGACGTCGGGGAAGGTCGATAGGTCGGTCGCTTCGATCCGGACCTTGAGGTCAGATGACGACACGCGACAGCGGCCGCGTAGGGCGTTGCCCAGGAGTCGTGTCATCGACGCCGCAAGGTCAGCATGTGCGGGGCTTCCCGCCGCAAGGGCGTAGATCTCGCCGTCACAGAACTCGAGCTTCACCGCGCTCAGGTCGAGCGTCTGCAGGTACTGCTTGTACGAGTGGTGCACTCGGCGCGCCGTGCTCACCCCACGAGTATAGGGGCCACGGGGACGGCGAGGCGCGTCGAGTCCATCGTCGGGCTGATCGAGGGGGTGGGTCGGGGGCGCGCGCTCGATGGGGATGCGAGCGTCGGAGCTGGGCTTCAGGGGCAGGTGGCGAGGGCGTCGGCGTAGCCGTCGTCGAAACCGTCGAGGTAGCCGGCGTCGTAACCCTGGTCGTAGCCCGCGGGGAAGCTGGCGTCGTAAGACGAGCCGTAAGCGGCGTCGTAGCAGTCGGCGTAGGTCGCGTCGGCGCCGTCGAGGTAGCCCGCGTCGAAGCCGTCGAGGGAACCCTGGTCCCAACCATCGAGGTCGCCATCGGCGAAGCCGTCATCCTCACCGCGACGCCGACCGTCTTGAAGACCCGCCTGGTAGTCGGGATTGTCGCGGCGTCCGACATCGAAGCCGCGCGTGTAGGCGGCGGCGTCGCGCGTGTCGTCGAAGCCGCGGTTGTAGCAGGTGTTCAGCTCCTGCTCCGTGGGGGGCTCGTCGGCGCGCTGCGGGCTGGGCTGAGGCGCGAAGCTGCTCTGACCGCAGAGGGCCAAGCCCTCGTCGTAACCAGCCGCGTAGCCATCGGCGGTGCCGTCGGCGGCGCCCGACGCGAAGCCTTGGTCGTATCCGTCCGCGGCCCCCACGTCGGATCCATCACGCTCGCCTGCGATGCAGGCCTGGTCGTCGCCCGTGCCGGCCGCGCGGCCATCTTGGTAGGCCTCGTCGTAGGCGAGGGCGTAGGCGCGGTGGAACGCGGCCGCATAAGCGACGTCGTAGGCCCGGTCGTAACCGTCGCGCTCGCCGTCTGCTCGCGTGAGGGCGCGCCCGTCGTCGTAGCCGCGGTCGAAGTCTCGATCGTTCAGCTCGCGCGCGACCTGGGCGCCCCGACGTTCCCGCGCGGCCGTCTCCGGGCGCTCCGAGCAGTCGAGGCCGCCGTCACACGCCGGAGCCGCCACCACGACGGCGAGCAACACGGCGAGACGCGACCAGAACCCAGACACCCCATGGATGTACGCCCTGAAGCCGCCCGTCGCCAGTCCCGCAGGAGCGGTCGGCAGGGTCCCGGCGGCCCCGGGAGGGGCTTCGCCGTCCCTCAGAGGTCTTCGCCACAGAGCGAAGCGTGTTTGCCCGAGGGGTTGCCCCCCAAGAAGTCGACCGGGCAGCTGCCGGGCTTCTGCATGTTCTCGAGCACCTCGAGCGGGATCGAGCTCGTCCAGCCCATGCCCCGTTGACCGGGGTTGCCGTCGATGCGGGCGCGAATGATCCCCGCCTTGTCGATCAGCCACGTCTCCGGGAAGAGGGCGGTACCGAACTTGGGTTCGACGACCAGCTCGCCGTCCGGGTCGAAGAGCACCTCGAAGGGAGGCTCCTGGCCCTCGAGCACCACCTGCAGCGTGTCGCGCACCGCCTCTGGGCCCTCGTCGGTGCATACCGTGACCACCGTGACGCCGTCCTTCTTCAGGATGCGCGCCATGTCGGCGAGCTCGGGCATCTCCTCCAGGCAGGGCTGGCAGGTCTTGGTCCAGAAGTTGAGGACCACCGGGCCCTTGCCCGTGAAGTCGGACATGCGGCGCATCTGGCCCTGCATGTTCTTCAGCTGAAAGTCCGGCACGCTCCGGTTGCGTCCCGCGTAGTTGGGGCGCATCTGGCACCACGCCTGGCAGCTGTTGAACCGCTGGTCCGCCTGCGCCGCGCGCACGAAGGAGTAGACCCCGACCGATGCGCCGAGGATGAAGACAGTCTGGGCGATTTGGGCCGCCAGGTTGCTCATCGCCCGTGGCTATACCACGCGCCGGCCGACCCCGCCGTTACCAAGGCATCGAGTACCAAGGCATCGCGTCGGCCGGTCGCGTTCGCTAGTTGGTGTTGACCTCGACCCGGAGCAGCTTGCGCCCGATGAAGACGTAGTCGCCGTGCTCGAGGCGGCGCTCGCCCTTGATGCGGACGTAGGTGCCGTTGCGGCTGTCGAGGTCGGTGAGGGTGAACTGACCGTTGGCGAAGTCGATCCGGCAGTGCTCGGCCGACATGAAGAGGTCCTCGGGGAAGTTCAGGTCGGCGCCGTCCCGTCCCACCGTCATGCTCGAGCCGGCCGCGTGCACGGTCATGCCCACCGCGTTTCCGCGGAAGATCTGACAGAGCCGGAAGAGGCTGTCCTTGCGGGGCGACGCGTAGAAGTTCGTGCCGTCCGGATCGGGGCCGTCGTCGGTGATGGGGTCGAGCTTCTCGAGGCGGAAGAGCTGCTCACCGGCGAGGAAGGTGTTGTTGGGCTCGATGGGCACCGTGCCGCGAATGCGGATGTAGACGCCGTTGAGCGAGCCCTCGTCGCGAACCACCAGCGCGCCGTCTCGGTAGAAGAAGTTGGCGTGCCGCGGGGAGACGAAGGGGTCGTCGGGGAAGATGAGCTGCCCCTCGCGCCCCACGATGTGCTGCTCCGCTTTGAGGTGGAAGGACAGGCCGTCCATACCCTCGCCGCGGATGAGGATGAGCTTGGCCTTCGTCGGGTTCTGCATGTCCCCGAAGAAGTTCGTCTTGAGCTCTCGCACGTCGGCGGGCACCGGGGTGCCGCATCGACCGCAGAACTTGTGACCGGCCGGGACCGGGCTCGAGCAAGACCGGCATACGTAGTGGCGAGCTGGTTCCACGTCGCTCTCCTCCTTGATGTGAATGGCGGCTTTGGGGGCCGACGAGTCCTCGACTTCGAGGGTTTGGGGCGAGATCGCAGAAGCACGGCTCTGGCCGCGCATCCCGAGTGCGTTGCCGCACTGCGCACAGGCTCGTCCGTCGAGCGGATTGAACCAGTCGCACTGCCCACAGACGACACCGATTTCTTGCTTCTCGAGAGTCAAGCTCTTCCCTTTACAACCCGAGTCTTACCACGGGTTTGTCCCCGGTTGCACTTTGCCGCAGGCGGCTTTTCTCGGGGTGGATCAACGGATGAAATTGAGCCGCCGTTCGCCGTCGGTCCAGCCGTCCTTGCCCCACAGGCGGAAGCTGATCCGCCCGCTGCAGGTCTCCTTGTCGACGGTGCCGAAATCTCGGGAGTCGAGGTGCAGCGTGCGGTTGTCGCTGAGCAGGTAGACCTTGTTCGTGCCGACCTCGTGGCGGTGGTTGTCGGCCACGCCGGTCCCGGCCCTGTTCGCGCGGAAGTGCCAGGTGCCGCCGAACTCGATCCGGGAGCAACGGAGCTCGACCTCGGCCCCCGTGTCCGGATGGTCCACGTAGACCTTCGGCTCGATGCAGGCTTCGTTGGAGTCGTAGCGGATCCCATTGACGTACAGTGTGGGACCTTTGATCTCGACCGTGTCGCCAGACTCTCCGGCGATGCGCCCCACCACGAACGAGCCGGGATTGTCGGGGTCTTTGCACCGCACGAGGTCGCCCGCCTTGGGCGTGCCGACGGTGAGCACGAGCACCATGTCACCCCCGGCCAGGGTCGGCGCTACGGAGGCCGCCACCCAGGCATCTTCGTCCGCGGTGGGCACGATCCACTGCTCGAAGAGAAAAAGACGCCCCACCAGGGCGAGCACGATGAGGCCACCGAAGACCCACGTGACGAACTTGAGCATCTTCTCCATGCCGGTCCCCAGTGTGGGCCGGACCCCCGCGGCGGGGCAAGTGCCCGCTCCCGCGTCGTGTTAAGCGTCTGGCCATGACCGAAGAGGCAGCGCAGGCGGTGAACATCGCGAAACCGGTGACCGGCCGGCTGGGCATGGTGACGGCCATGTCGCTGGCGGCGGGCACCATCGCGCTCCCCTTGCTGCCCGAGCGCGCCCTACGCCATC
>JAUHZF010000164.1 GCA_030426145.1 Polyangia bacterium
TGGTGCGGCCCCCCGTCACCCCGGGTCCGATGATCATCGCCGACGTGAAGGGCCAATGGTCCCGACCATTGGTGGCATTGAAGGCGGGCGTGCGGGCCATCTCGCTCATCACCACCACCGTCGTGCTCTCCGAGAGCATGCCCCCCTCGGGCGCCGGGGTGCTCGCCAAAAGCTTCAAGAGCCCGTCGAGGTCACCGAAGAGTCCCTCGAACAGGCCCGACTGCAACGAATTGTCGGGATGGGTATCCCACGCAAAACCGCTGGAGATGGACGCGCATCGGGTCACGTCGTCGGCCAGGGCTTGCACCGCGCTCGCGATGCGCGCCTGCATCTCATCCCCGGGCGGGAAGTTGATGACGTCGGCAGCCACCAGGTCGTGGCCGCGCTCGAAGGCGATGCGCTGATCGTCGGTCATGCCCAGTCCGTGTTTCTGGCTGAGCTCGTTCGTACGCTGCTCGAGATAGATGTCGAGTCGACCGCGCGCACTATTGCTAGGAATGGTGCTGGGCTGGTCGGCGAAGGTGAGCAGCTCGCCTTTGACGGCCTGCTGCACGAGGCCCTCGGCACTCGTCACGTAGACGGTCTGGTCGCCGGGAAAAGCCGCGGCACCGAAGACCAGGTGCGGCATGTAGTACTTGCTGGTGTCGGCCACCGCGATCGTGGTGGGCCAATCGATGCCGCTGTCGCTGGTCTGGCCGGTGAGCACCACCGTCTGGCAGGTCTCGTGGTTGACGCTTCGGGTGTTGATGCCATTCACCAACAAGATCTGGTCGCCGTAGGCCTGGAAGAAAGGCACGGTGGACGGGCGCGCAGGATGGTCGACGAGCTGAAAGTTGCCGACCGTCACCGGCGCCGCGTCGGGCTCCATGTCGATGGCGGAGGCGCTGAACTTGGGCGCGAAGACACACAGCGGATCCCAGCCGCCACGGGCGTGGATGAAGACGAAGCGGCGCTGTTGCTGGGCGGGGGTAGCGCCGGTGGTGAAGGCGGCGAGGGCGGTGCCGAGGGCACCGAGGCCAAAGGTTCGACGGGAGATGTGCTTCATGTCGGGTCCTTCGAGTCGGGTCAGTAGACGGCGAGGGCGGGGTCGGCGAGCAGCGCCGTGAGCAGGCCGCGCCAGGCGACCTCGGTCGACTCGCTCGACAGGTCGCGCCAGAGGGTGAGGAGGGAGGTCACGGCGGGATCGTCGGCCGCGACGCGCTCGGAGCGGGTGTCGGCGATGAGCCCGACGATGAGGTCGGGGCTCGGCTCGGCGCTCAGGTCGACGCCGGCCAAGCGCTGCGCCACGGGAGATGTGTCGCCGTCTCCTTCGACCAGGATCGCTGCGGCCCCTTCGGCGAGGCGCCGGTGCACGATGGTGTGACCCAGGGATGGCGTGGAGGTAGGCCCGCGCTCCCCACCGCCGGCGAGGGCGCGCACGGCGAAGTCGATCTCCGTCATGTTCACGCCGAAGACCGACAGCCGATAACCGGTGAGCGCTTCGACGCTGGTGCTCAGCTGCTCGGGGGAGACGAGCTTCATGTCGACGCCCTCGGGCTGACCGCCCCAGGCGCTGATGTGCGTGCGACCTCGGTAGGCGGGGTCTTTCAATACGCTGCGCACGAGCGCCTTGAGGGACAGGCCCGCCGTCATGAAGACCTCGCGGTGAGCCGCGAGCTGCCCCTCGTCGGCCACCGTGATGTCGCGTCCGAGCAAACCTTCGTAGACGCGCTGCACGGTGCAGGAGACGAAGCGCGGGTCGTTCGCGATGTCGGCGCCGAGGCTCGAGAGGCGACCGCTGGTCGGCGTGCCGAAGAAGCCGGGGGCAGCGAGCTCGCGTTGCTCCCAGAGGCGCTCGTTCTGCGACTGGTAGGTCGACCAGGTGACCGCGTCGTCGGTGACGTACATGAAACCCCAGAGGTGGCTCGCCAGCGGGTCGAGGGTGGCGTGGCAGGCCGTGCAGCCGGGGTTGCTGTTGATGGCGTCGTCGATCGCGGTCTGGTTGGTGAGGTCGACGTCGGTGGGGAAGTCGATGGGACGCTCGAGGTAGTCCTCGCAGAGGAAAGCGCGCGCGACCGCATTGGCGCGACCTCGGTTGGCGTTGTCGACGGTGGAGGTGTGACGCCAGAAGAAGGCGTTGGTCGAGAGCACGCCGGCGGCCGGGCGCGCGTCGTCGTAGCGCGCCATGACCGTGCCCTCGCGAAGCTCGGCCGGCTGGTCACCGGTCTGGCTGAGGGGCCAAGCCTCCATCAGGATCGGGTCCACGATGGTGTAGTCTGCCGTAAGCACCTCCGAGAAGGGGCGGTCGGTCACCGCGACGTAGCCGATGAGGTTGAGGCCCTCTTCGGCCACCGCGCGGAGGAAGCGCAGTCGTTCCTCCTCCGCCAAGCCGTAGGCCGTAGCGCCGAAGGGGTAGGCATCGCGACGGGTGCGGAGGGCAGGGGCGAAGAGAGCCCGGACCCGATGTTCGAAGCGCGGGTCGTCGACCATCGCGTCGACGATGCCGTCGAGCTGGCTCGGGTCGGCGAGCACGGTGTCGAGCTCGGCCGCAGTAGGACGCACGCCGCGCACGTCGAGGCTGGCCCTCACCAACACCGAGCGGGCGTCGAGGCCCGGGTCGACGGCGGGGGACTCGGGAGGGGGTGCCGGGTCGTCTTTGCAGGCGACGGCCAACAGGACGAGCGGAAGGAGGCAGTGGGGCTTCACCATGGGGTCGTCTCCCAGGTCAGGAGTTGGGTTCGTTGGGCGGAAGAGAGGCAGAGCTGGCCCATGGCCTCCCCGTGAAAGTCGAGCTCGCCGCAGGCGGTGCAGTTGGGGGCGTCCTCCGTGCCGAAGAAGACGTCGTGCCAACCGCCGACCGCGTCGCGCATGGCCACCGAGCCGGACAGACCCCCTTCGGGGCAGGAGACGTTGTCGAGCTGCACGTCGTCGAGCTCGGTCGCGGTCACCGCGGCGTCGCCACCGCCGGGCTTCACCACGGCCCTGATCTGCAACAGCCGGCCGGGTCCCTGGCGGCCAGCGAGCAGGGCCACCTCGCCGTTGAGCGCACCCGTGAGCCACGGGTTGTCGCCGGCGGTGGTCGCATCGGCCTCGAGCTGCGACCGGATGGCCATGGTGTCGATCACGAGACCGTCCGGGCGCTCCTGGGTGGTCGCCCCGAGCGAGAGCGCCCCGCGCATGAAGTCACCGGATGGCGTGCGCACCTCGAACTCGAGGCTGTCGAGGGCCCAGCCGACCACCGGCACCCCGTCTTCGATCGTCTCCGCCGCGGTGTAGCGAACCTCACCCTGAAAGCGCGTGCCGTCGGCGCTGGTGCAACCCTCGCCGTAAGCCTCCCATCGCGTGAGCGTGCCGCCCTCGATGTCGGACACCGTCGTCGGGGGACAGGTGGCGTCCGCGTGCACCATCAGGGCATCGAAGCGGTCGCGGATCCCCTCCGGATCCGTGGCGACGATCTGGGCGAGCAACGCGGGCAGCGCGGCATTGGCCTGCTCGACGGTGAGCTGGGAGTCCTCGTTCGTCTCGACCGTCGGCTCGTAGGGCGAGGGCTTGGGTCGGTCGACGGGAGCGGTCGTTTCATCGGGCGGGCTGTCTGCGCAGGCAGCGAGCGCCAGGCTGACGCCAAGGAGCCAGGTTCGGTGCATGCCCCGATGAACTGCAACCGATGTGCCTTGGCTCAGGAGCCGCGCAAGCGACTGAAACTTCATCGCTATGCCCGTCAGGACGGTGGCGGTTGCGGGGTGTTCCCCCCAAGCCATCTGCGGGGTGTACCCCGCAAGGGAGCACGACATCCGTGACGCGATCCTGCGCCGCAGATCGTGGTGGCCACCGGCCAAGTGCACGTTTCAATTGGCGCGCGCCCTTGGCCCACGCCTCGCATCATGCGTGGGCATGACCCACCGCATCGTCGCCTCGCTCTGCGCGCTGCTCGCCCTCAACGGGTGCGGCCCGGTAGACGAAGAAGATCCCTCGGCCGCCCCCGCCGCCACCCAGTGCCTCGACGAAGGCCAGCTGCCCACCGAGGCGATGGCGATCGAGGTCGGCTACCTCGATGAGAGCGCCGTGTTCCACGCGCTCACCGACGGCATGGCGATCGAGAAGCAGTTCGGTTTCCAGGGAGGCTCGCACGTCGACCTCGCGGCGCGCATCTATGGCTACGAAGGCGACGTCGAATTCAGCATCGCCGATGGCCAGGGTTTCATGGTGAGCAGCGAGGGCGCGGTGCCCTCCTGTGACGGGTGGGCCGAGTCGCAGGCGCGGGTCTTCGATCCGCCGACGGGCGACGGCATGACCTTCACCGTGCGCCTCATCGGCAGCGACGACCTCACCGAGACCCTCACCGTCGACATTCGCTGACGGCTCCGGTGTACACAGGAGGCATGTCCCGCCTGCCTCTCGTCTTCGCCCTCCTCGCGCTCGGCGCCTGCTCGGACGAACCCAAGAAGACCGCCCCTACGGCCACCGCCACTGCGACGGCAACCCCCAAGGCTGAAGCACCCAAGCCGCCTCCACCCCCGGTGCCGGCCGCGCCCGCCACCCTCACCTCGCTTCCGCCGGGCGCGATGGCCTACGGCCGGCTCGACATGACGCTCTTCCGCACCGCCTTCGATCTGACGACCCAAGGCGACAAAGAGAAGGCGCTGGCGTCGTTCGAGAAGCTTACCGGGACCAAGGTCGAAGACGCCGACGCGGTGGCCGAAGCCCTCGGCCTCGACCTGAGCCGACCCGTGCTCTTCGCTGCGGTCGGTCCCAAAGCGGCGCCCTTGGAGGCCCTCGCCAGCGAGATGGCCAAAGCGAAGACGGAGAAGGAACGCGACGCGGTCTACGCCAAGGTGGATGCGCTCGATCCTCTACCGGTCGTGCTCGGGCGGTTCATCCTTCCCCTGGGCAAGAGCGGCTCGGCCAAGCTGCTCGCCGCGCTCGGTGATGCAGGCAACAGCAAGGTCGGCTCCTGTCCGAAGGCCAAGGCCTGCGCCCAGCTACCCGGGGCCAAACAAGTGCTGGAGGGGCGGGGTGAGGTCGGCGCGGTCTACCTCGGAGAAAACGCCCTCATCATCGATGGGGTCACGGGCTATCGCGAAGAAGCGCGGGCCGCGGCCCTCGCGTCCCTCGCCGCCTTCCACGCACGATCGGGTGGCCCCGCCAAAGACACGTGCAGCCTGCTCGCGACCGCGACCGGCACCGCGGTGTGCATCGTGGGCCCCCCCGCCGAAGATGCGGGGGTGGCCACCGGACTCTCGATGTTGATGCGGGCCGTGAACGGCGCCGTCGAAATGGAGACGCTCGCGAAGGTCATCGAGGTCGGAACCAAGGAGGCGCTTCAGGTCCGTGCCATCGCGGCCCAGAAGCCGACCTTGCTCGACGACGGCACCGTCTCCGTGAGCGGCTCCGCGTCGTCGGTCACCACCTTGGGCTCGTGGCGCGTGACCGAAGACGGCAAGAAGGCCCTCAGCGCCTACACCAAGAAGACCTGCGCGAAGGGTAGCGCCGACGCGCAGACAGCCCTCACCAAGCTCGGCGACGCGATGGGCGTGAAGGGCGGAGACGCGAAAGCCCTCAATCGGCAGATCCGCGAAGCGGGCTGGGCCGGGCTCGTGGTCGCGCTCGAGGGCGCCTGGCCCGCCTACGTGCCGGCCATGAACGAGGCGCTGAAGAACCTGCCGCCCGACGTGGAGATCTGCATCGAGCTCGCCGGCGACCGCCTCCAGCTCACCACCACCTTCGACGCGGCCAAGCTCATCGAGCGCTAAAATCGTCGCGAAGCGACGGTGTTTGGGAGGGCCCCCTCGGTAGCGGGGGTCGCCGGTGACGGATGGCGGGCGCCAGAAGGGATGGGGCTATCTCACTGGGTACTTCCCCTGGTGCGACCAGACCGCGCGGCGCCCTCAGGGGGGACACGGATCCGGGCGCGGCGTCACGGGCACGACGTTGGCGAGCCCTGCTTCGGCGAGCTCGAAGCCGAGGCCGATGCTGACGGCGTCGCAGACCACGGAGCCTTGTGTTCCGTCGGCCATGATGTCCGCTGCCCCTCGTACATCGTGCATCAGAGCCTCGAACGTGGCGCTCGCTTTGACCCGGAGCTCAATCGCGCAAGGCGCGCTCGAGCTCTGGGTTCACCCGCTCGCGCCACTGACGGTAGCCGCGGGTGGGGAAGGCCACGCCGTCGGCCACCAGCGACCACAGGCGTTGGTAGCGGGGGTCGCCCGCGACCGATGGCAGGTCCCAGGCGGCGGACTGCGCGGGTAGCAGGTAGCGGGGCCGCATCGGCTCGGCGCACTCGTTGCGGGCGAGCAGCCAGTCGTAGGTCTCGGCTGCGACCAGACGTGCGATCGCGGCGCGGGCGCGTTCGAGGCAATCGCCGGTGCAGCGCTTGGCGACCACGAAGGCGTCGCTGAACAAGGGCATGCGTCCCGTCGTCGGTCCCAAAGGGAGTGCGCTGATCCGAACCGGGTCGGGCAAGGTTGCGAGGCGTTCGGAGTAACCGAAGAGCGCATTGGCGCGTCCGGCCACGAAAGCTTCGGCCGCGGCGGGCGCGTGGTTCTCGAAGCCGCCATCGAGGCATGGGTTTCGCCCGCCGGCGTCGCAGCCCGACAGGAAGCTGCGGAGCGAAGCCAATGCGTCCGGCTCCAGTGGCTGGCCCATCAACGCGTC
The DNA here is from genome assembly GCA_030426145.1 of Polyangia bacterium. Taxonomy (GTDB): domain Bacteria; phylum Myxococcota_A; class Polyangia; order Polyangiales; family Polyangiaceae; genus JAPYTK01. Next base: position 6,631 of record JAUHZF010000164.1, read on the forward strand.
CCCGCCGAGGCGCTCGGGGTGTTGATCGTGCCATGCGTCGACGTAGAGGGCGGGCAGGTCCCAGCTGCTGCTCGCGTCGCCGACCAGGTCTGGACCTTCGAGGGCGCGCAGTGCCGCGTCGAGGGACGCGACGGTGGTGGCTTCGGCTACCGAGGCATCGTGGCTGTAGAGGAAGAAGCCGCACAGCCAATGGGGCACGCCCCAGATCTTGGCGTCGCGCGTGACGGGGGCATGGGCGGCAGGATGCGCCGTGGCGAGGTCGACCTCGAGGGGCTGGATCTGTTCCATCACGCCGTCGAGCAGCATGGTGTCCACCTCGAGCACGTCGTAGCCGCGCGCGGTGATCAGCTCTGCGGTTCGGGCGCCGTAGAGCAGCCCATCGGGATCGGCGATGTCGACCTCGGCCGCGATGCCCTCGGCTGCGAGCTCCCGCTCGAGGCGTTCCTCGGTGGCGCCGTGACCCTCGGGGCAGCTCGGGATGTAGGGGTAGACGAGGATGCGCAGCGGCGGCGTCGTCGTCGGCGTCACCGCGGGGCGGCAGCTCACCAACAGGAGCAGGAGCAGCCAGAGGCGGGAGGCCATGCGCGTGGCGTAGGTCGTCCCGCCGGTGGTGTACAGTTCGGCCATGGGGTGGGCACGTTGGGCGTTTGGGGTGTTGGTCCTCACCGGCTGTTCGGACACGAGCTTCCCCGAGCCCGGAACCCAAGCCCAGTGGAACCCCGACGGTGGCTTCTTCGAAGCGCCCTTTCCCGCCGAGCACCGACGGCGCGACGACGGTTCGTTGGCGGTGCAGGACTTTCCCAACCCGGGTGACAACGCCCTGCTCCAGCAGCTCTTGACCCTGCTCGAAGAGGGGCGCGATGGCTTCAGTCTCAACGGTGGGGTCTTCCTTCCTTTCACCGGCCCGGTCGACACCGAGCGACTGCAAACCATCACGCCGTCGTCCAGCCTGGCCGACGACAGCCCCGTATTCATGGTCGACGTCGATCCCGACTCCCCCGAGCGGGCTCACCGTCGACGCGCCGCGGGACCGGCCCAAACACGTGCTGCTCATCGAGGGACTGATCGACACCTACCACTTTCCCCGCATGGTGAGCGCCTACGGCATGAGTGCCGGTCTCGACCTCGCCGAGCCCGTGCTCGACGACGATGCCCCCGGCGAATACGCGCTCGTAGGACGACAGGTCTCGGCGACTCCGCTGTCGGCGAACCGAACCGTGAACGGCACGACCGTGACCGCGGCCGTCATCATGCGCGAGCAGAACGAGCAAGACGGCCACTACGTGCCGTTCGAGCTCGACGACGTGAAGTACCGCTACGGATGTTTCCTCGGCCAGCTCGCCGCAACCGGCACCGCGGTGGTGGCGGGCATCGAGAACGACCCCGACGCTCCGTGTCCCTAAATACGTTCCCGTGGGTTCTTGTTCACTCCTTCCTCCAATCGCTAGGGGCCTTCAGAAGCTTCAGAAGGCCCCTCCCCTCGCTACGCCTGTGGTCGCTGGTGGCCGACGGCGTGGCCTTCCCCACCCGCGGCTACCGCCAGTGGCGCGAGCGGGTGAATCCCGAGCTCGAGCGCGCCTTGCGCTAGCTCCCGCTCAGGCGGCCCAGAGGTGGGGCCGAAGGCTCGAGGCCAACTTCGCAGACGTCGCCGCAGAGGGCAGTCCGAGCGTCTGGCGCGTCTCGGCATGGAGTCGCTCCGACGCGAGGGCCTCGATCATGCGCTCCGCCGCCTCGTGCATGGCGAGCTGCAGGCGCCGTACCTCATTGGCGCTCAGCTGCTGGCAGGCCCAGGTGTGGATGGCCCAGGCCAGCTCGCCGTGAGAGACCTCCTCGTCGGCGATGGTCGACATGGTGGCGCGGAAGTCGGCGTCGGCCGCACATCGCGCCTGGTGCATGGCGAGCAGCCCCGAGAAGGTCTCGTGCACGCAACCCTCGGTCGCGTTTTCGAGGGCAAGCTCGAACAGGCTTCGGTGTACGGGCTGGGCCTGTGGTGGAGCTGCCTGAAGAGGCGCTCCCGCCTTTTGGGCGAAGTCGCGCATCGACGCCGCGTGGCGGACCTCATCGGCCGCTGCACGCTCGGCCTCGGCCACGAGCTCTGGTGGCGCGCCATGGCCCCGTAGCTCTTCTGCAAGGGCGAGGAATGCGGGCACCGAAATCGCCTCCGACGCCGTCGTACGGGCCAACCATGCCGCCACCTCCGTGGGACCCTTGGCGGCGAGGGCGCCGTCTACGCCCACGTGACGCCGCCCCACACAAAAGATGGGCTCTTCGAGCTCGCACTCGACGTCTCGAAAGGCAGCGCCCGCTCCGCCCATGCCGCCAGCACCTCCGGCACTGATGCCCCCCGCCCCTCCGGCGCTGCCGCCCATGCCGCCGGCACCTCCGGCACTGCCGCTCATGCCACCGAGTCCCCCCGTGGGGGATCCATTCGCGGGTCCTAGGTCTCTGCAGCTGAGCGCCTTGCCCCCGAATTCGGACACGCAGAGACTCGAGCAAGCCGTGGCCGGGATCACGCCATCCGCATTGGGTCCTGCAGCGGCGACCTTGCTCGCTTCGACCTCGAATTCGCGCGTGACGACCCGTGTGCCCGGATCGTCGGGGCAGCTGTTCTCGCCGATGATGTCACCATCGAACGAGCATCCAGCCACGGAACCGGCAAGCAAAGAGGTGAACAGCGAGCCCAACCCGAGGGCGGCTGAACGAGAGCGTTTCGGTCGTGAGGTCATTTACCCCTCATGAGCAAGACCCGTTCCTCGTCGCAACGATGGGTAATCATGCGATTCTCGAAGTGGCACAGAATGACCACTGGGATCGCGCTGTCTTGCATCAGACCTGTTGGTAGGCCTCGCGAAGGCGCGCGAGCTCTTCTTTCACGACGGGCGCGAGGACCACGAGGCCGAACACGTTCGGCACGCAGAGCACGAAGACCATCGCGTCGCTGAAGTCGAGGATGGCGTCGAGGCGCACCGACGCGCCGAGGGCGACGAAGACGCAGAAGATGATCTTGTAGAGCTTGGTCGCACCGGGGGAGTACCCGGTGAGATAGCCCCATCCCTTCAGGCCGTAGTAGGCCCAGGAGAACATCGTGGAGATGGCGAAGAGCACTGCCGCGAGCGCGAGAGGGATGGGAAACCACGAGACCGTGCGGCCGAAGGCGTCGCTCGTCATGGCCACGCCCTTCAGTCCGGAGCTCATGAAGCCCGGATAGGAGACGTCGGCGACCCCGATGACGAGCGCGGTGATGGTGCAGATCACCACGGTGTCGATGAAGGGCTCGAAGAGCGCAACCGTGCCTTCGGTCGCCGGGTAGCGGGTCCGCACCGCAGAGTGGGCGATCGACGCCGAGCCGATCCCCGCTTCGTTGGAGAAGACCGCCCGCTTCATCCCGATGACCAGCGTACCGACCGCGCCGCCTGCGGCCGCCTTGCCCGACATGGCGCCGGCGAGGATGGCGGCGACGGCGTCGGGGATCGCACTCGCGTGCAGCGCGAGCACGGTGAGCGCACCGGTGAGGTAGAGCCCTGCCATGAAGGGGACGAGCCGCGCCGTGACGGCGGCGATGGAACGAATGCCACCGAGGATCACCGCCCCCACGATGACGGCGAGGATGACCCCCACCAGCCAACCGTAACCCTGGAGCGGACCATCGACGCCTCCGGTGGCGGCACGCAGCTGAGCGTAGGCCTGGTTGGCCTGAAACATGTTTCCGATCCCGAGGCAGCCGATGACGATGCCCACCGCGTAGAAGTTGCCGAGGCCGCGACCGAGCTTCGCGTAGCCACGCTCGGCCAAGCCGCGACGGAGATAGAGCATCGGCCCCCCGGTGACGGTGCCGTCGGCGTGGACCTCGCGGTACCGCACCCCGAGGGTGCACTCGACGAACTTGGTCGCCATGCCGAGCAACCCGGCCACGATCAGCCAGAAGGTCGCGCCGGGTCCGCCGAGGGTGATGGCCACCGCCACCCCGCCGATGTTGCCGATCCCCACCGTGCCGGACACGGCCGTCGCGAGGGCTTGAAAGTGACTGATCTGCCCGGGCGCGTCTTTCTCATCGAGCTCGCCTCGAAGGCTCCGCCAGGCGAGCGGCAGGCCCCGGAGGTTCACGAAGCGGAAGTAGACGGTGAAGAAGATCGCGCCCAGCACCAGCCAGCCCACCACCACGGGTACCCCCACCCCGCCGATGGGCACCTCGAAGAAAACGAGGTCGGAGAAAGCTTTGCTCACGGGCGCAAAGGCCGCGTCGATGCGTTCGTCGATGTTCGGATCGGCCAAGCTTCAGACCTAGCCGCCCGAGGCGCGAGCGCCCAGAACTTCTCGGTTTCGGTCGAGTCCCGGCTGAACCAAACTCGAGCCGGGGGGATGTGGATGACGCGACGACGCTTCGGGTTCTTGCTGGCTGGCCTTCTTCTCTTCGCCGCCTGCGCGAAGAAGCCGTGGATGGCTCCGATCAGTGAGCTCGAGTACGGGCTCGAGGTCGTGGTGAAGGAAGCCTACGTGCAGGGCGACGACACCCTCGAGGTGAAGACCACGGTGGTGAACAAGGGCGACGAGTCGGTACGCATCGACCGCAGCTACTGGGCGCTCGAACTGCCCACCGGCGAGGCCCTGCGCCACGAGGCCGGCTCCAACATCACCATCGCGCCGGGCGGCGCGAGCGACGTCGACGTCTCCTTCGAGCTCGCCAACGAGGGCTTCAAGTCGATCACCTCCGCCACCCTCATCGTGGGCGGCGTGCACGTCGGCGACGATCCATCCCCCTATCCCGCCGGCGAGATCCCCCTCAGCCGGGGCGCCGCACCAAGCCCGTCCGCCAGCGCAAGGACGACGGCCAGCGCCGAACCCCCGGAACCCGCACCCAAAGCTCCCGAGCCAGCCCCGCCTTCCCCAACGAAGAAGCCGGGCCCCACCACGCTAGAGCCCGAACCCGACTGATCGAGGCACGCGAGGCGCCTTTCTGAGGTGAAACGTCAGGGTCTTGCGCCTCGGACGACGGTAGGGCATACCCCTCCATCCTCCACCAGAGGAAAACTTCTTGGAGAGATGGCCGAGCGGCTGAAGGCACACGCTTGCTAAGCGTGCGATGGGGAAACCCATCCGCGGGTTCGAATCCCGCTCTCTCCGCCCCTTGACGTCCCCGGACTTGGTCTCCGCTTTCGCAGACTGAGACCGGGGATTCTCACATGTTGACTCCCTGCCCGCCGGAGACCCTCAGGGCGCCAGGAGCGACTCGGCGTAGGTGAGCGCTTCGGGGCAGCTCGCAGCGGCTTGGGGAGGCGACGTCGCGCGGTAGGGACCCGCCACCAGTGCGAGGTCGACCCCTCGCCGAAGCAACACCAATGGCCCGAGGTCCGCACGCTCGACGCAGGTGACGGGCTTGCCGTGGATCGGCGGGAGGGCGCCGGTGCCGGGCTCGTGCACCGCCTCCTCGAGCTCGACCGCGTCGGCCTCGGTGTCCATCCGGACCACGAGCGCGACGGCGTAGGCGTCCTTCGACGCCGACTGCATGACCGCGTAGCGGTCACCACCCCACCCCGCGGCGGCGGCTGGCGCCAAGCCCGGCGCCCATTGGTCGAGGTAGATGCGCAGCGCCTGCTCGCCCATCGCGTCGCGATCGAGCGCCTGGTAGCCGTCGAGCAGCTTCACGTCCGCCACGTCGAGCGGAGCCTCGTCGGCGTCGTACTTGTCGAGGTGGAGGAGCTGCTCGGTCGACGCGGGCCGACGGGCGTAGGCGGCGTCCACCGCACGCCATCCGCCGCGCCGATGCAGTGCCTGGACGAAGCGCATGCCGTCGACGTAGGGCATGACCAGCGAGCGCTGGAGGATCTCCGGCGGAGGCTCTGCACGCGACCCCACGGCGTGCAGCATCTGTCCGAGCAAGACCTCCGGCCGCAGCTGATGCGGCGAGCCCTGCATGATCTCCATCGAGGCCGCCATGGCGTCGCCCTCGCAGAGCGCATGCGACGCGGTGAGCGCATCGCCCTTCCCGGGCTGGTAGGCGAGCAGGGCCTCGAGGTCGTAGTGCTGGTCCTGCAGGGCGTGCACGAGCTCGTGCACCACCGTCTCCCGCATCGCGCGGTCGCGGATGTCGTCGAGCAGAAAGAGCACGTCCTCCGACTGGTCGTAGAAGCCAGCCAGATTCTCGGACAGCAGATGGTACACGCCGCCCACGTAGTCGTAGTCGACGGGGACCACGCCGAGCGCCCGCATGAGCTCGCCCTGCGCCACCATCACCGCGCGTGGCATCTCACTCTCGGCCTTCTGCCGCACCACGGCCAAAGCCTCGACCCGTGTGACCCGCCGCCCCTGCACCGGCTTGCGGATCTCCAGCCCGCGCGACCGCGACACCTCGCGTAAGAGGCGCATCAGAGGCGTGTTCTCCGCGTCGGTCTCGTCGTGGGTCTCGGCGAGGGGATCGTCATCCACCGGGGGGCGCGACCAGCCATCGAGGTCGCGCATCGGCGGACGCTGGGGTCCGCAACCGAGGCTGAGAACCACCAGTAGGCACGCCCAGGTCACCCGCCAGGGGCGAACTTGGTCCCTAAGGTGGGACGACGGAACCTCATCGTGACCGATGTGCTCAACCATGCGACGAAGTCGTTGCACAAAAAGGCGATCGGTACTAACGAGTTGGGGTCATCTCGGCCATTGTGGGTTTTCCCGCCGGTTCGTCGCTCCACTTCGAGGACGCCGGCAGCAAGGTCCCCACAGCCTGCCGAAACCGACGCCAAGCCAAAAGGAACGGCGAGGCGATAGGCCGTCAAGCGTACGGCCGTATCGTTGGCGACGTCGCTGGTGCACTGCGTCATTTGCAGTCGTAGAGCACCAGAGGGGGGCGATCTGCGCTCTCTCGGAGAAACGACAAGCGAGTCCCGCGAGGGACGGGAGCCTCGGACGCGCTGCAAGGCGCGAATTGGGTCTCCGCGAAGGGGGAAGTTGAAGGTATGCAGTTCTTTGCCGATGACGGACAGTCGTCACCGTTTGCGCTGGGCCGATCGTTTATGGAGCCGGAAGCTGACATGGGGGCCAACGAGATCACCACGCGACCGCTGACCAAGGCGGACTACGACCACATCGTCCGCGTCATCGACAAGTGGTGGGGCGGACCCACAAGCGCCCTCGCCCACCCCGTCTACTTCTACGAGCTGGGCGACCTCGCGATGGTGGCCGAGACCGATGGTGTCATGGTCGGATTCCTGCTCGGGTTCATCGCGCACCGTGGCCCGACCGGCTACGTGCACCTCGTCGGCATCCACCCCGACTACCGCCGCATGCAGGTCGGTACGCGCCTCTACGAAGGTTTTGAGAAGGCAGCCGCGCGCAACCGGTGCACCAGCCTCAAGGCGATCACCACCCTCGGCAACGAAGGTTCGGTGAGGTTCCACGAGGCGCTCGGCTGGAAGGTCGAAGAGGTCCCCAACTACGCCGGCCCCGGTCGCGCGCGGATCGTCTTCACCAAGTCGCTCTCGAACTAGAGCGTCTTCTTCACGACCTCTGCCACCCTCCCGTGACACCGCGGTTCCCTTTGCGAAGGGGATTTTTCGGCGTATTGGTTAGGTATGGCTTGGGAGATGGTGAAGAGGCTGGCGATCGTGGGGGTCGGCCTCGGGGCGACCGTCGCGGCGTGTGCCACGGGCACCGGCGCTGACCTCGATGACGACGGCCAGACCGGATCTGGGGCCGATGGTCCAGGTAGCACCGGCACCCAGATGAACAACGGGGGCATGGGCGGCACGGGCAACTCGACCTCCACCGACAGCGGCATGGGCGGCATGCTGCCCCCGTGTGACGAGGACCCGTGCAAGCTGCTCCCTCCGCAGTGCGGGTGCCCGAGCGGCGAGATGTGCACCATCAACGGCAGCACCGGAGGCCGCGTCTGCGCGCCCGAGGGAACGGCCGCGATCGGTGAGGTGTGCGGCGGCACCAGCGGCGTGAACTGCGCGCCCGGTGCCCTCTGCGTCTCCTTGGGAGGTGGCACGCCGCAGATCTCCACCTGTCGCGAGTTCTGCACCGACGACAACCAGTGTGCTGGGTTCGGCGGGCTGTGCTCCTTGCAGCTCCAGGACGCGCAGATGAACCCCATCCCCGACAAGATGTGCTCCGAGAACTGTGATCTCGTGAGCAACAGCGGGTGCACCGTACCCGACACCAAGTGTTGGATCCTCAACGACGCGGGTCCGCCGCAGCGGTTCTTCACCGGTTGTGGCAACGCGGGCACCGGCACCCTCGGCACCGCGTGCACCGAGGAGCACGACTGCGCCCCTGGCTTCGGCTGCCTCAGCTTCACCGACGGCAACAACCAGATGCGTGAAGAGTGCTGCCGGTGGACGACCCTGAACAACGGGACGCCGACCTGCGGCGGCGGTGAGATCGGGCTCACGTTCAACGCGCCCGCGCCCACCATCGGTACCCTCACCTACGCCGCCTGCGCTGCACCCTGAGGCTTCGGTGGAGGCGCTCGATGCAGAGCGGCTCGGGCGCATCGGGCTGTTCGGGGGACTCGACGACGAGACCCTCGAGGCGCTGATCGAGCGCGTCGAGGTAAAGACCTACGCAGCCGGCGACGTGGTCTACGAGCAAGGCAGCTGCGGTCGCCAGCTCTATGTCGTGCTGGGTGGCCTCGTTTCGATGCGACGCGGCGAGGAGGTCCTCAGTGAGGAGGGCGTCGGCACGTGGTTCGGCGAGATGTCCCTGCTCGACATGCAGCCGAGACCCGTCTCGGCCGTGTGCATCGAGAACTGCGCGTTGCTCGTGATCGGGTGTCGCGACCTCGACTGGCTCTACCGGCGGGCGCCCAAGCGCTACGCCATGTTCATCATGAACATCGCGCGCCAACTATCGCGCAAGCTGCGCACGATCCTTTAGAAACGACGACCCGCGCGCGTGTGGGAGTGGTGCAGGCGACGGTCGGTTTCGATCTGGCACATGTCGCGCTTGGCGCCGGGACGGCGCGCGTAGGGCAGCGAGTACTTCTTCGACTTGCGCGAGCGAACCCAGAGATGCCCATCGGGACCGGGCTTCTCCACCACGGCGCCCATGGCCTGCGGGCGCTCGAAGCCGAGCTCCTCGACGACGACGATCACGTCCTGACCCACGCGATCGACGGCCTGGATCGACGGGCGTCGCTCGGGGTTGCCACCGGGGCAGACGGAGCCATCCGTGCGCAGGCTCACCACGATGTGGTCCGGGCTCACGGCGGGGCGTTCCTCGGCCCAGTGGAACCGCTTGTCTTGCGGGCGGCCCACCGCCACGTCGAGACAGCTGCAGCGCGTGTCCGGCTTGCCCTCGTCACCGAGGGTGAGGTCGTGGCGCACGCCGCGAAGGATGTAGTTGTAGCGGTCGACGTCGGTCTCGGACGCATCGAACAGCGTCTCGACGTTGCGGTATGCACCACGCTGGATCCCGTGCTCTTTGGTCCAGTCGCGGTCGTCGAAGTTCTCATTCGACGCTCCACAGCCAGCGGCGAGCGCGGTCACGAGACCCAAGGCGACGGTACGACGAAGCATGACGGTGGGATCTTTCCACCCCCCAACGTACCGGGCAAGTTTGGGGCTCAGCCCTGTCGCTGGCGACGGATGCTGTCGTAGGCGAGGTTGAGCCGTTTGGTCTCTGCCTCTGCCGCCGCCCGAACGTCTTCGGGGGCGCTGGCCACGCGGTCGGGATGGCAGCTCGACACCTTTCGCTGATAGGCGTGGCGCACCTCGTCCATGGTCGCGCTCGGCGAGACCTCGAGCACCACGTAGGGATCGGGGCCCCGCGTGGGGGGTGGATTGGGCCGCTGCTTCGCTCGCTTCTTCCGCTTCTGCGCCTCGGGGGCGGCGAGGTAGCGATAAGCGAGGTAGGCCACCCCGGCGTAGACGAACCAGGCCATCAGCCGGCTTTGAGGAAGGGCTCCCACTCCTTGTAGCGACGGGCAGTGCCGACGAGGAGCTGCATGGCGTGGGACCAGCGGGGTGCGGTGGGTTGACGTTTGAGGGGCATGCCGGCTTCGGGCGGGGTGCGACGACCCTTGCGCCGATTGCAGCTCTGGCAAGCGGTGACGAGGTTGGTCCAGGAGTCTTCGCCGCCGCGGGAACGCGGCTGCACGTGGTCGATGTCGAAGAGGCTCGTGGGTCCGCGCTTGCCGCAGTACTGGCAAGTGAAGCCGTCGCGGAGCATCAGGTTTCGGCGGGTGAGCCGCACCGTGGGCCGACGCATCTTTCCGTAGCGACGGAGGTGGATGATGCGCGGCACCCGCAGCCGACCACGAATGATCGGCACGAAGTCGTCGAGGCCCATCCGCACCGGCAGGTCGAGCCAGCCCATGAAGTCGAAGAGCTCGCCGCTCTCGTCGAGGGCTCGCGCGGTGTCGGCGTAGAGCAGCCGCAGCGCACGCCGTGCGGTGGTGATGCGCACCGGCTGATACATCTTGTTCAAGACGAGCACCGGGAGCGTCAGGGGGTCCACATCGGGCAGCGCAGCCGTCGGCTCTTCGAAGAGCACGCTGACGTCGGCCTCGGTCAGACTGCGGTGCCGCCCCCCACCTGGGTGCATGTCGCTTTTTAGCACGCGGTCTATCGAGCGCCCATGACAATGGGCAGCCGACGCGATCCCCACCGACCAGGAGGCCCATCAAACACGCCAGACATGGCGTCTCCGCAGTGAATGCACGCTCCCGCGGGGTCGAGATCGTAGGTCCCGAGCACGTAGCCGACGCGTTCGATCACGCAGCGACCGCAGCCCGCGCAGTACGTGCTGCCGCTCTCGCCATGACCCACGTTACCCGTGTACGCGTGCTGCACCCCTGCGCGCCGCGCGATGTCGCGCGCACGCAGAACCGTCGACAGTGATGTGCGCGGTCGATCGCGCATGCGGTAGTCGGGATGAAAGGCGGTGAAGTGCATCGGCACGTGCGGTCCGAGCTCTTGCACGACCCACGCGGTCATCGCCTCGAGCTCTGCGTCGCCGTCGTTCAGGCCGGGGATGAGGAGCGTGGTGAGCTCGACCCAGACCTTGGTCTCGTGCACGAGGTACCGCAGCGTGTCGAGCACGGGCTCGAGACGGCCCTTGGTGACCTTGCGATAGAAGTCGTCGTCGAACGCCTTGAGGTCGACGTTGGCCGCGTCGATGTCGGCGAAGAACGCCTCGCAGGCCCCTGGGTTGATGTAGCCGGCGGTGACGGCCACCGTGCGTAGGTCGTGCTCGTGGCACGCGACCGCCACGTCGCGCGCGTATTCGAGGAAGATGACGGGGTCGTTGTAAGTGAAGGCCACGCTGCGGCAGCCCGCGGCCGCGGCTTCTCGCGCAATGCGTTCGGGTGTCGCACGGGACGCGAGCGTGTCCATCTCGCGCGACTTGCTGATGTCCCAGTTCTGGCAGAAGTCGCAGGCCAGATTGCAGCCCGCGGTGCCGAACGAAAGGATGGGCGTGCCGGGCAGGAAATGATTGAGGGGCTTCTTCTCGATGGGGTCGACACAGAAGCCACTCGAGCGACCGTAGGTGGTGAGCACCACCTCGTCGCGCGGCCAATCGCCGGGTTCGGGACGAGCACGCACGAAACACAAGCCGCGCTGACCGGGGCGCAGCTTGCAGCCGCGCGGGCAGACGTCGCAACGCAGGCGTCCATCCTCGAGCTTCGACCAGAACTGCGTGCCCACGACATCCATCGGAGTGGGAGTAGACTGTCACGTCATGCGACGCCCTGCAGCGGTGGCCGGCACCTTCTACCCCGACGACGCGGAACGATTGCGAAAGCAGATCGATGGGTTTCTCGCCGACGTCGACGGGACGAAGGAGGCCTACCCCCCAAAGGCGATCATCGCCCCCCACGCCGGCACTGTGTACTCGGGACCCATCGCCGCGAGCGCCTACGCCCGCGTGGACCCCGAGGTGACGCGGGTGGTGGTGGTGGGCCCAGCGCACCGAGTTCCGTTCGTGGGGGTTGCGGTGCCGACGGTCGACGCGTTCGAGACGCCGCTAGGCGAGATCCCCCTCGACCGCGCGACCCTCGATGGGCTGGTCCGTCGCTTTGCGTGGGTGGTGGCCGACGATCGACCGCACGCCCAGGAGCACTCGATCGAGCTCCACCTGCCCTTCCTGCAGCGACGCGTGAACACGTTTCATCTCGTGCCCCTTCTCGTCGGTCGCGCGACCGGCGCCGAGGTGGCGGAGGTGCTCGCTGCGGTGTGGGGCGGGGACGAAACGCTCATCGTCTGCAGCACCGACCTCAGCCACTTCCATCCCGATGCGGAGGCACGCCGCATCGATGCCGAGACGGCCGCGCTCATCACGTCCGGGCGCGGCGAAGCGCTCGATGGTCACCGGGCCTGCGGTTACGTGGGCGTGCAAGGGCTTCTGGCCCAGGCGGGGGCGTGCGAGCTGAGCGTCGAGCTCGTCGACCTCCGCAACTCATGCCAAACCGCGGGCGACGCCGCCCGCGTCGTCGGCTACGCCGCTTTTGCCCTCCGATGACCCTCAGCCCCGAAGATCGCGCCATGCTCTTGAAGTGGGCCAGAACGGCCCTGGAGCATGCCGCTCGGCATCAGTCGTGGCTGGAACCGCCGGAGACGGGCTCAGAAGCGCTGCTCGAGCGGCGTGGGGTGTTCGTCACCCTCCGTGACGGGGACAAACTGCGCGGCTGCGTGGGCAACCTGGTCCCGCGCGGCACCTTGATCGAAGAAGTGGGTCGCGCTGCCTTTTCTGCGAGCCAACGCGATCCGCGTTTTGCGCCGGTTCGTCCTGAAGAGACCGAGCGTCTCCTTATCGAGATCTCCGTATTGACGGAGCCCAAGGCGGTTGACCTGAATGGGGAAGATCACGCTTTGGCACAAATGATCCCTCATCGACACGGGGTGATCATCCGTTCCGGATCACGGATCGGCACGTTTCTGCCCAAGGTGTGGGACAGTCTGCCGTCGCGAGAGGCGTTCATGGCGCACCTCAAGGAGAAGGCGGGGTGGGCGCAAGATGAGTGGCCCGAAGACGCCGTGATGGAGCTCTACGAAGCCGAGGACTTCGCAGAGAGGTAGCGCTCAGGTCAGAGCTCGCCGCGCTCGACGAGGTCGATGAAGCGGCGGAGCAAGACGTTGGAGTCGTCACGGTCGGGATGGAACCGGTCGGCTTTGGCCTGAGCTTCGGCTCTCTCGGCGGCGGCGAGCGCGTGTCGGTAGGCCATGTAGCGGTCATGGGCCTCGCGGCCGGTCATGTCCGGATGGAACTGCGTCGTGTAGAAGGGCGCGTCGACGTGTTTGAAGGCCTGGAGCGCGCATCGGTCGCCTTCTGCGAGCACCAGGACGTCGGGCGGGAGGTGGCTCACGTGGTCGCTGTGGCCGGTATGGGCGGCGAACTCTCGGCCTAGGGATGAGAAGAGCGGGTCGCGTTCGCCGTGGTCGGTGAGCCGCAAAGACACGGTGCCGAGCTCGGCCTGAGGCTCGGACGTCTGCACGGGAACGCCCAGGTGGTGACCCAGGAGCTGATGTCCGAAGCAGATGGCGAACGTAGGGCGGCGCGTGGCGAGGAGGTGCTCGATGAGGTGCTGGAGCTCGGCCACCCAACGTGCGCTACGCGGGTCGTGCACGCTGTAGTCGCCGGATCCGCCGATGACGACGGCATCGCTGTTCGCCGCCCAATCCGGGTGCGCGGTCTCGACCAGGGCGTTCTTCGTCTCGAGGTGAACGCGGTCGGCGCCGATGCGGTCGGCCACGCATCGACGCTCGTGCTCGGCCATCGGATCGTGGGCATCGCGGATCTGAACCAGGAGAACGCGGGTCATCAGGGGTTGAACTCCATCGTCGTAGATGGCCCGATGGGGGCATGAGCAAGCTCGATCAGTTCGAGAGCGCCTTCAAGTCGGCGAGCAAGGCTCGCTACCACTACTCCAGCCTCGAGTTCGAACGGATCCTGGTGGTGTCGGATCTGGACGAAGAGGCGGGACGGCGTTTCGCCGAAGATGTGAAGGAGTTCCTTCGTGTGCTCGACATTCGTCACGAGACCCATTGGGACCATCACTGCGCGCGTCCGGATGAAGATGTGGTGGCGTTGCTCGACGAAGTCGAGAAGGAACGACCAGATCTGATCTGCAGCTACCGCAATCTGCACGGGCGGGCGCGGACCTACCCCTTCAGTCTCGGTTCCCACGTCGATGTGCTCACGCAGGCCACCTCGACGCCGGTGATGCTTTTGCCATTTCCCAACGATTCCAACCGCTTGGCCGAGAACTGCAAAAACACCAACAATATCATGGTGTTAACCGACCACTTGACCGGCAGTGATCGGCTCATCGACCACGGGGTTCGGTTTACGGCTTCGGGGGGCAAGCTGGTTCTCGCCCATCTCGAGGATGACGCCACCTTCGAGCGCTACATGGACGTCATC
>JAUHZF010000553.1 GCA_030426145.1 Polyangia bacterium
AAGGAGTGAACAGGGGGTGTGTTCGCGGAGCCTCGACTCGTCCTCGCTCCCCCAAGAGGAGACGGAGCGGGGCGAGTCGAGGTGTAGCGAACCCACGGGAACGTATTCAGTTGCACTGCTGGCCGTTGCAGACCTCGCCCGAAGGAATGCACTTGGTACAGCCATCGGCCATGCAGCACACCTCGGTCGCACCGTCGCACGTGGCTTCGCCACAGGTGACCGCGCCGCCGGTGCCTCCCTGACACGCTCCCACGGCGCAGGTCTCGCCGACGGGCAGGCAGCAGGTGTCGTTGCAGCAAGCCGTGCCGTCGCCGCAGGTCGTGCTCCCGCACATCGCGTCGGGACAGGAGATGTCGCCGGGGCACGCGTCCTGCGTCGCCGCGCACACGCCACAGGTCGCATCGCAGCAGACCTGACCCGCGTCGCAGGTGGTGCCGCCGCAGGCGACACCTTGCCCGGGGGCCGGGTCGTTGCCCCCGAGGGATTTGTCCGCGTTGCAGCCGTCGTCGGCGCCGAGCAGCGCCGGCGCCGCGGCGAGCAACCATACGAAGCGCCTCATGGGCTCTCAGGGGTTGGCTCGGTGCAGGCGCGAGCCACGCGAGGAGCGAGTGGCGAGTTGGGGGCCTCGGCGAGAAAACGCCGCGCAGCCGCTCGCGCCTCGGCACGACGCCCGGCCCCGCATAGGGCGAAGACCCGCACCGCCATGCGCTCTTGTTTCAATCGACCGTCGGGGTGGCTCCGTTGATGGTCTTCGAGCATCGACAGGGCCTCGTCGGGGTTGCCCCCGTTGAGCCGCTGCTGAGCCTCACGCAACAAGGCGAGCTCGTCCTTGATGCTGCTCGGCTTCGACTTGGGTGCCGCTGCCGGGCCCGCTGCGGGCCCGCTCGCAGAGGGGGCAGCAGGGACGACGGATGCTTCGGGTTCGCTCGCTTCGGCTTGCTGCACCACCTCGGTCGCCTTCGGTTCGGTTGCGGGCGGCTGTGGCATGTCGACCTCGTGGGTGAGGTCGAGGATCCGGGGCGCCACCACCGCCAAGGGCGGCGGCGCTGGCGAGGAGGTCGCCGCCACGTAACCTCCTCCGCCCAAAGCGCCGAGCACGACCGCGCCCAGGGTCAGCTTGGTCCCTATCGACAGCACGACCGCAGAGGAGCTGGCCTGCGCCGCCGCGGTGGTCGTCGCGACGGTGGCCCCGGCCGCCGCCCCGACCCCGACCCGCGTCATGACGTTGGCCCGCATGCGCTTCCGCGCGGCCTGAGATGGGTCCTCGCCTTCGCGCGCGATGGCGATGAGGTCCAGTTCATCGGGGGAGAGATCCATCACGACATCCTCCAGCCATGGGTGGTGCGGTACCGCGAGGCCAGCTTCTTGAACTGGGCGCGGGCGGCGCGGAGCCGCGAATAGACGGTGAAGAGCTTCATGCCCTTGAACGAGGCGATCTCGGCAGGGGGGACCTTCTCGAGGTCGGCGAGGAGAAAGACCTCCCGCTTGTCCTCGTCCATCGCGTCGAGCACGGCGTGGAGGATCTGCACGGCCTCGCTGCGCTCGGCCTGACGCAGCGGGTCGTTGCCGGTGATCGGGTCTGCGATCTCCATGTCCTCCGTCGAGCCGCCGTCGCGCTCTCGAGCGCGCTTGGCCGAACGCCGATGGTTGCGTACCACCCCGTGGGCGACCCCGAAGATCCACGTCTTGAGGGAGGAGCGCCCCTCGAAGGTGTCGAGCTTGCGGTGCACCGTGATGAACACCTCCTGGGTGACATCCTCGGCGGCCTCTTCCGCCACCCCCAGCCGGCGCACGCTGCGGTACACGAAGTCGACGTGCTGGTCGTAGATGGCGTCGAACGACGGCACGTCGGCGGGGTTCTCGACGCGGGTCGCCTCCCGCACATCCGATGCACGCAGCCGTGACGGCTCGTCCTCAGAATGGACGGCGGTGCGTGATGCGCGGGCCATCGAAGGAGATGACATCACTTTCTGGGTGTCGGCAGAAGCCTTGGATTGTCAGAAATCCTCAAAACTGCAGCGACAAGCCGGCGTCGGCCCGCCCCGTGACCACGCTGGGACGGCCGAGATCGCCGAGCCCATCGAGCACCCAGCGCGGACGGTCGAAGGGGATGGCGACGCCGACGGCGACCTGAAAGGCCAAGGGGTCGAGCAAGGTCACGCTCGCCCGTCCTCCCAGGCGTGCGGCCATCCAGACCAGGGTCGCATCCTCTGGGCGGTCGACCTCGAGCCCACGGGCGCGCATCCAGCCGAGCTCGAACCCGGCACGGGGACCCGCCGCGAAGATCTCCCCCCAGCGCCACCACGGTCCAGCCAGCAGCGCCCCCGAGACGAAGTCGAATCGTCCTCCGGGCCCGGGTTCGGCCCCGAGGTAGCTCGACTGCGGCAACCAGTAGGCCCCCTCGAGCTCGATGCGAAACCACGCCAACCGCAGCGCCCCCATGGCGCCGAAACCGAGACCGAGCTCGGGGCGCGCGCCGAGATCTCCGCCCACCGTCACCGCCACCGCACCACCGAGAAAACGCGCGTCGTCGTCGACCGGTTCGGGATCGGGCGTGGACGGTGCCGTGGTTGGTGGGGGGGGATTCGCGCGCGCCGTCGTGCGCGCCGCCCGGGCGGCTTCGAGGGCAGACAGCATGCGAGCGCGGCGGGCCTGCTCGGCGGATGTCGACGCGGCGGCCGCCTGCTCTTCGGCCATGGTGCGCTGCGCCTCGGTGTTCGCTTCGAGCACGGCCATGGGGTCGTAGGCGAGGGCCAGCTCGAGGGAGGCGAACTCGGCGATCTCGGAGCACGACGGCGCGTGCCTGAGCTCGCGCCGCCCCGTCGCCCCTTCGACCCTGGTCTCGAGCACGATGGACCAGCCCTCCTCGGACCGCGTGATGTGGGCCTCGCCGCGCAGCTGGCGAGGACCCGATGGTCGTCCCGCGAGCAAGCGGTACGTCTCCGCCAAGACGTGCGGCTTGGTCGGGCAGCCGCGGGGCGCGTTCCAGTCGAGCGTGATGGCATCCTCCGCCGCGGCTGGCGCCGAGAGCGCCAGCCACGCGAGGCACACGGGCCATCCTGGACGGGGTCCACGCATGAATGGGCCCGAGTCTACTCAGGCCCTCGCGAGACGACAGACAATCAAGCCAGGATCTGCGGCACGGTGCCGGGCACCTCGCCGAAAGGCGTCGCCACACCGGTGATGTCCATCAGCGTCTGGAGCAGCTGCGCTGGCCGGGCGCCATTGGCCGCCACGCAGTTGCCGGTGCGGAGCACGTCGCCGCGGCCGAGCACCGCCACCACCATTTGCGTGGTGCTGTGAGAGGAGGTCGTTCCCGCTTCGAAGAGTAGCGCGATGGCCGTGCGATCCAGCAGCGTCTCGTCGTCTTCGGGCGTGTCCTTCAGCTTCTGGGCCAGGTAGGCGATCTGCTCGACGTGCCATGCGTTCATCGCACCCCACGCCGGGCCACCGACCTGCGATCCCAGCTCGCCCTGTGCCACCGAGTGGGTCAGCTCATGGCAGGCATAGTCGTGGCCAACCAGGGGTTGGGCGCTCATCTGGCACTGCGCGAAGGTGAGCATGAGCGAGGCGACCCGGGTTTGGTCGCAGACGAAGGCCATGTGCAGCAGGTCACTGAGCAAGCGGCCGCGCTCGTCCTCGCCCGAGTAGGCGTTGCCCCCACCGGGCACGGTCGGGGTCGGGGGGGCTTGGCAGCCCGCACCCGTGGGCATCATCGTATCGGTGAGCCGTGACTCGAGCGCGCGGATCTCGTCGTAGTGCCGCTCGAGCCGCAGCTTGTCCGCTCGACTCACGTGTGCGAGCAGCCGTTGTGCGCGACGACCCACCAGGTCGAGCACACTGCGCCGCTGGGCGAGGGTCTGCCCCACCACCGCCCCCGGGGCGGGTGTGAAGTTTCCGAAGAGGGTCTCGTAGGCGACCAATGGGTTGGCGATGGGGGGGAGCGGCGAGACGTTGCCGCCCACCTCCTTGGCCGACATGGTTCCAAAGCCGCCGACGTAGGCCTCGGCCTGAACCCGCAGCTGGAGCGAATCGATGGGGGTGGTTCCGGCGAGGGCGGAGGCGACCACCTGGTCCGACGTGACGTGGCTCATCGTCGGCCCGAGCCCACTGCGACACCCGGTGAGAATGGGTTCGACCGAGTTGTTGTGGAACGGCCCCTGAGGGCGCCCTCCCATGGGCGTCGCATTGGCGTCGCCCTTCGAGCCATTGGCTGGCACGTCCAGGTCAGAGACGAGGGTGAGATGGTCCCGCAGCGGCTCGAGCGAGGCGAAAGGCGTGGGCATCGTGTAGCCACTCCCCGTGCTCAGCGGGCGCCCGCTGTGGTGG
>JAUHZF010000554.1 GCA_030426145.1 Polyangia bacterium
GACGCGCGCGCTCGTCTGCGCCCTATACGACGAACACTTCGAATCGCTCGAGGCATTCGAAGCATTCATGGAACCCGTGGCCGTCGGCGTCATGCGTGTGCTCTTTGGCCTTCAATCGTGCCCCGCGCCTTCGTCTCGGCACTACCTGGATGTGCTGTTGTCCGTGTACAACAAGTCCACCCCGGGGATGGTAATGGAGGCCATCGAGAGAGGCCCCTGGTCCGCACGCATTCGCGTCGCCCATCCGCCTTCGACCGTTGCAGACGTGCATCGAGCGGCGATCACTGCCGTTGTCAGAGCTGAATTTCGAGCGACCGGGAGCAAGGTCGCCGAAGTGGTCATCATCTCGATAGCGGACGACCACTTCGACCTTCGAGCCCACTGGCGCTGAACGCAATGGGCGGCGCCATTCGCATCCGAATGGCGCCGCTGTTTGCTCGAGGTCCGATGGGACTATTCGACGCTAGGCGAACGGAGGGGGTTTAGGAAGGTAATGAGATCGCTCGACCCGTTGGTGATCACGAGATCTCCATCGTTATCGCCATCCAGGTCGCCGATGGCGAGGCCGGAGAGGCTGCTGATGTTGCCGAGTTTGCCGCGCAGGAATAGGCCATGGTTGGCGTTCTCGACCCACATTAGGTCTCCAGTGACTTTGTCGTAGAGCACGATGTCCGAGTCGAGGTCGCCATCGAGGTCGCCGACCGCCAGCCGCTGGTCGAACGTGCCGGTGGCGATGGTTTGCTCCGGCCCGAAGCCACCGTTGCCCAGGTTCTCGTACCAGAACACGTCACCGCCACGAACGCCGAGGATGTCGTCGTCGCCATCCTTGTCGAGGTCGGCGGCGTAGACGAAGGACCCGAAGCCCACCGTGTCGATGGTTGTGGGCGCCGAGAAGACACCACTCACGTTCTCGTAGAGGGACAGCTCGTTGTCGAGCGAGAGCACGAGGTCGAGATCGTCGTCGCCGTCGACATCGACCGCCGCCATGCCCGGGCCCCCAAAGGCGTTTGAGGACACGCTGTCGATCAGCGTGGGTGCGGCGAGGTTGATCCCGTTGAGGGTGCTCTGGTTGAGGGAAAGCACCAGCTGGCCGTTGGATTTGTCGAAGGCGACGACGTCCGGCAGGAGGTCGCCGTCGACGCGCATGGCCATCACGCGGTTGTGAATGGCACCATCGACGAGAGTCGTTGGCCCTGCGTAGCTGCTACCGACGTTCTCTGCGAATGCGAGCCGAGGAAGGCCTCCCAACACCAGGTCGAGGTCTCCATCCCCATCGAGGTCGGGCATGTCGGGCGAGAAGGGCTTCTGCGACCACGCCAGCTCATGCGATTCCGCCAGAACGCCCTCGGTGTTGACCCATGCCACGATGCGTCGCGCGTTGTGATGCTTCGTGACCACGTCGAGGTCGCCGTCGCCGTCGATGTCGCCGATCAGGGGCTCGGAGACTTCAGCGTGGGTTCCGACCTGGGAGACGTTCGGCCAGATCACTTCCGGTGCGGGAGGAGGGGGCGTGTTGGCGATGAAATGCGCCTTGAATGGGTCCTGCGGTTGGCGCATGCGGAGGCACTTCTTGTGCGTGTCCTCGATGATGTTTCGGAAGAACTCCAGCTGATCTTCGATCGGATAGGAGAAGTTCCTGGCGTCGTAGTCGAACTCGAACATGTCGGACGGGCCGACGCCGAAGTTGGTCCTCTGCTCGGGATGGGCGACCCCGTAGGCAATCAGGGCTTCTTGTGCATTTTTGAGCTTCGTGGTGAAGCGATCGACACGATCCTGAAGCGAGAGCGAATTCATGATCTGGTCGCAGTCGTGGTCGAACGCCAACGTCTTCATCAAGACGGCTTCGGAAGCCATGATCAACACCTCGGTGGTGGCGAGCTTCGCGACGTTGAGGCCGAAGTGGGCTTGTTTTACCTGGTCGTCCGTGGCCGTGTAGGGGTCGGCGATCGTTGGAAAGAGAACATCCACGTTGGCGTCGTACTCGGTTGCTGCACCTCTGATCATGGTGAAGAGGGACTCAGCCTCTGCCACGCCGCCATTCGGCAGATCGGCCTCCCTCGCGTCGAAGTATTCGCCTCTGAGGAAGAAGTGGCGGCGCGTGCCCATGGTGTTGATGAGGGTTTGCACTTGTGCCGTGATGATCCCCTGGTCGACCAGATCCTCCGCTCGCGCATCCATGCTGATCGCCAGGTCTGCGAGGGCTTGGTTCACGTCCGCTGTGAGCAGCGCGACGGGGTCTTGCTGGTTGAGAATCCCGAGCCCTTTGCCGGCGCCGAGGAGCCCATTGAAGCCGATCGAAAACAACGCTCCGTAGAGCGGGCCGCCGGCGAGCCCGGCGGTGGCCGCCGTGAAGGTCGCTCCGCCGGCACCGAGGCTACCGAGGCTGCTCAGGCCGAAGGTCGCCATCGAGTTCCCGATGGCGGGAGCGGACACCACCGGCGCGACGACGGGGCCTAGCTCGAAGTCGAGAGCGGGCCTGAAGGCCTCCACTTCCTCGACGATCCAACCCTGCGGGACGTGCATGCTCACAGGCACCTCCAGCAGCTTCTTGCAGCTGAGGACGTGCTTGATGCCGCCACACTTCCTACGACCCGTTTGAAAGTAGCCAGGCCCGAATGCGTCCGAGCAGCCCTTGTTCTTGCGCATGCAGTCGCTCTCTCGCTCCACGTACCCCGGGCTCTGTGGCTTGGTCAGCACGGACGGCAGCGAGGCGTCCAGGGCGCGGGGATGATCCTCGGGGAGCATCCCGCCAACGTCGACCGGCGAACGGCCATCCTGCTCGAGCACGACCTGGGACCCGATGCACCGAAACGACATCGGGCGCGGGTTGCCTGGATAGGCCATGAGCTCCAGGCCCGTGCCTCCGTCGAGGTCCGGGATTAAGGTGCCCCCGACGGTCTTCGTACCGATCCCCTCCTTGGAGACCAGCTGCTCTCCGAGGTGTCGACTGATGGTCAGATGCCCGGCGCCGTTGGCTTCGAATCGCCAGTGGAGGCGACTGTCGCTTGGGTCTGCGACCTGGTCGAACTCCATGGTGGTGAAGAAGGTTTCGGTCCACTTCGGCTGCAGGTAGGGATCGCGTGGATCGGAGGCGATCGGGGTGAGAATGACGGCATTCGTGAAGCCATCCAACTGGTACGGAGGCAGTCGCCCGTTTCGACCCCGAATGTATCGGCCATAGGGGCTTCTGATCGTGTAGTACTTCTTCGGGTCCGGCGTGAACACGCCGTCCTTACAAACATCCTTGATCCGCGCGAGCCCGACGTCTTGCGCCGGCGCGGGTTGTTCACAGAGGCAGGGAACGTCGTGGCTGCATTCCTGAGCATTCAGCTGCGCCTGGGAGCCTGCAGCGAATGACGCCTGGAGTTCACGCCCGCCGCCCGCCGCTGACGCCACCGAGACGGAACAGCCGAAGAGGTTGCTCTGATGGGACGGGGTGTTCAACGGGCCGGCTACCGGCACCGCGCCCGAGCTACCGAACAGCGTGTTGAACGCCTCCGTGCACTGAGTCGGGTCCGCGATCGGCTGAAAGCCCCTCGACTTGCACGTACCGGAGGTCACCGCCACCGGAGCGATGGGCGCCTCGGGCTCTTCTCCTTCCAAAGCCCCCTGCACCGCAGCGACCTCGCGCTCCTCCTCGGCGTCGGGGGCCGCACAAGCGGCCACCAACGCGGCGATCGAGCACAGCCCCAGGAGGGCCCTGCGACGCCTGCGCCCCGTCGACGCCTTCGGCCCCGTTGCGGGTCCAACCAGAGTTGAAGTTCCTTCTTCGTCAATCATAGCCATCTTCGACCTCTTCTTTTCGGAATGGCCCGTGGTCTGAACCCATGTTCGCAAGGGCAGCGATTGCGCGTAGACGCTCGGCTCCTTGCCGCCTGGTCGATCGAGAGCTCGTAGGCGAGTCAGAGATCTCTCGGCCAGGCTAGGGTTCAGTTCGGTGCTCATACCTGTCTCTTGCGTTGTGATGCCTGCTGCTTCGCAAACGCTCGGCAGCGATGTGTCGGGTGGGTAGACGCCACCCCCGCCGCATCGATCACGAAGCAGCGCGGTTTTTCTGGCGGCGCCTCGACAGCCCACTCGACGGCCCACATTTTCGGCCGCCGTCAGATCGTGCTGAACGAGCTCTAGAGGCTTGGACGGAGCATTCTCCGGCTTCGTGCGGATCGAACCATTCGCGAGCGGCTGACACGCGCGTTCTGAACGTCCTGACAATCGTCGCGCGAGCCGAAGATTGACCTGGGGCGCAGCATAGGGCGGCCAGCGCCTGCGGCTCTGAGGCGTGTCCTACGTTCGCCTACCTTTCGGCA
>JAUHZF010000165.1 GCA_030426145.1 Polyangia bacterium
ATTTGACAGATATTGAACGAAAGATGGATGTGCTGGCCGGTTATTCGGTAGCGACAGCGGAAGCCACACATTTCGCCAAAGGCATGCAATTGGTTCTTAGCGAAACAACCGATCTTGCCCGCGATCATGCGGGCCGCCGCTTCGTGCGCGTCGGCGTCGGGATGCACGAACTCGATGCCGCGTCGCATGAAGGTCGAGACCTTGGTCTCCTGGCCCTGAGACCAGGTGAGGTGCACGTCGCGATCGCTGACGATGCCGCTGAGCTTGCCGTCACCGTCGACGATGGGAACATGCCGGAATCCGCCCATCGACATCATGCGATGCACGTGGCGAAGGTCGTCGTCGTGGCGCGCGACCTTGACGTTGGGCCGCATCAGGTCGCCGACCTTGAGCGTCTCCAGCTTCTTGTTCTCGATCGCTTCCTTTGCGGCTTCGTTCACCAAGATCTCGACCATGGCACCCTCCTCTAGTTGATCTCTGCGGCAGGCTCGTCGGACACCCCTTGCCCCCGTACCGAAAGGACCGGGCACTCGGCGTGACGAACGACGCGTTCGGCCACGCTCCCGATGAGCAGCGACGCCAGGCCCGTGCGGCCGTGGGTGGCCATCACGATGAGGTCGGCCTTTCGGTCGGCCGCGGTTCGCACCACGGCGTCGGGAGGGCTCGGGTCGACTTCGACCCAGGTGGCCACGTCGACGCGGTCCTGGAACTGCTCGGCGCGCAGGCTCGCGAGGGCATCCCACGCGTGCCGCTTGCGTTCGGTGAGGTCGTCGTCGGCGAAGGCGCCCACCGGCAGCGCGGGCAGGCTCGCGTCGACGACGTGCAGAAGCGTGGTATGGCACCCAAACGCGCGGGATAGATGCTCCGCCGCCGCGAGCCCTCGCTCCGCGGTGGGCGAGAAGTCGGTCGCAGAGATCAGGTGCGTGGGCACCTCCGCCTTCGCGCCGGGATGAACCGTGAGCACATCGCATTTGGCGTGGCGCACGACGTTCTCGGCCACGCTTCCGATGAGCATGCGCGACAATCCGGTGCGCCCGTGCGTGCCGATGACGAGCAGGTCGGCCCCCACATCCTCGGCGTGCTCGCACAACGCCGTCGCGGGGTGCTCGGCCTCGAGGGCCGTGAGCTTGGCTTCGGGATAATCAGACGCGCATTTTTTGCGCAAGGTTTCGAGCTCGCTGACCGCCGCGCTCTTCAACTTGGCCGGCAGATCGGTCTCCCCCGGCATGATCTCACGCGCATAGCGTGCGGGGAGAAACGCGTGCACGAGCTCGAGCTCGGCATCGAGTGCCTTGGCCCACGCCGCGGCCACGCCAATCGCCGTCATCGACGGCTCGGAGTAGTCGCTGGCGACCAGAATACGACGGTAGCGCTGCATGACGATCCAAAGTGCAAAGGTCGTACCCTCCGCACCACGCAGCATACCCCCATCAATTCGTAGAGTTGCGAACGAATCAGATTCGCCATGCGCATAGCTTGCGCCGACCTGGCGAAAAATGTGCGCCTAATTGGCCTTGTCGGGTTTGACGGCGTCGGCGCAGCAGCGGAACCCCGTCGAGTAGTCGTGGTACGTCGGCTCGTGCGCGACCGTGGTGTAGAAGCAGCCCGGGCCGTGCTGGTTGGTGGTGCTGTAGAAACCGCCGAGGAACATGCCATTGCCGACCTGCCACGGCTGGTCGACCCGCTCCACGTCCTCGTTCTCCATGCGCTCGATGAAGTCGTCGGTGACGGTGGTCGACACCCACTCGTGCAGGTTTCCGTTCATGTCGTGCACGCCATCCTCACTCACGCAGCCCTCGAAGGCCCCACTAGGCGCGAGGTAGCCTTCGGTGAGGCTCAGCAAGGGGCTGTTGAAGTGCTCCTCGTAGCCCCACGGCTTCTCTTTCTCGAAGAGCTCGTGCAGCAGGTGTTTGCGGCCGGTGTTGCAGACGCCACGTCGTCCACCATGAGCGTAGGGATAGCGCCGCCAGGTGCGGCCTTGGCAAGCCCGACGCCACTCGAGCCAGCGGCACAAGCGTTTGCCGGCCCGCTCGCACGCACCCGCCGCCTCCTTCCGGGAGATGTAGGCCTGCGGCATCACGTCGGGTGCGCTGTGCGCCGCGTACCACCGGTCCTGCGGTGGCCGGAGGTGATGCGGGTGCTGTCGCACGACCCCGTCGGGGTCGACGGTGATGAGGTGCGCTTCGTATTTGTCGATGCAGTAGCGACCGATGTGCACCATCTCGGGCGCGCATGGAGGAGGCGGCGGCGCCTCGACGTCGGCGGACGCGGTGACGGTCGCGCTCGGCACCGGCGGAGCGGTCGCGCTGGCCAGCACCGTGGGTGCATCTGCGGTTCCCAGCGCGTTCTGGGTGGGGCCATCGACCGACGGAGCCTCAGCCGGCACCTCTTCGGTGGTGGGCGCAGCTTCGCTCGTCGCGCAGCCGGCCGCCCCTACCCAGAGCGCAACGCCCACCATCGCTGAAGATCTCACCCCTCTCGAACGCGGGGGCCGAGCGGCTTCGTCCCGACGCAACTTTGCCCTCAAGCTGGGGGAAGAAGCGCCGTTCGTACGTGGCATGAGTGCTGTCGCTCCCAAGTTGGCTGAGACGATTCAGGAAGAACTTTGGTTCGGGGACGAAGACCCGATGCGGAGCCAGTTGGAAGCACAGAGTTCGCTGGCCGCCGCCGTGGGCTCGGCCCTCGGCCTCAAGCCCTTCCCCGCGGTGGCCTCCAGGGCCATGCAGCTTCTCTCCGATCCGGATGTGGACTTCAAGGCCGTCGAGAAGGTGGTCGGCCAAGACCCGGCCCTCACCACCCAGCTGATGCGCACGGCCAACGCCGCCGTCTTCGCGACCACCAAGTCCGCCGACACCATCCACCAAGCCGTGATGCGACTCGGCTCGCGCCAGGTCTACAACCTGGTGGCTGGCCTGGCCGCGATGGGCATGTTCCGCGACCTGCGGGGCCTCGGCGCCTACGTGCGCGACCATTGCGCGGGCGTCGCTGGCGTGGCCCGCGCCCTCGCCGACAGCTGGGGACTCCAGGACGGCACCCGCGACCTCTTCCTCGCCGCGCTGCTCCACGACGTAGGCAAGCTCCTCAGCCTCCAGGTGGGTGAGATCGACTACCACCGCTTCGGACGAGAGGTCATCTCGGCCCCCGACGCGGTGCACGTGAAAGAGCGCGAAGCGGTGGGATACGACCACGCGGTCCTCGGCGCGCACGTTCTCTCGGGCTGGAGAATGCCCGAGATCGTCGTGCAGGCGGTCGCCCTTCATCACCAGCCCGGCCGCGCCTACGAGCGGGACGCCCAGCTCGGCCTCAACGTGACGCTCATCCGACTCGCCAACCGCATCGACTACAAGCTCCAGCGCAACGAGCCCGCCGATGATGCCTTCATCGCGGAGGTGGCCCAGTCCGGCGAGGGCAACTACGCCGGCTTCGACGTCACCCAGCTCACCGCCGTCTGGCCGCAGCTCGTGGCCGCGCGACGGGAGGTCGCGGGTGCTTTCAGCAAGCGCTGAGCGCGCTTGCGTTGCCGCGCCCGTCTCCGCATGCTCGCCGCGATGCGCGGCCACCTGACCGTCGGGCTCTGGCTCGCCGCGTGCGGCACGCCCCAAGAGCCCCCTTCGCCCCAACCCCCGTCGCCGCCCACGACGCCCGCGCGCGTGGCGCCGACCGCGACCGCACGACGCACGGCGGCTCCCGCGCCGACGGTCGTGCCGGCCCCCACCCCTGCGACCACCTCGAGCGCATCGCGCCCGGAAGGCCCCTGCCCCGACGACATGGTGGCCATCGGAGCAGGCTTCTGCATCGATCGCTACGAGGCCCCCAACCGCGCGGGCGCCAAGCCCCTGCTCCTGCAGAGCGCACGGTCGGGAGAAGAATGGTGCCGAGCACGGGACAAGCGCCTGTGTCTCGAGCGCGAGTGGGTTCGGGCCTGCCGCGGTCCCGACGGCCGCGACTTCCCCTACGGTCACGCTTGGCGCCGAGGCGTCTGCAACGACGACAAGACGTGGCGCTCACCGCGATGGTCGGCCATCCGGAGCTACCCGGCGCCCGCCGCGCGAACCGAAACCGACCGCCTCGACCAGTCAGAGGCGAGCGGGAGCCGAGACGAGTGCGTGAGCCCCGAAGGCGTGCACGACCTCACGGGCAATGCAGCGGAGTGGGTGGTCCGCACCGAGGACAATCCCACCAACTTCGAGCACGTCGTGAAGGGGTGCTACTGGGCCCGCTGCTTCAGGCCGCCCCACATCCCCGACTGCGCCTACGTCAACTACGCGCACCAGAGCCCCGAGCGGAGCTACGAGATGGGGTTTCGCTGCTGCCGAGATCAGGCTTCGGCAGGCGCTTCGGCAGGCGCTTCGGCAGGGCGCGACGGCAACCGCTGAAGCGCTCCTGCGTAGAAGGTCCGGAGCGTGTTTCGCCCACAGAATGGGCAGTGCCAGACCACGTCGAAACGGGCGGCTGAAGCACCCACCGAGTTGGCGGGCGCGCTCTCGACGTCCTTGCCCCGGGTTGCCGTTCCCGAGATCACGAGACGATGTTCGTCGAGGTCCGCCTCGAGCAGGACCTGACACTCGCAGGCGCTTTGGATCTTGTATGCGACGTTCATGAAACCGCCCAAGTAGCGCCCACCACGGGGCGCGTCGGCGGACCCTAGCCCAATCCCGAGAGCGGATACCAGCCCCACGTGGACGTGCTATCTTCCCGCCAATGCGTAAGCCCTTCCTTGTCTACCTCAGCTTGGCGAGCCTGCTGAGTCTTCCCCACGTGGGACAAGACGCCGCAGGACGGTGGGAGGTGTCCGCTCCGATGCGCGACGCGGAGGCCTCGACCGCGGTCGCCTACACGCTCGAGGAGTTGATCGACGCGGCCCCAACCGTGGTCATCGCCAAGGCCATCGAGCGCGAGAGCAAGTGGGAGAAGGTCGGCGACAGCAAGCGCATCGTGACCTACACGAAGCTGGAGATCGCCTCCGAAGTCCTCGGCGCCGGCCCCAAGACGGTGTGGGTGCGCACCCTCGGTGGCGTCGTCGGCAAGATCGGCCAGCAGGTCGCCGGTGAAGCTCGGTTCGAGCTCGGTCGCACGTCGCTCGTCTTCCTCGCGCAGGCGCCAGCCGGGATCACGGTCGTCGCCGGAGCTGCCCAGGGTCACTACCCCGCGGTCGCCGACGAGGCCGACGAGGCCGACGAAGCCCCAGTCCGGCTGAGGGTCAGCCCCTCGCTCGGCAAGATCATCGAGCGCCCGGGTCCGCGCATCACCGCGCTCCAGCGCCTCGTCGGTCGCTCCGTGCCCGATGCGGTCACCACCATTCGCGAGGCCAAGGCCGAGCTCGATGCGCACCGCGAAGAGTGATGCACGTCGTTGGGGGGCGCTCGTCGCGCTCGCTGCGCTCCTCGCCCCCGCCACGGCCTCCGCTTACTGCCGCACGTCGTCGTGTGGGGACGACAACGGCACGCGCTGCGTGCCCGAGCAGCTCGACGACTGCGGGGTCGAGCTGTACTGGTCGCCCGGCTGCCTGAGCTTCTCGGTGCAGCGCGATGCCTCCAGCCAGGCCGATCTGGCCACGGCCGAGGCCCTGATGGAGCAGGCGTTCACCGCCTGGGAGCAGTCCGACTGTGGAGGCAGCACGCCCGGCATTCGCATCGACAATGCCGGCCCCGTGACCTGCGGCGACCAGGAGTACAACCAGACGTCCGGCAACGCCAACGTCGTCGTCTTCCGCGACCAAATATGGCCCTACGCCGGCCAAGGGAACACCCTCGCGCTCACCACGGTCACCTACAGCCTCGACTCGGGCGAGATCTTCGACGCAGATCTCGAGGTCAACTCCACCCCGCAGATCCAGCTGACCACGACCGATGTCGAGACCGACGCCCGCTACGACCTCTTGTCCATCCTCACCCACGAGGCGGGTCACATGCTGGGCATCGCTCACTCCCCCGAGATCGGGGCCACGATGACGGTCGAATACGTGCCCGGCGACCTCGAGCTCCGGAGCCTGTCTCCCGACGATCAGGCCGCCATCTGTGCCGCCTACCCCCCAGCCGACACCGGGAGCTGCGACACCTCGCCACGGCGCGGCCTGCAAGACGAGTGCGGCGAGCAGCCCGAGGAAGAAGGATGCGGTTGCCGTGTCGTGGGCCAACCGTCTCGCCGCTCCGGCGGGTGGGCCCTCGCGCTGCTCCTCGGACTCGGGCTGTGGCGCCGGAGGCGGCGGGGCGCGTGACCCAGCACTACCTCGTGACCGTGCCCAAGGCCCTTCGGGCCGTCGCCAGCCGGTGCCGCGAGGTCGACCGGCTCGCTCTCGACGTCGAAGCCAACGGCCTGCACGCGTTCCGGGCTCAGCTGTGCGTGGTTCAGGTCGCCTGGCGTGAAGGCGCGCAGATGGTGGCCGCCATCATCGATGCGCTGGCCCTCGATCTGTCGCCCCTCGCCCCTGCCTTCGGCGCCGGAGGCCCGGTGAAGATCCTCCACGACCTGACCTTCGACGTGCGCATGCTCGCCGAGCGCGGCCTCGAGGTCGACAACGTGCGCGACACGTCGGTGCAAGCCCGCCTGCTCGGTGAGCGCTCCACCGGCCTCGCCAATCTGGTCTCGTCGCGCCTCAACATCGAGCTCAAGAAGGGGCTGCAGAACCACAACTGGGCTGAGCGGCCCTTCGACGACATGCAGCTCAAATACCTCGCGGGCGACGTCGAGCACCTTCACGCGCTCGACCAGCGGCTCCAGGCCGAGGTGTACGAGGCGGCCATCGCCGACGAGGTGGAGATCGAAACGCGTTACAAGCTCGCCACCGCCAAGCAGCCGCCCGCCGACGGCCGCCCCATGTACACCCGGGTCAAAGGCTTCTCCTCGCTCGACCCGGTCGCCCAGGCCGCGCTGCGCCGACTGTTCGACGCCCGTGACGAGGTCGCCGAGGCCCAAGACGTGCCGGCCCACAAGATCGCGCCTCCGGGGGTCCTCATCGAGCTGGCCAAGCGACTCCCCAAGCGCGCGAGTGAGGTCGAGCGCTTCTGCCGTCGGCACCGCGAAGCGGGCAAACACATTCACCTCTGGCTCGACGCGGTTCGTCAGGGCCGAGAAGACGGTGCTCCGCCTGCGCTCGACGTACCCACCACCAAGGGTCACGGCCTCAGGCCCGAGGAGCTCACCCGTCGCAAGATCCTCGAGAAGGCGATGAGTGGCTGGCGACGCGACGCGGCCCGCGCCCGACGGGTCGTGGCCCAGGTCATCGTCCCCGGCCATGCGATGGGTCCCGTCGTCAGCGCATTGCTGCAGGGCGACGATGGTCTCGCCGTCCGCCTCGCGGCCATTCCTGGTCTCGGCTCATGGCGCGCCGAACGCCACATCGAGGAGTGGCGCTGCCTGCGCGACGAAGCCCTCGAGAAGCACCCCGAGCCGCCTCCCCTTCCCGAAGACGCCATCGACACCCGCCCCAGCCACCCGATGGCGAACAGCGACAGCAGCTTCTACTAGCTGCCAGGCCAGGTTCGAGGTCGAGACCGCGTAACTAGGCGGGCGCAGCCGGGCGTAGGCCGGCCTCTTCGATGAGGGCGCGGTCCTGGTTCTCTTCGGGGTTGGGCGTGGTGAGGAGCTGCTCGCCGTAGAAGATGGAGTTGGCGCCCGCGTAGAGGCACATGAGCTGTGCTTCGCGGGACAGCTCCGTGCGACCCGCCGAGAGCCTCATCTTCGACGTGGGCATCATGATCCGCGCGGTGGCGATCATGCGCACGAGGTCGGTACCTGGCACCGGTGGAAGGGCCTCGAGGGGCGTTCCCTCCACGCGGACGAGGGCGTTGATGGGCACACTCTCCGGGTGGGGATCGAGTTGTGCGAGCTCGACGAGCATGCCGCAGCGGTCGGCCGTGCTCTCGCCCATGCCGATGATGCCGCCCGAGCACACGGTGATCCCCGCCTCGCGCACGTTGCGGAGCGTCTGCAGACGGTGGTCGTAGGTCCGGGTGCTGATGATCGACTTGTAGTGACTACGTGAAGTGTCGAGGTTGTGGTTGTAGGCGTCGAGCCCAGCTTCCTTGAGGCGACGGGCCTGGTCCTCGTTCAGCATGCCGAGCGTGCAGCAAGCCTCGAGACCGAGCTCTTTCACGCCGCGCACCATCTCGAGCACCGAATCGAACTCGGCGCCGTCGCGAACCTCCCGCCAGGCCGCACCCATGCAGAAGCGCGTCGCTCCCTGAGACCGGGCCTGCTTCGCCGCGGCGACCACGCGGGCGACGTCGATGAGCTTCTCCTTGTCGAGCCCGGTGTCGTGGTGCGCCGACTGCGGACAGTAGGCGCAGTCCTCGGGACACCCGCCGGTCTTGACGCTCATGAGGGTGCAGAGCTGCACCTCGCCAGCCGGATGCGACGCGCGGTGGATGGTGCGGGCGCGATCGATCAGGTCGAAGAGAGGCGTATCGTGGAGGGCAACTGCCTCATCGAGGGTCCAGTCGTGTCGAAGCTCGCTCATGACTCCGAGCGGCGTAGCACGAGGCGGGTGAAAAACCGAGCCGCCTCCATGCCACGGCCTCATCAGAATCCGAGGTAGGACTGGGCCACTTCCTTGGTCACGAGGCCCTCCTTCACCAGGCGGCGAAGCGCCATCTGGAAGGTCTGCATGCCATAGGGCGTCACCCCCCGCTCCATGAGCTCCTTGAGTGGCGGGTTGGCGTCGGGTCGTTTCAGGGCCTCGCGCACCGTTCCCGTCACGATCATGATCTCCATCGCGAGGGCCAGCCCGTGGTCGGCCCGGGGCACGAGCCGCTGCGCGACGACGCCCTGCATGCAATCGGCGATACGTTCCCGCAGCTCGAGCGGGTTGTCCGACAAGGCGAGGAGCCGGTTGATGCAACGGGTGACGTCGGGGGTGTGCATCGTGGAGAGCACGAGGTGACCGGTCTCGGCCGCCTGCACCGCGATCTCCATCGTCTCGGTGTCGCGGATCTCACCCACGAGGATGACGTCGGGGTCTTGGCGGAGGGCTGCGCGCAGCGCCTTGGCGAAGTTGGGCGTATCGAGTCCTACCTCCCGCTGGCTCACCGAAGAGCGCTCATCACGGTGGATGAACTCGATGGGGTCCTCGATGGTCACGATGTGGCGCGACCGGGTCTTGTTGATGTGGTTGACCATCGCGGCGAGCGTCGTGCTCTTGCCGTTGCCGGTCGCGCCCACCACCAAGACCATGCCGCGTTCGCGCTCCGACAAGTCGAGGATGGGGTCGGGCAGGCCGAGGCTCTCGATGTCGGGCACCACCACGGGGATGCTCCGCATGACCACCGCGAACGTGCCTCGCTGCCGGTAGATGTTGACGCGGAAACGTCCCAAACCAGTCACCGCGTAGGAGGTGTCGTGTTCGGTCAGCTCGTCGAGCACGCCGGCCCGGGTGGCCTTGGGTCCGAGGAGGAGCTTGACCGCGGCCTCCGTATCGGCAGCCCGCAGCTTGTCGGTCTTGAAGTAGACCATGTCCCCGCCGACGCGCACGCCCGGCGGCTGACCCACCTTCAGGTGGATGTCGCTCGCCTCGGCGGCGACGGCCTTCCGCAGAAGCTGGTGGAAAAAGTCCTCCGACCCCCAGGTCTCCCTCACACTCGCGACCACACTCCGAGTATGCCGCATCTGCGCGCAACCACGCAGAAGATTGCACCACTTGGTAACGAGGCCGCGGCCAATCGGACGCTGGGCTCAGGGTTCGGACGCCGAGGGGCCGGTGGTGAAACCGGCGCGCGCGAAGGCACGCCAGGCCGACAGGGCGCGGCTGCGCACGGGGCCAGCCGGGCCTTCTGAAGCCAGCTTGCGCAACTGCTCGAGCAGCTTCACGAGCCCAGGAGGATCGAGCGCTTCGGTCTGGCGCGGGGGCCTCAGCGCGATTCGGTAGACGACATCGAGCACGGCCAAGCGCCGCTCCGGCTGGTTGGCGAGGATGTCGGCCAAAGCCCGGAAGGCGAGCTCCGCATCGTCGGCGTAGACCAGGGCTTCGAGGGCGATGCCCGCGCGCGGGCCGCGGGTGGCCCACGCCCCCAACCTCTCACCGTCGTGCAGCTCGGCCAGACGGCGATGGGCCTGCACGTCGCCCGCCGAGGCGCGCGCCCAAGGTCCGGGCCCGTAGGGCGGCGGGGGCACCGGCGGAGGAACGGTGGCCGACGGAGCCGAGGCCGACGAGGCCCCCGTGGCAGGAGCCGCTTCGTCACCGCATCCGGCCACCACCACGCAGAGGCCCCACCAGAACCAACGTTCAACCGTAGTCATCGATCGCGCGCACGGTGGCCAGAAGGTCGTGTTGGGGTTGGTGGCCGAGCTCCCGCCGAGCGCGGCTATCGTCGACCATACACACGTAGCGGATGAAATCGAGCTCCGGCGCCGGGAAGGAGGTCGCGCCGAAGCGCCACATCCGCTTGAGCGCGGCCCGGAACGCGAAGTGCGGCAGCGGCAAGCGCCCACGACCCGCGACCTCGATCACGCGACTGACGGCGGTCGGTGCTGGGCCAGCCAGGTTGTACACACCCCGGATCGAGGGCTCGAGGCTGCGACGGATCGCCTCCACGACGTCGTCCTGGTGAATCACTTGGACCATGGGGTCGAACCCCATCACGGTGGGCACGACCTCGCGGCGCAGGTAGTTCGATGGAGCGTTGTGAACGGCGCCGAGAATGTGCACGGGCCGCAAAAGCACCGTCTCGGTTTGGGGTCGCTTCCAGAAGAAGGACTGGGCGATCATGTCGACCTCGACGAGATCGCGCATCTCGCTGAAGTTGGAGCCTGCGAGCAGCGGGGCGTCCTCTTCGAGGAACTGAGGGTTGTCGGGTCGCGGGCCGTAGACGTTCGCGCTCGAGAGCACGACGACCTTCGGGATCTCGTATTGCGCCGCGTAGTCGAGGACCTTGGAGAAGCCGGAGACGTTCCAGCTGTGGTGCTCTGCCGAGCTCGCTCTCGGGTCGTGCATCACGCCTAGGTGGACGACGGCCTCCGGTCGCTCGGTACGAAAGACGTCCTTGGCGCGCTTGCGCCGGATGTCGAGCTCGTGGTGCACGATGTCTTTGGGCTTCCCGCGAAACGGGCGGCGGTCGATGCCGACGACCTTCGTCTCGCGGTGGAGCCGCCGTGCGAGGGCACGACCGAGCCGTCCGCAGATCCCGGTGATGAGAACGGGCCCCATCACCGAAAGACCGCCTCACGCGATGCGAGCCCCGCGTCGAGGAGGCGGCGGATCTCCTTCTTGACCCGCTCCACCTTGGCCGCGATGGCCCCGTCCTCGTCGTCCGCGTCCCCTTCGAAACGAAGCGGAGCGCCGAAGTGGATACGGACCTTGGTGGGTAGCGGCAGCTGACCGCCCGGCACCATCCATTGGGGCACCACCGGAAAGACCGGCATGCGAAGCATGCGTGCCATGGTCTCGGAGTTGCCGAGGTTGATGTACTGCTCTTCACCACCGACCACGGCCACCGGCACGATGGGGGTGTCGGTCTCGAGCGCGAGGCGCATGAAACCCAGGCCGAAGCGCTGCAGCTGATAGCGCTGTGCGAAGGGCTTGCTGACCCCACGCGACCCCTCGGGAAACACGAGCACCGCCTCGTCGCGGGCGAGCAAGCGGCGCGCGTTCTCGGGCACGCCCACGACCTGCCCCACGCGCTGAAAGAGCGTGCCCACGAAGGGCAAGGTCTGCGTCCACTTCTCGACCATGCTGCGCATGAAGCGTGGCGGCTCGGCGTCGAGAAACATCGCCGCGCTGATGAGAAGCCCATCGATGGGGAGCTGCCCTGAGTGATTGCTCACGAGCAGCACGCGGCCCTCCGGCACCTGCTCGATGCCGAAGACCTCGGTGCGAAAGTAGACGCGGTGAAAGAAGGCGGCGACCGCGGCCACGTACTTGGCGGTGTCGAGATCGAAGCCGAAGGGGTCGGTGCCATCGGGGTCGTCACGATCGATGGGGACGCGGGCCAGGCGCTCCTCGAAATCCCGACCGAGGAACCCTATCGCGAGCTCGTCCGCCGACTGCATCGCGGACGTGATCCCATGGCGGGCCAAGGGCACGGCCTCCCGTCGCGCGAAGCGCCGGGCGCGGGCCAAGAGCCGCTTGCTACGCCGTCGTGCCATCCGTTCTCCCCCACGCGAGCGTGCCCTCCTCTGCGCTCGCTCGCAACGTCGAGCTGGCGCCGAGGACGAGGGGGAGGTTGTCGAGGCCGTGTCCCGACGGCACGCCGGCCACGATGGGGATGCTCCGGTCGGCGAAGAGCTCCGCCACCACCGCCTCCACCGTGACCCCGTCGGGCCCAGGTGCGCAGGCGGTGAACTCGCCGAGTGCCAGCCCCGCGATCGCGTCGAGGTGACCTCCGACGAGCAGCGTGGTGAGCATGCGGTCGATGCGATAGGGCCGCTCGCCGATGTCTTCGATGAAGAGGATCGCGCCGTCCGGCCACCGCAGGCGACCGGCCGTTGCGCAGGCGTGGATCAGCGCGAGGTTGCCCCCGACGAGCCGCCCGCTCGCGCGCCCAGGCGTCACGATGGAGAGACCATGAAGGGCGACCTCCTCGGCGGGGGCCTCCAGGCGCGCGACCACTTGCTCGCGTGTCACGGCATCGCCTCGACCGAGCGCGGTCACGTGCGGCGCGTGAAGACTCATGACCGAAACGGCCGCCGCCTCGATGTGAAGGGCGGTGATGTCGGAGAAGCCCACCAGCCATCGGGGTGATCTGCGCAGCGGCGAAAAATCGATGGTGTGCGCGAATCGATTGGCGCCGACCCCACCTCGCGCGCACCACACCGCAGCCACGTCTGGCTCGGAGAGGGCCGCTTCGAGCTCGTCACGGCGGCGCGCATCGTCGCCCGCGTGGTAGCCATGGTGCGAGAAGATGCTGCGGTCGTAGCGGATGCGGTAGCGCTCGGAGAGCCACCCCAGCCCGCGCCACACGAGCCTCGGGTCGAAGGGCCCGGACGGCGCGACCACGCGGATCACGTCGCCCGGCCGCACCGGGGGCGGCATGACCCAGCTCACGGCTCGATCTGCACGTCGTCGTCGTCGAGCTGCTCGACGTCGGAGGCCTCGAGCTCGATCGCGTCCGCGCTCACCTCTTCGATTTGCTCGGGCTGACCCGCGGGATCCTGCGCTGCGCCGGGAACGAGGTAGTACTCGGCGTACTGCTGCGCCTGCTCGACCGTGTAGCCCTGGGCCACATAGTGGTCGACGTACTGCTGGAAGACCTGCGGGTCGTAGGCTGGTGCCGACGCGGGCTGCCCTTCCTGCGGCTGCGCTGCTTGAGGATGGGCGTCCTGGGGCTGGCTACCGACCGCATGCTCGCCGTACGCGGCATCGGGCTGGCTGTAGGCCCCTTGCTCACCATACGCGGCCTGACCCGATTCGAGCGCGGGCTGGCCGTAGGCGCCGGCATCGGCTGGCTGGCCATTGGCGGAGCTGGGCTCCGGTTGGGCGAGCGCGTGCACCGCCTCGGGCTGAACCTCCATCGGCTCTACCTCGTCGGGCTGAACCGCCATCGGCTCTACCTCGTCGGGCTGAACCTCCATCGGCTCTACCTCGTCGGGCTGAACCTCCAGGGGCTGCGGTTCGACCGGCTCGACGTCGGCGGGCTGAACCTCCATCGGCTCGGCGTCGCTGGCGACGACCTCGGCGGGCTGAACCTCCATCGGCTCCAGCTCCTCGGGCTCGACCTCCATCGGCTCCAGCTCCCCGGGCGAAACCGCCGCCGGAGCCGGCTCAGCCGTTGGATACGCAGGTGCGTAGGGCGAAGCCGCGTCGGCCGACGCGACCTCAGCCGGAGGCGCCATGATGCCCGGAGCGGCGACCTCAGCCGGCGCAACCATGCCCGGCGGCGCGACCTCTGCCGGAGCGGCGACCTCAGCCGGCGCAACCATGCCCGGCGGCGCGACCTCTGCCGGTGCGGCGACCTCAGCCGGCGCAACCATGCCCGGCGGCGCGACCTCAGCCGGTGCGGCGACCTCAGCCGGCACAACCATGCCCGGCGGGGCGACCCCAGCTGGAACCATCGCCGGTGCGGCGACGTCCGCGGTCGGAGGCGGGTACCCGTAGGCATCGGCCGGCGGGGCCTCAGGCGACACCATCGCCGGCGGAGCGACGGGGGCTGGAGCCATCACCTCGGCAGGCACGGCGTGAACCTCACCCACAGGCGCAGCTTCGGCCACCGGCGGGGGCTCGTAGGCCTGAGCCGGCGGCGGGACTGGGGCCGACTTCGGCACGTAGGACTGCCCCGCGCCTGGCGGTCGCGAAGGCGGCACGGAGCGGGAGCGGGTCGGGGGCGGAATCGACGGAGGCGGAGCACCGGTCCCCGTGCCGGGAGGCATCGACTTCCCACGCACCGGCGGCGGCTTCTTCAGCTTGCCGCTCTTGGCACGTTCGAGTCCGGCCGTGGCCTCCTTGTCGCCAGCCTTCATTCGAAGCACGCGACGCCACGCGTCTGCCGCCTCGCGCGCATCTCCGATCTCTTCTTCCCAGATGCGAGCCACTTTGCGCGCGAGCTCGGCTCGCACGTGGGCCTCGCGACCCCGAAGGATTTGGTCTTCGTAGAGCTCGATCATGCCGCGGTGGTCGCCGAGCTCGATGAGGAGCTTCGACAGCTCCTTGGTGAGGGCGACATCCGCCGGGGAGAGGTCGTGAAGGCGTTTGAGATCGGATGCTGCGCCCGCGAGGTCGCTGCCGATCTTGCGCCGCAGGTCGGCACGGCAGCGCAGAAGCTTGCGCACCAGCGGTCCGTCGTAGACCTCGTCGAGGGCCCGGCTCAGCGCGGCCTCTACGCGGCCCATGTCGCCGACTTCACCGCCGAGTCGCTCGAGCGCTTCGAGCGCGGTGTCGTCGACGTGGGCGATGAGCGAATCTCCCAACCACTGAAACGCGGCCTCGGTGTCCTGCAGCTCGTCGTGGGCGATGCTGGCTGCGCGCCGCAAGAGCGCACTCCGCGTGCGGCCACCGTCCCGCGACCCCTGACCACCGGCCGCGAGAGCCTCGGCCATGGCGCGGAGAAGCCGACCGTCGCCCCCCGCCACCCGGTCCGCCTCGCGCGCGGCTGCTTCGAGCGAAGCGAGGGTCTCCTCTTGGATCCCCCCCGCCAAGGCGCTGTCGAAGAACTCTTTGGCGCGGTCCAGTGCCCCTCGTTCGGCGGCGACCTGGGCGGCAGCCGCAAGGGCAGCGATACGCTCCTGCGGTCGCTTGCACCGCTGAACGTGGCGCTCGAAGAGATCGACCACGTGGCCTGGCGCCTGCGTCAGCGCCGCCAAGCGGTGCATCAAGGGCATCGCCTCGTCCCCGGACAATCCCCCGAGGCCCAGCTCGCCGTGGTGGATGGCATCGAGGGGGTCGGCCCCCGCCGAGACCATCACCTCGGCTTGGCGTACGTATTCCTCGGCGCGCTGAACGCCGTTCATGCTCCCGGCGATGAGCTCGTGCGCAGTGGCCAGCGCCGCCAGGTCGCGTAGGCGGGTGGCCACCTGCTCGAGGTCGCGGGCCATGGCCGCGTCGCAGTCCTTCGACCGAGCGAGCTCGAGGGCGACGTCGCGGGCGCGGTCGTCGCGCTCCGCTTCGAGGAACAGCCCGAAAGCCTGGCGGAGAGCGTCGACCCGCGAGGTGCCCGCCGACGAGGCATTCCAGCTCATCAGCTTCTCGGCCACCGCGGCCTTGCGTTCGAGGCGAATGCCGAGCTCGACGTAGGCTTGTTGACACCGAACGTCGCCGCCATCGGCAAGCTTCTCCAGCGCCCCCAGACCCTTGTCCGCGTCTTCGATCCTGTCGGCGTAGAGGCGTGACAGCTTGAGCGTCATCTCCGCTGCCTCTTCTTCGTCGCCTTCGACCTCGATGAGCTTCTGCAGCAGCGAAGCCACGCGCGGCCAGTCCTCACGCTTTTCGGCCATGCGCTGGAGGCGAGCGATGGCGTCGAGGTCGGTGGGGTCGCCGGCGTGCACGATGTCGAGGGCCGCGACCGCCTTCTCGGCGTCTTCGAGCGGTCCCTCGTAGAGCTGGGCGAGCTTGCGCGCGACCTCGACCTTGTCGTCGCCTTCGAGCAGCTCGAGGAGGCGTTCGAGGGCCTCGGCCGCGCCGGCGTGGTTGCTGCGCCGCATCTCGAGGTCGCTCATGGCCCCGAGCGCGTAGCGATTCTCGGGGTCATCCTCCTTCAGGATGCGTTGGTAGCGCGCGATCGCCTGTTCGATGTCGCCCGTGCCGTCGGCGAGGAGCTGGGCCTCCCGAATGGCGTAGGCGAGTTTGTCGGCGGGTTCGGCGCAGCCCACGAGTCGGGCGAGATGGTCGACCGCTTCTTTCCAATCCTGACGGCGCTCCGCCATGTCGAGCAGGATGCGCAGCGCGGTGACGTCGTCGCCGTCTTCCAGCACGGCCTGCAGGCTGATGCGCGTTCCCTCTTCGTCGCCGAGGCTGCGCTGGATGGCGGCCGCACGGTGATTGAGGCCCACGCGCATGTCCCGGTCGTCCACGCGTGAGGCCCGGGCGAGCAGGAAGTCCACCTGGTCGCCGTGGCGACCTGCCTGGTGGTACTGCTCTTCGATGGTCGTCGCGAGCTGCTCGTTGTTGGGATCGAGCTCCGAGGCCTTCTCCAACAGCACGAGCCCTTCGTCGGTCTCGCCAGCCTGGAGCTTCGCCTGCCCCGCCGCCGCGAGGGCCGCAGACTTCTCGCTTCCCTCGAGCTTCTCCGCTCGTTGGGCCTGGATGGCAGCGAGCTCGGCCCAGCGCTGGGCCTTCTCGTAGGCCTCGGCGGCCAAGTCGAGGCACTCCGACTTGTCGAGCAGCGTGCCCGCCTGCGCGTAAGCATCGCCCGCGCCCCCCGGGTCGCCCGCCTTGGTGCGAAGCTCGCCGAGTCGCTCCAGCAAGCCGCCCTTGCGCGCGTCGTCGGCGACGTCATGCACGGCAGCCGCGATGGTCTCCGCGATGGCCGCCTCGTTCTTCGCCTCGTCGTAGAGCTTGAGCGCCTTGTCGAGTGCGGCCTCGTCGCCCGGCTTGACCGCCATGATGGCGCGCCAGCTGGCCGCAGCCGCCGTCGGATCACGGCGCCACTTCTCGTGGACCTCGGCCAGGCGCTCGAGGTAGCCCACCTTCGCGTCGACGTCGTCGAGCTGGTGGGCCCGTTCCTCGAGCACGGGCGCCAACTCGTCCCAGCGCTTCTGCTTCTCGAGAAGCTTCTCGAGGTTGCCGCGGGTCTCTTCGTCGTCCGGCTCGATGCTGAGGATCTGGCGGTAGCATGCGATGGCGTTGTCGTGATCGCGCAGCTTCTGCTCGCAGATCTCCGCCGCTTCACGCATGCGGGCCAGACGGTCTTCGACCGGCACCCCCTCACCCGCCGCGGCCATCAGCACATCGCGGAGATCGCTGAACTTGCGACGCTGGCGCAGGAAGTCCTCGACCCAGGTGAGCGCCTCGTCGTGGGTGGGGTCCATCGCAAGCACGCGCCGGTAGGCATCAGCGGCTTGGGGCTTGCGACCTTCGCGGCTCGCCTGGCTGGCGGTGTGGAGAAGACCTTCGAGGCTGTCGGGGTCGAGCTCGGGCTCCGCGGGCGCGGCTGCGGCCTCGGGAACGGGCTGGATCTCCGGCGTGGGCGCCGAGGGTGCGGGCGGGACGGGAACCCCGGGCGCGGACGGGTGGCCAGGTTGCGGCGCGCTCACCTGAGCCGCCGGCGCCGCCGGATAGCCCGCTTGGGGAGCACTGCTCGGTTGAGGCGCACTGCTCGGCTGAGGCGCGCTGGGCTGCGGCGCGCTGGGCTGGGGCGCGCTGGGCTGGGGCGCGCTGGGCTGGGGAGCGCTGGGCTGGGGAGCGCTGGGCTGGGGAGCGCTGGGCTGGGGAGCGCTGGGCTGGGGAGCGCTGGGCTGGGGAGCGCTGGGCTGGGGCGCACTGGGCTGGGGCGCACTGGGCTGGGGCGCACTGGGCTGCGGAGCAGCGGGGTAGCCCGGCGCGGGGGGGCCCGAGGGGGCTGGTTGGCCAGAGACCGGTTGTCCAAGTGGTACCGGACGGCTCGACTGCGGAGCTGGCGCCGAGCCGTGTGACGGTTCGCTGGGCACGTACGAAGGCTCGTTCGGCACGTGCGACGGTTCGTTGGCGACCGCCGCAGGCGCACCGTGCAGTGGCGGCGGTCCACCGGGACCCGACTGCAGCGGCGGCGGTCCACCAGGACCCGACTGCAGCGGCGGCGGCCCGCCAGGTGCAGGCGGCGGAGGCGGGGGCTCGGGAGCCGCACCGGGTTGAGCCGCGGCGGCCCCCGACGGTTGAGGTGCAGGGGGACCGGAAGGCTGTGGTGCCGGCGCGGACGTTCGTGATGGGACCGGCCGCGACGGAGGCGGAGGCGCGCTGCGGCCTGGTACCGGAAGGCCCAGCTTCGCGAGCTGCTGAACCACGCCCTCGGCCATGTAGCCCTGAGGATTGGCCAGAAGGTAAGCGCCGTAGGCTTCACCGAGCTCGGCATCGCGGCCGAGGGCCTGCCCGTGATAGTCGGCGAGCTGCATCGCGCGGTCGTGACCCGCTTCGGCCTTGAGCGCGGCGATGCTGTACATCAGCGCGTGTTCACCGTCGTACATCTCGGCGAGCCCGACGAGCGCCTGCGCGGCATCGGTGCGCTCGCCCGCCGTGACGGGCTGTCCTTGGTCGATGCGCTCTGTGATCGACGTGGCGAAAGCGTATGTGGCGCCGACGTCGTCGGGGCGCACTTCGCACACCTTGCGAAGCGCCTCGGTCGCGCCGCGCAGATCGCCGGCCTGCTTGCGAACCTCGGCCTCGTCCTGCAGGAGCGCGAGCCGCCGCTCGGGGTCGTCGACGAGCGCCAGCTCACGATCGAACAGTGGCAAGGCCTCGTGCCATCGGCCCTGGGCCTTGAAGAGCTCGCGCGCGTGGTAGATGGCCAAGACGTGCTGAGGCTCGAGCTCGAGCAGCCCCATCCAGTGACGCGCCGCAGCATCGGGGTCGTGCATCGGCCCCTCGCCGTAGATGTAGGCCAGCTGCTCGTGCGTCCTCGACAAGAGATCTCGCAGCTGCTGCGCCTCTTCGGGGTCGGACTCATCGCCGATGACCTGGCGCGTCTCGGCCACCACCCGCTCGTACAGGTGGGCCATGCCGGGCGCATCCTGGTGCTCCTGGTACATCTGCGCGGCCCGCTCGACGACGCTGGCATTCGTCGCGTCGCGCTCGGCCGCCGCAAGCACCAACCGTTGGTAATGAGCGGGTTCCCCGATGCTGAGCCAAACCGTCGCCGCTTCGTTGAACCAGTGAGCAGCGGTGGGCATATCGCCCGCGCCGGCGCCGACTCGCTCGAGAAGTGAGGCGTAAGTATGCGGATCGCTTTGCCCTGCGTCGTGGGCACGTGCGAGGGCCTCAGCGTCGTGGGGGTCCGCGATCAGGCGCTGAACCAGCGCTTCGAACTGGGCCGCGTCCATGTGGGTCCGGACGTTACACGCTCGGTGCGGTGTCGTACAGAGGACGTTTTACGAATGAAAGGTGGGGTCCCCGTCAGCGGTCGAAACGCTCGTAACCACGGGGCGCAGAAGGCGCCTTGGGCTGGGTCTGCGGGCTGATGGGTACGGGCGACTTGTTCGGCTGGGGCGCCTCGGCATCTTCTGGCTCGGGCGTGGGTGCTGGCTCCTCGGGCGCCGGGGGGGGCAAGGCGAGCTCCCCCATCGCCTCGAGGGCGATCTCGATCGTGGCCCCCGAGAGTCCCCCCTGCACGAGCATCGCGTCGGGTTGCCCCCCCGATGCCAGCATCGCCGCGAGCACCCCGATGCCGGCCGCCACCATCGATCCGCCCACGAGCACCATTCGGCGTGAGGTCGCGGCGGCCGGACGGTTCCCCACCACGGCCGCCATCTCGGCGCTGATCTGAACCGGGTCGAGAGGACCGAGGCTGTCGAGCGCGGACACGAAGGCCCGCGCGGACTGCGGCCGGCGCGCAGGATCCTTGTCGAGCACGCGCATCAGCAAGTCCTCGAGAGACGCGGGTACTGCGATGTCGCCCCGCACCTCACTCGGCCGAGGGGGAACGGTCTTGATGTGATGCGCCATCACCACCACCGCGTCGCCATCCGTGAAGGGCGGACGGCCGGTGAGCATGTGGTAGAGGATCACCCCCAACGAGTAGACGTCGCTTCGCGCATCGAGCGCCTTCCCCTGAGCCTGCTCCGGGGACATGTAGCGCGGGGTCCCGAAGACGGTACCGGCCTGTGTCTCGAGGGCGTCGATCCCCCCCTGGTGGGTGAGGAGCTTTGCGATGCCGAAGTCGAGAACCTTGCAGATGGGCTCGCCGTGCTCGCCGCGGGTGAGCAGGAGGTTGTCGGGCTTGAGGTCGCGGTGGATGACGCCCTTGTCGTGCGCCTCG
Source organism: Polyangia bacterium (assembly GCA_030426145.1). Lineage (GTDB taxonomy): Bacteria > Myxococcota_A > Polyangia > Polyangiales > Polyangiaceae > JAPYTK01. The sequence continues at coordinate 20,310 of JAUHZF010000165.1, forward strand.
GCAAGCGACATCAAGGCCTGGCGCACGATGCGGACGGCTTCGCGCGCTTCGACGGGCCCCTCTTTCTTCAGGCGCGAACCGAGCGACACGCCGTCGAGAAGCTCCATCGCGAGAAAGAGCGAACCGCTGATCATGTGGGGGTCGTCGGCTTCGTCGATCTCAATCTCGCCAAAGTCGAAAACCGTGACCGTGTGCTGCGAGGTCAGAAGGCTCGTGGCGTGGGCCTCCTGCTGGAAGCGCCCCTTGGCCTGGGGGTCGACCAAACGCTCGGAGCGCACGATCTTGAGCGCCACGTCGCGCCCCATCTTCTCCTGCCGCGCACGATAGACCGTGCCCATCGAGCCTGCGCCCAGACGGGCGAGGACCGCGAAACGGTCGCCGACGACCATGCCCAGGAAGGGATCGCCGTCGGCCTCGGCCAGATCTTTGGCCGCGACCAGCACCTCTGCCTCGCCAAACAAAAGATCGGCCAGCACGTCGCGGATCAGGATCCGGTGTTGTGGGGACAACAGCAGCGCGCCGTGGGTGCCAAAGGTATTTGCGGC
>JAUHZF010000166.1 GCA_030426145.1 Polyangia bacterium
GTCGAGCTCGGGGCCCACCACAAGTTCCTCGATCGTTGGATCGTCGGTGGCCGCGTGCGCTACAGCAACTGGATTCTGCCCGGTCCCCGCGAGCACACCCCGTTCGGCGATCGGGCGTCGCTCGGTGGGGAGCTCGAGCCTTTGGGCCGCATCGACGTGATCGAGACGGGTCTCCTCGTCGGCTTCGAGTACTCCCTCTGAGTGGCCCAGAGGGCCCATGCGGTCCAGTTGACGCGAACGTGACACCTACAGTAGGCCTGGCTGTCGGTGGGCTGCCGCCGCGGAGACTGAGATGCCGATCGACCTGGATTGCGTGGGCCGACAGAGCAAGCCCCACGTGCACGAGTACACCTGGCGAGACCAAGCCCTCTACGCGCTCGGTATCGGTTCGACGCGCGACGAGCTGCCGTTCCTCTACGAGGGAACGGAAGGGGGCATGCGGACCTACCCCACGTTCGGCGTCATCCCCGCCTTCGACCCGGTCTTCGAGCTGGTGGCGGAAGCCGGGATCCGCATGCACCAGGTGGTTCACGGGGCTCAGTCGGTGACCTGTCACCGGAGCCTCCCGCCGGAAGGGGCGCTGACGACCGTCGCCAACTTCGACAAGGTCTACGACCTCAAGCGCTTCCTCCAGCTCCGGCTCAGCACCGAAACCCGTCTCGACGACGAGCTGGTGCAGGTCGGCGTCTGGACCATCGTCGTGCGGGGCGAGGGGGGCTTCGGCGGCGAGCGCCCGCCGGTCAACGACGCGCCCAAGATCCCCAAAGACCGCGACCCCGACTGGGTGCATCGCCAGACTACGCGTCCGGAGCAAGCGCTGCTCTACCGTCTCAGCGGTGACTTCAACCCACTCCATGCCGATCCTGCCGTCGCGGCCGAGGTGGGCTTCGAAGAGGGGCCCATTCTGCATGGCCTCGCGACCTTCGGTTTCATCGCCCGCGCGGCGATCGCCGCGTGCGTCGGCGGGGATGCGGGTCGGCTCGAGACGATCGCGGCCCAGTTCCGAAAGCCGGTCTGGCCCGGCGACACCATCGAGACGCGGGGCTGGTCCCTAGACGACGGACGGGTGGCTCTGCAAGCTGAGGTCGATGGGCGCTCCGGTGCCGTCGTGACCAATGCGTGGGCGTCTTTCCGAGACGAATGATTCATGGCCAAGAAGGACACTGAAGAGGAGGAGCTCGACACCGAGCTCGACGAAGACGGAGACCTCGACGAGGAGGAAGAAGAAGACGACGAGGACGATGACCTCGACGACGAAGACGACGAAGACGAAGACCTCGACGACGAGGACGAAGAAGAAGACGAAGACGAAGACCCGCTCGGTGGGGCCGACTTCGCCGATGAGCCGCTAGGTCAGAAGGATCCCTTCTGGTGGACGCCGCACCTGGTCCTGCTGCTCCTCCTCCTGGTGGGGATGCTCGGCTTCTTCGGACTGTTCAACCCCTGGCTGGGGCACCTCGCGCCCAGTCACGATGAGGCCCAGGGTTCAGAGCAACCCGAGGGCCACTCGTCCGCGGCGCCGGCTCAGCCGGCGCCGGCGGGCCCGGCCCCCTCTCAGACCGCGGCCCCGACCCCTGCCAACACGGTGGCACAGCGGCCGGCGGACGAGACCATCTACGGCGCGCGCCACATCCTCGTGCAGTTCGAGGGCGTTCGCGGCCAAAAGCCTGCCGTGAAGCGCACCCGCGCCGAGGCGGTCGAGCGAGCAGAGAAGGTCGCGGCCGAAGCGAAGAAGACGACGTCGATCAAGAACGAGCGCGAGCGGGTCAAGGCCTTCACGGCGCTGGTCGACAAGTACAGCGACGAGCCAAACGCGCCCAAGACGCGCGGCGACTTGGGTCGCTTCCGCGACAACGCCTACGAGGCCAAGATGGTTGCGGGCGTGAAGAAGCTTCGGGTCGGTGACGTCTCCGAACCCGTGGAGTCCCCCTTCGGATTCCACATCCTCTGGCGGACCCTCTAGCCAACTCATTCTTTCTCGGCGGGCTTCAGCATCGCGCCCAGCCGCTCGCGCTTGTCCTCCTGAGACAGCGTCTTCTTGCGATGCTCGTCGGGACTCATGCCGTCCCGAAGGACGCGGCTCTCGTCGCCGATGCCGACGATGGTCTCTCCCTGACGGGCGAGCAGCCACTCGGCCTCCGGACCCTTGTAGGAGACGATGACCCGCACGGCTTCCTCGCCGATCCCCTTCTCCTTCGCGGCCCCTTCGAGGCCACCGAAGCTCTTCATCACGTCCTTGGCCGTCGCCGCATCGGTCTTGACGATCGCCACCGTGCGCCAGCGCTTCTCGCCGTCGCGGTAGTAGCCGAACGCGCCGGCGCCGGTGCCCTTCACCCCGAGGAGCTCGTCGGTGACGAAGCGCAACCCGAGCGGCAGACGCTGCTCTTTCGGGAGGCGCGCGGCCGCCGTCGGAAGTCCTGCTTCGCCGGGGAGCTTGGCGCCGAAGGCCTTCACCAACCCGGGCAGGATGGCGTCCGCCTTCTTCTTCACGTCGTCGGCCGACGCGGCGCTGGTGTCGTTGAACGTGATCTCCGCGAGGTGCTTGCCTCGCCACAGGTAGGCGTTGCCGATCCCCAGGGCGCTCACGCCGCCACCCTCGATGGGGCGTGGCGTGTCGGGGTGTGCCGGGTCGCCGTCCCCCACCACGCGCTTGGTGAACATGGCGTAGGCCTTCTCCGTGCTCTCGTAGCGCGAGAGGTACACGTCGATGGTGGCACCGCTACCGCTGCCGTCGACGTAGCGGGCTTCGACGACCCGATCGACGTCGTGCCGTTTGTAGATCTCGCACTCCCCGTCGAAGAGGTTGCAGATCTCGTCGATCGACGTGCCCGCATCTGCCCCGTAGGCCTTGTCGCTGCCGTTGGGGTCGAGGCAGAAGTTCCCCGCCTTGCCGGGGAAGTAGGCGACGGCTTTCGGGTCGTTGACCTTCGCCTCGCCTCCGCAGGTGGCCGCTTTGGGAGCCGGCGGCGGAGGCTCGCGCCGCGGCGGAGGAGCGTCTTCCTTGCAGGCGGTGACGGCGAGGAGCGCGACGGCGGCGAGGTAGCCATGTGTGCGAGATGTCATACGTAAGTGCCTCAGGTTGGGGATGCACTTTTTTCATAGTTTCCGCAATCGGTACAGGGCTGCGTGGCCCCGGGGGGCCAAGAGAGGCCTCCCACGCCGTGCAGGCGCCTCTGGTCTTGAGGCACGACTCTTGCAGATTGAATTCCTCGTGCGCTTGGTGCTTCAGCGACGACGGACAACCTCGGGCCGCAGAGGGCAGCGGGGCTTCACCATCACGGAGCTGCTTACCGTGATCGCCCTCATCGGCATCCTCGCGGCTGCGGCGGCGCCGAGCATGGTGAGCTACCTCCGCGACCGGCGCGTGCAGGACGCGGCGCGCAACGTCGCCGACCTCTACCGCCTCGGCCGGTCTCGAGCGATGGGTCGCGGCTCGGCGATGATGGTGCGGTGGGACGCGGGCGCGGGACTCCCCACCGCGGCCGACCCGGGTCACTTCGGCCTCTACGAGGGCGTCGTGGGGGCGGCGTCGCCCCTGCAGCAGTTCATGCCCGCCACGAACTGCTCCAGCTTCAACAACGTGGGGACGATGCGCTTCGTGAAAGGCTTCGATGAGCGCCGCTCGCGCTACCAGCCCGCTGAGGCGCAGATGTACAGCGACGGGGCGACCCTCGCCCCCTACATGGAAGTCTGTTTCACCCCGCGGGGACGGACCTTCTACCGATTCGCCGCCGGTGCCCCGTGGCTGCCCCTCACGTTCGTGCCTCGGGTCGAGATGAGGAACAACTACGATTCGATGAGCCGCTTCATCGTCGTCACCCCCAACGGCACCACCCGCGTGGAGCAGCGCCTGTGACGCACCGACAGAACACACTGCGCCGACGCTTGGCGCGCGCGAAACGACAGGCGGCCTACACCGTCATCGAGGTGCTCATGGCGCTGTCGGTGCTCGCGGTCGGAGCCACTGGCGTCATCGCCATGCAGAAGGCCACCCTGGTGGGCAACACCCAGGCCCGCAACCTCGCGACGGCCAACGCCATCGCTCAGGCTTGGGTGGAGCGGCTTCAGGTCGACGGCATGGGCTGGACGATGGACGCGAACGGCAACGACTCCATCCTGGCCACGCGTTGGCTCAACGTCGTGGGGCTCGAGCCCGTGCCGACCATCGCCGGCTTGGAGAACGTGTGGTTGCGACCGGCATCGGTTCCGACGGGGTACGGCACCTTTACGATGGAGGCGGCCCACGACGTGCGCGGCCTCGATACCGACACCGTTTCGGAAGAGGGCTTTTGCACCCACATCAAGATGGTTCAGGTGATGCCCAACCTCATCCGGGCCGAGGTGCGGGTCTTCTGGTTGCGTCGTGGCGGCGGCGGCACCTTCAACGGCGCTCCCCTGTGCGACGACGACGCGGGCTACGTCGCGCTCCTCGACGGCGCTCAAGCGGACCTCCGATACCACTTCGTGCACCTCGTCACCGGCATCGTGCGCAAGGAGGGCGGCGGTTGAAGACGATGACCCACAGTCGGGGTCTCACCCGGGGCTTCACACTCATCGAGCTGATGATCTCGCTCACGGCGGGGTTGCTCATCTCCTCGGCCGCCTTCCTGTTGGCGCGCAACGCGTCGCGGTTCTTCTCCAAGGAGGCTTCGATCACCACCGCGCAGTTCGCGAACGTGATCGCGATGACGCGGCTTTCGAGCGATCTCAAGCGCTCGGCCTATGCCGCGACCCCCAACGTGCAGACGGATGACTGGCTCTGCGGCGACACGGCGACGTGGCCGGTCGGCATGCAAGAGCTCGCCGGGATCCGCATCATCAACGATGGCTCCCTCATCAACCACGCTCCGGCGCACACCCTCTCGACCGTCAACAATCTCGACCCGGACTCGGTGATCATCACGGGGGCCTTCTCCACCACCGAGGTCTTCTCGGTGAGCCACATCGTCGACGGAGGCGGCACCATCACGGTCGTCCTCCAGAACGACGCGCCGATGATTCGGTCGCTGCTCGCCGCTCAAGGCGACCAGGAGGACACGCTCGAGGAGGTCTTCCGCCCGGGCCGACTGCTCCGCATCATCGAGAAGGACGAAGGCAAGGTGATGTTCGGCATCATCCAAGCCTCGGACGCGACGGGGGCGGTGCCCAACCCGGGGGGCAACAAGGTCTCCGTGGTGCTGTCCGCGGCGGTCGCGCTACCGCAAGTTCGCGTGCCTGGGGACTGCGGTTGCATCGGCCTGTGCACGGGCGCCGTCGTCAATCCCGTCAGCCGTGTGCTCTACGACCTGCGGCAGATCGATACCGTGGCCTACCCCGGCTACGCGCCGCTCTACTCGCCAGCGTTGCACAACGTCACCGCCTATCACCGCAGCCTCGCCGAGGCGACGCGGACCGATCTCGTCCGTGTCGAGCTCGATGCCCAGAACGCGGAGATCCCCGGGACCCTCGAGCTGGTCGCCGAGTACGGTGTCGATCTCGAGTTCGGTATCACCCGAGAGGTGCCCCAGACGCCTCCGGTGGCGGTGCCCGTGCTCCAGCGCCTGCCCCTCGGGCACGCCGACGTCTACACCACGGCGGCGGCCGTCAACGCGGGTGGCTTCCCCGAAAACATCCGCGCGGTCCAGGTGCGGCTCAGCACGCGCGCGGCGCGCCAGGACCGCGATGCGGACATCGGCCTCATCGGCGATGACGGCGGCAGGCTTCGGTACAGCCTCGGCCCCGTCAGCGCGACGAACCCCGCGCGCGGCTTTGCCCGCTTGCGAACCCTCATCACGGAGGTCGCGCTCATGAACCATCCACGGGAGCAGCCATGACCCCTCGCGCCGAGATCCGCGCTCAACTCGAGATCCGCGCTCAACTCGAGAGCCGCGCTCTGCGTCGCCGCGGCGAGCGGGGGGCCGCCGTCTTCGTGGTGGTGCTCATCATCACCCTGCTGTCTGCGCTGGGGCTCTTCGCGCTTCGGTCGTCGTCCACCGCGGTGGCGGCCAGCGGCTACAACCGTCAGCTCGGGCAGACCCACGCCATCACCAACTACGCCATCGCCTCCACCGTCGCCGTCATCGCGCAGAACCCTCAAGGCTTCTACCAAGAGCTCCTCAAGGGGCCGGGGGCCGGCGATGCGACCTGTGTCGGATACACGAACATCCAAAACCCCGCGTGCGTCATGATGGCCGAGCCCGACTTCGCCAACACCGCGGTCAACACGTTCATCGACCAGGTGGGCCGGACGCCCGTCACCCCCGGGGTGCGTGCGCTCGAAGCCGACATGGCGGTCGAGGTGAGCCACCCCCGGACCCTCCGTCCCGTCGCCGGCCAAGAGATGGCGGGCGGCACCGAGGCGCGGGTTGGCTACACCTACAAGCTCGTCACCGTGAGCGCGACGGGCCTCGTTCGCCCCGCACAACCCACCCCGGGTACCTGGGACCAGACCTCCGCTGGCGCTGCCAGCGTCGAGCTGTCCCGTGCTCACGTCGTCATGGGGCCGATCTCCGCGCCCAAATGACGTCTCGCTCCTTCTGACCCCGTCCCCACGACAGGCCTCGTCATGTCCCATCGCCTCAACCTCCGCTTCGTATCCGTTCCCGCCATCACGGCGGCTTCGGTCGCGCTTTCATCGCTGGCCATCACCAGCGACGCGACGGCCCAGGTCGACGTCAACCGGCCGCTGCCGAACGTGCTGCTGCTCGTCGATACGTCGGGGTCGATGGAGTACCTGACCGACGGTACGGACGTTCCGTCTGACTACTGCGACGCCACCCAGCCAGCCGGCAACCTCGGCGGCAACGCCATGGCGGAGATGAACCGCTGGGGCACGCTCCTCACGGTGTTGACCGGCACCTTCGATGGGGTGGGTTGCTACCGTTACGACCGCTCGAGCGCCGAGTACCGCAACCAGTTCGGACTGGGCGGAAACGACCCATACGACGCCAGCTACATCCTCCCGTACCACCACCGCTACCTGTCCAATGGTTGCATGCCGATGCCGGGGGCCTACGACATCGCCAACGTCTTCAGCTGGGAGCCCGACTACATCGAATACCGGCCGTGGAACAACGTCGCCACGACCTGCCCGGCGGGCACTTTCCGCCAGAGCATCGACGGCCTGCTCGACACCTACCGCGACCGCGTACGGTTCGGCTTGTTCACCTTCGACCCGCACACCGATGAAGGCACCGGGCTGACCGGGGGGAGCGCGTGGAACGCGACCACCGGTATCGAGGGCATGTGGAGCTACCACCAGAACTGGCGCACGGGCTCAGCCAATGCTGCGGATGGACATCCGCCCGACTGCTCCGACCAGATGCACGAGGTCGGTGCGCGCAATGCCGCGGCTCCGCCCTGGGAAGGCCGCATGGTGCCGTTCGGCAGCCCCAACGCGACCATCGACGACATTCGCCTCACCAACGAGCACATTCAGCAGGTGCTCCTCGCGACGCGGCCCTACGGCGCAACGCCCCTGGCGGGCATGCTCTCCGACGCCCAGCACTTCTTCACGGCCGATACCGATACCGATCTCAATACCGGCGAGCCCTTCGCGCCCTACCAGGACGACTACTTCCAGGACGGATGTCGTGAGTCCTACATCATCGTGCTCACCGACGGCGAGCCCAACCTCGAGCTTCGGCCGTACTGTGAGATGCTGGGGTCGACCATCAATGGTGACTGTCCCTACGACAACCCCGAGGAGATCGTTCAACAGCTCGCGCTCATGACCCCGTCGGTCAAGACCTTCGTGGTCGGCTTCGGCATCGCCGACAGTGCGAACTGCAACACGATGAACATCCCGACGGACATCAGCCCCGGGGGACTCTGTGATGCACCGTCGACGCCCACCGAGGCGACGTGCTGCGAGCTTCAGAAGATCGCCTTCGCGGGTGGAACCGGCGAGCGTGCCTTCTTCGCCGACGACACGGTCTCGCTGCGGTCGTCGATCAGCAACGTGCTCGACTCGATCGCGGACGAGACGACCAGCCGCACGCTTCCCGTCTTCGCGAGTGCCACGGCCACGCTCGCAGGGTCGAGCAATGCCGAGGCCGTCGCCTACGAGTTCAACACCTCCTTCACGCCCGAACCGGGTGAGCTCTGGCAGGGTGAGATCGAGCGCAAGCGCTGGAGGTGCGAAGTCGTGGCTCCAGCGGGTCTTCAGCCCGTGCTTCAGGACGTCGATGCCGCCCGGGGCGACGACTTCGCCGACAACCTTCAGTCGGCTCCGATGAGCAACTCACGGACCTTCTACACGGTTTACGGTGATTACGACGGTTCCGACATCCACTCCGACTGGACCATTCGCATGGATACGTCGATCTCGGACGGTCTCGGCACGTACAGCGGGACCGTCGAGACCGGTGATGATGCCGCTACCGCCGGCTTTGCGGGGTCGAAGCCCGAGGCCATGAACATGGGCACCATGCCCACCGAGTGCAGCAACCAGGACCTCAACGCGACGACCAACGTCGATTGCGCCAACAAGGTGATGTACTGGCTGCTCGGTGGCGACAATGGCGGTGGTCGACCGGTGCGGAAGACGATGCTCGGCGCCATCTACCACTCCACGCCGGTGGTCGTCGACGCCCCCCGCGCCTTCGTGCGCGACGAAGCCTACGATTTCTTCGCCGCCAACAACGCGACGCGGCCACTCATGCTCTACACGGCCACGGTCGACGGGTTGCTCCACGCCTTCAAGGTCGCGCGCAACGACACCGCAGATCCCAATCCCGTCGACAACCTGGCCAACAACGAGCTCTGGTCTTTCATCCCGCCCGCGGTGATGCCGCGAATTCTCAGCCAGTACCCCGGCAGCCAGCAGATCTTGCTCGACGGCCGCCCCTTCGTGCGCGACATCCCCTTCGAGCGCACCGTCGGGCAGGCGGCGGCGGCAGGTACGGCGGGGGGCGCCGACTACCACACCGTATTGGTGGCGGGCGGCTACCTCGGCGGCGGCTTCTACTACGCCCTCGACGTCACCGACCCGGAAAACCCCGAGTTCTTGTGGCAGCTCGCCACCGACGACACCGGGGCCCGACTCTTCGGCGACATCTCAGGCAACCCGACCATTACGTCCCTCGTCCTTCAGGATGGCACCGACGTGAAGGAGGTCGCGGTCGCGATTCTGCCCGGTGGTTCCGGCACCATCGTCTCCAACACCTGCGCCGACGTGCCACGGCAGGATACGAACTTCGTGCACATCGACAGCAGCTACCCGCCCCGCCCGTCGGTCAACTGCTGGACGAACGGGCCGCCACGCTCGCTCACCATCGTGCGTCTCGACACGGGGGAGATCCTCCGCACCTTCCGCGGCGCCCTCAGCGATGGTCCGGCATCGATCAACAGCCTCGCGACGGTGGTGCCCTTCGACGCCCCCATCGTAGGCACCCCGGTTCCTTATCCCTTCAACACCGGTCAGGTGTCGAACCGCGCCTACATCGGTGATGCGGATGGCACCCTGTGGCGTGTCGACCTGTCGAGTCCCGACCCGACGCAGTGGCAGGTCGACATCGCCTTCGATGCCTACCTGAACACCACCGACGGTGCGAAGGATGGACAGCCCATCGCCACCACGCCGACCCTCTCCGTCGACGAGCAGGGCAACGCCGTCATTCTCTTCTCGACCGGAGACCAGGAGAGCTTCGACTCGACGGCGGTCAAGGGACGCGTCTACTCGCTCACCGAGCTGCCGATCCCGGCCGGCGGACGCGACTTCACCATCGACGTGAACTGGGTCTTGTCGGACACCAACGGCGACTTCCAGCCGGGGGAAAAGGTCACCGGACCGATCACCCTCTTCGACGGTGCGGCCTACTTCTCGACCTTCACCCCGCCCCCACCCACGGAGTCGTGCGACGTCGGCAGCGGGCGCGTCTGGGGCGTGGACTACCGCGTGCCCGACACCGCGACGACCGGCCCCAGGCCGATGCCCCGCTTCCCCGATACGCCGTCGACCTTCAAGTACTACGAGGACCTCGGGACCAACGTGACGCCCTTCGGTGTCGCGGTGACCGCCGAGCCGCCGTGCATCGAGACCAACAGCACCACCGACGACTTCGTCGGTCAGCACCGGCAGGTCACCACCTCGATCCCGCCGACCTACAAACTTCGCTTCCAGACGGGGTCGACGGGCACCAAGGATGCGGGCTCCGTGACCAACGTGGGCCAGGTGGCGCTGCCCACGCCGCGGACCACGACGTACATCGATTCCTGGGCTAGCGTCGTGGAGTGACCCGACTGACCGTCAAGCTCACCAGCCTGCTGCTCGCGCTCGCGGCAGCAGGCTGTGGGAAAGAGGAGGAGCCCAAGGTGCTTCTCCCCATGGCGCTGCGCCCAACGCCCGTCGACAGCACCCTGCCCGGCGAGATGGCGGAAGGGGCAGAGGTCGCCTTCGGCTTTCCGCTCCCCCGCGACGTGAAGGTCGTCGCGCGCATGGCGAAGGTCTGGACGGTGGAGTCGGGCATGGGTCTCGAACCGGTCGCCAACTACGTGCGCGCTCGGGTCGACACCGAGAAGGTCGAGACGGGGCCATCGCAGACGGTCTTCGTCGACGCGGTCCCGCGCGGCGACACCTCCAAGACGGTGAAGATCACCGTCGCGCGCAAGGGGGGGAAGACCCTCCTCATCGTGCGCGACAAGACCCGCAAGCCCGCCGAGAAGGGGCTGACCGAAGAGGAGCGATGGCGACAGGCTGGCATCGGACCCGACGGCAAGCCCATCGGGGACGAGAACAAGTAGCGCTACCTGTGGCCCTGAACCGGCCCTTGGGTTAGGTACACCGGTCATGAGCGCCGATACGACGGCGACGCACATCGCCGCGCCCCACGGATCGAAGACGACCGAGATCACGTGGGCCGACGGGAAGCGTTGCGTTTACCCCAACGAGATCCTCCGGGGCTTCTGTCCCTGCGCCACTTGCCAAGGTCACGGGGGCACCATCGAGTTCATCGAGGGGGGAAACGCCGAGCTCCGTGACTTGAAGCCGGTCGGTCACTACGCGCTCAACCTCATCTGGGCCGATGGGCACGACACGGGGATCTACAGCTTCACTTACCTCCGGGACCTTTCGGCGAGGCCGGAGGTGGAGGTGCACGAGTCGTGAGCGCTGCTCCCTGGGACATCGTGCAAGCCGAGTTCGAAGCCGGCGCGGCCGTGAGCGACAGCCTGCCCGCTGCGCTAGGGGTAGAGATCGCCTTCGCCGGGCGGTCCAACGTGGGCAAGTCGAGTCTGCTCAATGCGCTGATGCAGCGCCGCAACCTCGTGCGGACCAGCTCCACCCCAGGCTGCACGCGTCAGATCAACTTCTTCCGGGCCACAGCTCGCGACGAGGCGGTCTTCCGGCTCGTCGACCTTCCCGGCTACGGCTACGCGAAGCGCAGCAAGACCGAGCGCGCGGCATGGGGGCGGCTCATCGAGCACTATCTGCTCGAGCGGGACTGGCTCCGGGCGGTGGTCGTGCTCGTCGACGTACGACGTGGGGTGGAGAGCGAAGAGCAGGAGCTCATCGATTTCGTCCGTCAGCGCGACGTCAAACGCGTCGGCCCGTGCCGGGTCATCGTGGTCGCGACCAAAATCGACAAGGTGCCCAAGAGCAAGCGCAAGGCCACCCTCGCCAAGTTTTCCCTCCCCAAGGGCGCACGTAGGCTCGGCGTCTCGGCCGTGACCGGAGACGGGATCGAACCTCTCTGGAAGCAGCTCCGCAAGGCGGCTTTCGTCGGTCAGGAGGCCGTCGAAGACGTCGCCCCGACGTGAGCTTCAGAGGTCGATGGTGACCTCGTGGGCCCGGAACTGAGCCGCCTGCGGGCTCTGCTCGAGCACGTTGTAGATGCGGCGCTCGTCCCGCTTGGCGACGACCACGAAGACCGAGCTCACACCCTCCGGGGGCTCCGGGAGCCCGTCGAAGCCGACCGCCTTGGCCTGCTCGGGCGTCATCATCTGGGCCATGGTGTCGTCCAGCGTTTCCTGCGTGAACATGCCCTCGCCGGTAGCTCCGGGCGCCAAGTGAACCTCGAACATCACGTGCATGGTGCGTCCAGCATGCACCGGGCGCCGTGCAGCGTCATCTCTGCCTCCAACAACGGCTGGCGAGCGGGCACGAGCGCGATTAGACCGTTGAGACCTCGTGTCCGAGATCCAAGCCCAACTCGACGCCGTGGCGCTTCGGCAGGGGCCATGGTGGCTCTTCGTCGCCTGGCCCTTCGTGGTGGCCCTCGCGCTCATGGTCGTGGCCCAGGTCGAAGGGCTTCGGTCCCGCGCCCGCCTCATCGCGCACGGAGGCGGCCTCATGGGCCTCGTCCTCGGCGTGTGGGGGGTGGTGGGGGTCGCCGCGCACACCTGGTCGTGGTGGCCGGGCCTCTTCGCGCTCCGTATCGGCTCGCTCGACGTCTCGCTCGACGTGCTGCTCGACCCGCTCGCGGCGGGCACGGCGCTCGTGTTGCTGCTGCTGTGGGCGGGGTCGCTCTCGATGGGCGCCGAGGCCCTGGAGAAGGCGCCGGAGCGAGGCGCCGTGCTGGCCCTCGCGCGGCTTGGCCTGCTCACGGGGGCCGCGGTCTACGCGGCCGTGGCGGGCAACTGGCTGGCCATGGCGCTGGGTTGGTTCGGGGTCGGGCTCGCCGCGCGCGCACTCGGGGATGACCTCGCGCCCGTCAGCATGGCCGATGCACCACGCGCTGGGGTCATCGCGGGCAGGCTCGGGGAGGCCTCGTTCCTCGTCGCGGTCGCGCTCATCTTCTGGAGCGGCGGGGGCCGTTGGCTCGACGATGGTTTCGAGCCGGACTACCGCGAGCGGTTCCAGGTCGTCATCGAGCCGAGCGCTCAGGCATCGCTTCCGAACGACGTGCGGCTGGCCCAGCGCGCGCCCGGCACGGGCATGCCGGACCGATTGCCACGACCACCGGCCCTGCAGACCAAGCCGCGGCAGACCCCACCTTCGCGCCAGCCCGCACCTCAGATGGCGCCGGCGATGGGGGCGCTTGCGCAGTTGACCATGACCACGCACCCGGGCGCCGAGGTTTATCTCGGGATCGCCGAGCTGGCGGACCTGAAGGCCAACCAAGGGACGCTACCTCGCTGCGAAGAACAGCCGAGCTGGACGGCACCGGACGGGCCTCAGCTCACCGCCGCCTGTGTGACGACATCCCCCTTCGTGGCCAAACGCATCGCCGCCGGGCGCCAGCGCATGGCCATCGTGCCTGGTGCAGGCGGGGTCGTGGGGGGCCGTGGTGACGAAGCGGCCGAGCTCGAACTACAGCTGGACGCTGGCGCGTCGGCACGCGTCGTCGCGCTCGGGGCCGGGCTGGGTTTCGTCGACATGGTCCACCAGCGCACCATTGCGCCCAAGCTCGGGTTGCCGGCATCGCTCACGGACGCCACGCGTCGGCCCGACGAGATCGGCTGGCTCCTCGTCCTCGCTGCACTCGGCATGGCGGCATCGGCGACCATGGTGCGTCCCCGCGGTGCCACCGACGCGAGCACCCGTCGGGCACGCCCGGCCTTGGCCGGGGCCGCCCAAGCCATTCCGCTCGTGCTCGCCGGTCACCTCCTCGCGCGCGCAGCGAACCTCGGCGTGGCGCTTCCCATGGGGGCGGCCGTGCTCGGGGGCATCGTCGCGCTCGTCGGGGCCTACGCCGCCTGGCACCCTCGTGATGGGGAAGGGGTCCTGTCGTGGCTCGCGCTCGCCCATGGGGGCGCGATCATCGCCGCGGTCGGACTCGCTTCGGTCGAGCTGGCGGTGGCCGCGGCGCTCGCCCATGCCTCGCTCTGGGTCGCCGTGATGGGACCCCTCTCGCTCGACGAGAAGCGCAGCGGCCCCTGGCGGGAGCGGTTGGGGCTCAGATCCAAGCTTCCGCGCCTGGGGCTTTACGCGCTGATCGGCGCCACGCTCGCGGTGGCCGGGGTGGTCCCGTTCGGGGGCTTCTTCGGTCGCGCGGCGGGCCTCGCGGGCTTGCCGGCCACGGGGGCGCCACCGCGCTGGCTCGCATGGGGAATGCTCTTGGCGGCGCAGCTCGGCGTCGCGCTCGCGACCGGACGCATGGTTCGGCTCGTCGTGACCGGAAAGCCGAGCTCCACCGCGCGCCGCGTGGGCAAGGCGTCGAAGCACCGCGGTGGGTATCTCGCCATGGTGGGCGGTGGCGCGCTGCTCTGGTTGGTGGCGGGGCTCGTGGCGACTGGCTCCACGGCCGTCGTCGGTGGCGGCATGGGTGGCCTGTGGCGGGGCGCGATGGACCGAGCCGGGGAGGGCACGCCCGTCATCGCGGTGCTCGTGCTCGTGGCCGGCGTCCTTGGCCTCTGGCGTTCGGTACCGGGCGACGCTGATGCTCCGGCTTGGGCCGTCGAAGACCCGCAACCGCTCACCCTGTTGGGAGAGATCCTCGCCGCGTGGGTCGCGGTGGTGGACGGTCTCGTCGGCCGGCTCCTCGCCGTCGTGGCGACTCCGCTATCGATGGGCGGGAAGAAGCTCGGGGCGCGGGGCGCGATCGCGACGGCGGTCTTGGTCGCGGCGGTCCTCTTGGGATGGGTGGCTCGATGATGCGTCATCTGCTGAGCTTCATGGCCCTGCTCCTGGTCTGGCTCACGGCGAGCTTCGCCGGGGCGCAGCTGCGTGTTGCCCCGACTCAGGTCGTGCTCGCCGAAGGGGCCGACGGCCGCTTCGAGGGAGAACTTCAGCTGCACAACGATGGCGATGCTCCTCTCGTGGTCGAGGAGATCGCCCCGCTCACCAGCCGGGACGCGCCGCGGCTGCCGCGTGGCGTCGGCATCGATCCCGGGCCTGGACCCTTCACGATCGCTCCTGGCCAGTCGCTCGCGGTTCGGGTGCTCTGGCTTTCCAGCCGCTCGCGAGCACGCCAGCTCGAGGGCCACCTCGGGGTCGAGGTGAAAGACGCCCCCACCCAAGGCATCGCGGTTCATGCAGCCCGAGGTCACCAACACCACCTCCCAGGCGGCGCCGTCGTGCTCGGGCTCATCGCCGCGGCGCTGGCTGGTCTCGGCCGGCGACGGGAAGCCGCGGTGGTTCAAGCGCTGGCCCTCGCGGCGCTGGTGGTCGTCGCGGCGGGCTTCATCCCCGGCGTGACCAGTGCCGAGGGCAACTTCGGCTTCCAATGGGTCTACCGCCGAGCGCTCTTCGGCGGCACGAGCTGGTACGTCGCCCTCGATGGACTCTCGCTCCCCCTGGTTTTGGCCGGAGCCGCGCTGCCGCTCGCCGCGGCGACGCGGGCAGAGCTCGTCGAGCGCCGCGCGGCCGGGGTGGCCGTGCATCTGCTGGGAGCGGCGGTGGTGGGCATGGCCCTCTCGCTCGACGTTACGGTCCAGCTCTTCTTCTGGTTGCTCGCCTGGGGGGCCGCATCAGGGCTCATGGCCAGCCTCGGGCAGGCGCGGGCTGCGGCCACCATGGCCCTCGTCGGGGTCGTCGCCGGCGCGCTCACGGCGCACGGTCTGGGCGCTTTTCGTGCCCTGGCGCCGGGGGGATTCGGCGCTGATGGTGCGGCCATCGCGCACGTGGCGAATTACCCCGAATGGTCCGACGTGGCGTGGCTCGACGTCGCTTCGGCCGAGGCCCTGAAGCGCGCCTGGGTCACTACGTTCGTCGGCTTCGGCTTCGGCATCCCGCTGCTCGGCGCTCATGCCGCGAGCTCGGCCGCGGAGCGGGAGCACCGCCTCGGGGCCGGCTACGCAGTGGTCGCCCTCGCGCTCGCGGGCAGCGTGGGTTGGTTCCGACTCTGGGCGGTGGCGCCGCCCGTCACCTTGTGGGCTGCGCCCAACCTGGCGTGGCTCGGTGCGGTCATGGCGCTCGTGGGCGGGCTGCTTCTGTTGCACGACCCCGAACGGGTCGCGGCCGGATCCAGCCTCACCACCGGCGGGGTCATCCTCGGGAGTCTGGCGTCCGTCACCCCGGAAGGCATGGAGGCGGCCGTGGTGGCGGCCTTCGGCGCCGCGCTGGCGGGAGCTTGGCGCGTCGCATCGCCGTCTCGTTGGAGTCGTCTCGCGGCCGTCGGGGCACCGGGGAGCGTGCTCTTCTGGGGACCGGCCCTCGGCATCACCGCGCTCGGAGCACGTCATCCGCATGCGGGAGCACTGCTCGCCATCGGCTGGACCCTGGCCCTCGTCGGTGCCGGCAGGCGACGCCACGACGATGCCCGGCCGTCACTGCCCAGCCTGGTCTTCGGCGCGGTGGTGGTGGTCTTCGGTCTCTGGCCCGCCGGGCTGCTGCGCGCGGTCGATGCGCGCGCACTGGAGCTTCATCGCCATCTCGACCCCGCCGGCCCGGACCAGGTCGCCGCGTCACCGACGACATCGTCCCCCGTCGCGCGTCGCTAAGAGCCTGGACGCCTCGAGGGCCTTCGGCCACACCATGCGCGTGGAACCCCTGCTCGAGATCCATCGACGCCATCTCACCACCGCGCGTGAGGAGACCAACCTCGTGGGCCCGGGACCCCTCGAGCCTCACTACGAAGACTGCCGCATGGCCATGGCCGAGCTCGCGCCTGCGGGCCGTTGGGTCGACCTCGGCAGCGGGGCGGGCTTTCCCGGTATCGTCTTCGCGGCGATGTTTCCCGAGGTGGCCATCGACCTCGTCGAGAATCGACGCAAGCGCATCGACTTCTTGGAGGCGGTGGTGGCCGACATCGAGCGTGAGGCGCCCCGGACGGCCCCCATGCGGGTGCTCGGTCACTCGCTCGCGCGCCTCCCCGACCACAGCTACGACGGCGTGCTCGCGCGTGCGCTCGCCAAACCGCCGGTCGTGATCGAGCATGCGCGCCGGCTGCTGAAGCCCGGGGGGAGGGTGCTGCTCTTCTTGCAGGCAGACGCCGAGGTCCCGCGCGCCGAGGGGTTCACCCTCGAGCGCGAGACTGGCTACGAGACCGGCGACAAGCGACGAAAGTCGGCTTGTCTCCGGCTGGGTTGAGACTCACTCGGCGGGGCTCTGGGCCCGCGACTTCGTGAGCTGCTCGGCGGGGACGAGGCGCTCGGCTTGCACCCGCTGCGCCGTCGCGTCGTCGGCCTTGGCGCTGTGGCATGCGGGCGACGCGGCGCCACCGCTCATCGCGCTTCGCGTCTTGGTCGCGAGGCGGTGCAGCGCATCGACCGACAGCACCCCGCGTTGCTCCAGCACGGTCCGTTGCGTTTCGGTGAGGGCGGGGGACGGCTGAACACCATCGCGCTCGAAGCCCTCGGCCTTGCCCGACGCGAACTCGGCGATCTCCTTGCTGATGCGGACCGAGCACCAGTCGTGGCCGCACATGGCGCAGAAGTCGGTGTCGACATCGAGGTCCTCGTCGTGCAGGGCGCGTGCGAACTCGCCATCGAAGGCGAGGTCGAAGTGGCGCTCCCAGTTGAGCGCCGCACGCGCCTTCGTGAGGTCGTCGTCCCAGTCTCGCGTGCCCGGGATCCCGAGGGCGACATCCGCGGCGTGGGCCGAGATGCGATAGGCCACACACCCCTGCTTGACGTCGTCGCGCTTGGGAAGCCCGACGTGCTCTTTGGGCGTCACGTAGCAGAGCATGCTCGCGCCGTGGTACGCGGCCGAGGTCGCGCCGATGCAACTCGTGATGTGATCGTAACCGGGGAAGACGTCGGTCACGATGGGACCGAGCACGTAGAAAGGTGCCCCGTGGCAGAGCCGTCGCTGCAGCTTCATGTTCCATTCGATCTGGTCGAAGGAGACGTGGCCTGGGCCTTCGATCATCACCTGGACCCCTTGGCGCCATGCCTGCTCGGTCAGCTCGCCGAGCGTGCGTAGCTCGGCGAGTTGAGCCGCGTCTGAAGCGTCGGCCAAGCCGCCGGGGCGGAGACCATCGCCGAGCGAGAACGAGACGTCGTAGCGCCGCATGATGGCGCAGATCTTCTCGAACGCCGTGTACATCGGGTTCTCGGCGCCGTGGTGCAGGCACCACTTGGCGAGCAGCGAGCCCCCACGCGAGACGATGCCGATCAGTCGCTCCCGCACCAGGGGAAGGTGCGAGCGCAACACCCCAGCGTGGATGGTGAAGTAGTCGACACCTTGCTGCGCCTGGTGCTCGAGCTCGGTGAGGATGGCGGCCTCGTCGAGCTCTTCGAGCTTGCGGTCGACGATCATCGCGTAGATGGGCACGGTGCCGATCGGGACCGTGCTCGCTTCGATGATGGCGCCGCGCGTGGCGGAGAGGTCACCCCCGGTGGATAGGTCCATCACGGTGTCGGCACCCCACCGCTCGGCCCAACGCAGCTTCTCCAGCTCATCGTCGGTGGTCGAGCTGACGGGGGAGGCGCCCATGTTGGCGTTGACCTTGGTTCGGCTCGCGCGGCCGATCGCCATGGGGTCGAGCGCGTGGCCGAGGTGAACGCGGTTGGCGGGAATGATCATTCGCCCCGCCGCCACCTCGTCTCGGATCTGCTCCGCGGAGAGGTGGGGCTCTCGCTCGGCCACCCGCTTCATCTCCGTGGTGACGGTGCCCAGTCGAGCGTGCTCCAGCTGGGTCACGGGTACGAAGCCCTCGGGCGGTACCCAGCGGCCGTCGACCTGGGTCCAGTCGGAGGGCATGAAGTCCCACGCGGTCTTCTCGGAGGGCGCGGGCATGCCGGGCGTGTCGGGCGACGAGAAGGTCATCGGCCCCCCTACGTCGGCGGCGAGGGCGAAGGAGCCGGGGCCGGTCCCTTCTCGCCGGGTAGAGGGATGGTGGGCACCATGGAGAGGGGGCTGCAGCAAGTCGTCGTTCATCGTGTGGCCTCGATGGCGGTGGATGCACGATGCGACGCCAGGCGCGCCACGCGTTCCCTCCGCCGGTACGAACCGGATCAGGTTCTACGGGTACGTCTCAGCCACCGGAGGGTGGCGCCCCGCGCGTACTTCAGGTGCTAGGCGCCTCTGCGTTCAGACGCAATGGTGTCTCAACGTCGGATCAGCATTCGCACCGTGCACGGCTTGACCCGAAGCTCGAGCACGCCACGCGCGCTTCGTGTGCGGAAGGGCTCGATGGGGTCTTCGAAGTCGGCCTCGATACCGAGTGAGACCCGCGCCATCACGTCGGTCTCACTAGGGTTGAGCACGAAGACCACCCGCGCCACTCCATCGGCGTCTTCGTGCACCGTGGCGCGCACGGGGTCTGGGTCGCAGGCGTAGCTCGGAAGACCGAGGGCTTCGACGGCACGCGAGACCTCGGCGTCGGCGCTGGCGGGATCGTCGCGCTCGATCCAGTCGACCGTCGCCCCCGCGAATGCGGCGTCCGGGTCGTCGAGCGGCGCCATGCTGCCGTCGAAACGTCGGCGATGTGGACCGATGGTGAGTCGGGCTCCCTCGGCGGCCACCTCGGCGAGGCGGCGCGCGAGCGTATCGGCGAATCCGCCGGAGGTGGCGCACACCACCCACGATGCGCCATCGAACGCGACGTCGCGATCTTCGCCGCCCACCACCGCGAAGGGGACGCCGCGGGAGTCGAGCGCTTGTTCGAACGAGCGAAGGAAGTTGTCGGCGTCGATGGCGAGCGGGTAGCCGAGGCCGAGGTCGTCTTCGAAGCAGCTCTCTCGCGGTCCTTGCTCGAATACGGCGAGGAGGGCGCCGCTCGCAGGGCCGAAGGCATGGGCCACACGCGTGAGTCGCCGCTCCATCCGTGGGACCACCAAGCGCACGGGGACGCGGCGCACCAAGTGATGAAAATTGGTCTCGTCGAGGGCGGCGATGAGGCGCTTCCAGAAGCCGGCGAGGCGCCGAGGACGGCCTCGTGGATCGATGGGCGCCCCCACCCAGCGATCGCGCTCCACGGCCATGTACACGTTGAAGCCCCGTACGCCGTAGGCGAGACACGACAGCGCGGTGAACATGGTGTCGCGCTCGGCCAGGGGCGGGAAGAAGGGCGGGTAGCCAGCGCCGAGCTCACACGCGTAGGCGGTCACGCCCTGCTTCTCGGAGCGCACGGCGAGCTCACTCGAGCGCCGCGCGACGTAGGCGCGGTCGGCTTCGCTCGCGAGGTTGTAGTAGTCGAAGCCGACCAGATCGATGCCCGCATCGTTGACGCGCGCAGCGTTGAGGGGCGTGCGGTCCTGAGCGAGAGAGAAGTTGTGGGTGGTGGGGATGCCTCCGAGCCCGGCGCTCTGAAGGGCACTGGAAAGGCGCGAGAGGCTCTGCGCCACCAGCTCTTCTTGGAAGGCCGCCCAGTCGAGGTGGTGCGCCAGCTCTGCCGTCGTCTCCACGTCGAACGAGCGTGGCGGCATCACGTCGCTGAACCGCAGCGGACCTTCGGCCTTCGTGAGGTGGGGGTAGCTCGCCTGCACGGCATCGATGGTCCCAAAGCGTTCGCGCAAGAAGGTGTGGTACTTCGCGAGGGCATCCGGGTGGTGGTCCTGGTCGTAGGGGCCGTCGCGGAAGAACATCGCGCCCTCGTTGTCGACCTGGACGAGCACGATGGGGCCCTTGGGGTAGACGTAGGGCGCGAGGGCCTCGCCCAAACGATGGTAGAAGCGGGTGGCCTCGTCGAGATACGCCTCGCTCGCATAGCTCGGCACCGGGAACATGGTGGGGATCATCGGCAGCACCACCGGGTTCCCCTCGGGGCTGCGCGCCTGGCAGGCCGGATCCCACACGATGCGTTCGGGGAGACCGAAGTAGGTCAGCTCAGCGTTGATGTGCGGGCCGGGGCGCAGGATGGCGTAGAGATCGAGCTCGGCGATGAGGTCGAGGAAGACCCGTCGGCCCGCGAGGTTGAGATCCTTCCATCGCAGCGCGCTCAGCTTGGCTTGGTCCGAGAGGCGCTCGAACTGCGGGAGGACGACGCCCTTCGAGACGAGCTCGCGGAGCGAGGAGAGGAACGCTTCGACCCGCTTCGAGCGCGGTTCGAGCGCGGCAGGGTTCAGCGATCCGGTGGGATCCGGCGCGTAGTAGTCGAGGA
>JAUHZF010000167.1 GCA_030426145.1 Polyangia bacterium
CCTGGATGCCTTGCTCCTTGAGCATCTGCTGGATCATCTCGGGGGTGATCTGGCCGGGGCCGCCTGCCGCCTTGACGGGGATCTCCGACGGGTCGAGCGCCATGAGGAGCTCTTTGACCTCCCGCTCCAACCAACGGAACGGCGTGACGTCGAATTTCACCTTGCTGTCGATCTTGGCTTTGCTCACCGCCTCGCGGGTTTCCTTGAGGAGCGTGATCGCTTCGGGATCCTTCTTCTGGAGGTGAAGGACCCGAGCTTGGTGGAACTTCGCCGTGAGCTGATAGAAGAGCTGCTCGCTGCCCGAGAGCTCCTGGTACACCGTGGCCGCCGCGGCGAGGTCGCCCTTGCTCTCTAGCGCGAAGCCCTTGCTCTCGAGCGCACGGGCCTTGAGCCCGGGGTCGCTGCCGGCGAGCTCGGAGCCGATGACCTGGTCGAATGCCGCCACGGCGCCGTCCCAGTCGCGCTTGTCGAGGAGGACCCCTGCCTCGCCCATCTTGGCCAGGGTTTCGGGGGTCGATCCGGCATGCTCACTGGTGACCTTGGCGTACTGGTCGAGCACCGCCTGCTGCTTTTCGGCGTCACTCGCGAAGACCTTGCGGAAGTCGCGCTGCTTCTGCTCGTCGGTGCGTTCGTCTTCGTCCGGTGAGATGACGACCGCGTATTCGAGCTCGAGGCCGGCAGCGTAGGCGTCTGCGGCGGCGGTCGTGGACTTGTTGGTCTGCCACACGTAGACCAAGGACCCGACGCCCACGAGGATGGCGGCGGTGATGACCCACTGGAGGACCTTCCAGTTGTTCTGGATCCACTTGACGCCGGCGTTCGTGCCCCGCGCGAGTGCGTCCTCGACGAGCTCGGTGGCCGCCAGGCCTTGAACCGCCGTCTCCTCTTCTTCTTCGTCGTCTTCGTCGGCGGCTTTGCGGCGCCGCGCGAGCAGCTCTTCGCGCTTCTTCTTGTTGCGATCCTTGGGGCTCTCGTCGTCGTCGCTCTTGCCCTGGCGGCGATTGCGGCGACGGCGCGCCCGCTGACGGCGACGCTCGGCACGGTTGAGCGCCTTCTTCTCGTCGTCGTCTTCGTCGTCGTCCGACGCTTCGTCTTCTTCGTCGTCCCCTACGCCGAGGGCCCGTGCCACGTCGGCCGCGCGGTCCCCGTCATCGTCCGAAGGCTCGTCTGCGGCATCGTCATCAGACGCCTCGTCGTCGTCCGAGGGCGCTTCGTCCTCGTCGTCCGAAGCTTCGTCGTCCTCTTCCGCGTCCTCGTCGTCCGCGTCGGGGGCGTCGTCTTCGTCGTCCGAGGTCTCTTCGGCCTCGTCGTCGTCCGACACGTCCTCGTCGAGCTCGTCCTCGTCGCGACGGTCGTCTTCGTCCTGGGCTGCCACGGACGGGACTCTAGTGTGCAACGTTGCGCAGTCAATCCCACATCGACCGCATCATGGGTCGTCCGGAGACCAGGGCTCGGGCGCCGGGGGCGGGATCTCCCGGGTCAGAGGGAGCACGGCGAAGGCCGAGAGCTCGACCGATTGGGTCGCGTAGACGACCATGTCGGCGTAGTCCCCGCCCTGAAGACGCGCGGCCGCTTCGGCCGGAAACGTCGCCACGTGCTCACGGAGCTGGTCCGACACGGGGATGTCGAGGGTCACCGACGACGCGGGGTCCAGCTTCATCGAGCGCTTCGGCACCCGCTGACGCCGCCGGCCGTCGCCCAGGGGAACACCGGCGGGCCCGATGCGCACTTCGCCCGGCTCCCCGGTGGCGCGAGCACGCACCACGACCCGCACCCCTTCCCCACTCCGGTGTTTGCTCTTGGGCACGCTGATCCCGACCACCACCCCACTGGTGGCAAACTCACGCAGTCGCCGAAGCTCGGTGTCCCGCGGGCCCCCGACGAAGGGAAGCATCTCCGCCGCCATGGCGACCCCGAGCCCGCCTGGCATCGGGTCCGGCACGCCGAGGAAGCGCACCAGAGGGTCACGGAGCTCGTACTTGCCCCCGAGCTCGACGAGGGCCTCGGCGATGGCGGCGCGTGCGTGGTGGTAGCGCTCTTGCTCGAGGGCCTCGGCCAGCGCGGGCCGAGCGGCCTTCTCGCCGATGACGGCCAGGGCCTTGGCCACGTGAACCCGAAGCCGAACGTCACGTAGCGCGTAGGTCAGGGGTAACACCGCGTCTTCACTGCGAATGTTACCGAGGGCGTAGACGATCTGCCGGGCGCGCTCGAACGGGATCCGCTCTCGCGCGTCGGCCTCTTCCTCGGGATAGGCAGCCCGCCACCAGGCGACCAGCACCGCCTCGCCCCGGTTGTCCCCGGCCTCGGCCAACGCGAGCGCAGCCAATCGTTTCCAGCTCGGCTCGGGCGCGTTGAGAAGGTCGTAGGCGAGGCCAGCCCCCTGCCCGAGACGCGTGAGGGCCAGGGCCGCCCAGCGCTTCGTCTCGTCGTCTTCGTCGTTGCGTAGGGCGCGCCGCAAGTGGGGCGCGGTGGCCTTCACCTGGAGCTCGAACAAAACCTCCGCCGACTTTCGGCGAATGCGCACGTTCACGTCGTCGAGCAGGCTCGCGACGTCGACCGCGGCCGCGGCGTCGCCGGCGATGCCGCGGCGCAGCGCCCGGGGCCAGTCGCCCTCGGCGGTTCCCTCGTAGCGCCCCATCGACGCCACGAACTGGGCCGAGCGGCGCTTCATCGATGCGAAGGCCTGCACGTGCGCCGCCGCGACGTCGCGCTCTTGGGCCGGGTCGTCCTCCACGTCGTAGAGCCGGCACGCGTCGACCCGCCGGGCGCAGATCAGACGCAGGGGCCCTTCTGCGAGGAGGGTCTGGGAATCGGTCTCAGCGAAGGCGAGCCCACGATCCTCTCCACCTTCACCGACCATGAGCGCCGAGCGGTCCCGACCTCTCACCCGTGGCGAACGGGGCATGCCCACCCCGCGAAGCACGGTCGGCATGAGGTCGACCAAGCTCACCGGCACCGTCACGCGCCGAGGGGCGAGCACTCCGGGGGCGTGTACGACGAGCGGAACCCGGACCTGCTCTTCGTAGACGGTGGTGCCGTGATAGCGGCCACCGTGGTCGTTGAACTCCTCCCCGTGATCGGCGGTGACGATCACGACCGCCCGGGGGCGGTTGGCGCGTACGGCGGCCACGATCCTTGCGAGCCCAGCGTCGGCCGCCGCGATTTCGGCGTCGTAGCGGTCGATGCTGCGATCGCCGAAGGGGTGCTCCGGATGCGCCTCGTACGGCTCGTGTGGCTCGAAGAGGTGGACCCACAAGAACAGCGGCCTGCCAGCGTCGAGCTGCGTGAGGTACGTCGAGACTTCCTCGGCTCGCTCCGCCGCGCTCGAGAACTGTACCTTGCGGTACTCGAAGTCGAGCCCGCGCTCCTCGAAGGGGCGGAAGCGCTCCGGATCGATGAAGAAAACGGCCGGTGGATAGAAGGCCGCCGTCTGGTAGCCGTAGCGTCGCAATGCGCCGGCCCAGGTCTCCGAGTCCTCCCCCACGCCTTGGAGCAGCAGCGGCCGCATGTACTTGCCGGTCATCATCGACGTGACCGCGTAGGAGGTGTGCGGCGTGGCCGTATAGGCGTGCTCGAAGACCACGCCCTCCTTCGACAGGGCGTCCAATGCCGGCGTCGTGTCGCGCTCGTAGCCGTAGGCCCCGACGTGGTCAGCCCTCAGGGCGTCGATGGAGATGAGCACCACGTCCCGGCCGGAAATGTCGATGCGCGGAGCCCCCTCGGGGAGCCGTGGCGTCAGCGCTTCGTCTTCGAGCGGCGGCGGCGGGGCCACGAGCGCAGCCACGCGGAGCCCATGGCGCAGCAGCGGCGCTCGCTCGACGAAGACGAA
Organism: Polyangia bacterium; assembly: GCA_030426145.1. Lineage (GTDB taxonomy): Bacteria > Myxococcota_A > Polyangia > Polyangiales > Polyangiaceae > JAPYTK01. Next base: position 3,830 of record JAUHZF010000167.1, read on the forward strand.
GCGCGCGTTGTCGAAGTACCGCATGGCCGGCGGCGCACGGTAGGCCAGCAACCCGCACACCACCGTGAGACCGGCCGCGAGGCCGAGTCGGGTGCGACGCGCTTCACCGATCGGCCATCCGCGCGCGGCCAGCGCCGCCGTCCAAACCGTCAAGACGGCCAGCCCGAGGTGGAAGGCGGGGTAGAGGCGCGGAAGGATCAGGACGTTGAGGCCCTCGAGCGCGACGACGGCGGCAAAAACCGCCGGCCAGAGGTAGGCGCGTCCGCGGGTCATCAGTCGGTCGAGGCCACGTCGAAGCCACGGCTGGAGGGCAAAAGCCCCAGCGCCGGCCCCCAGCGCCACCACGATCACGAAGGCCTCCCGGCGTCCCGTGCCCGCCAAGTGACGCCCCCCGGAGACGCCATAGGCGGTGAGCCCCGCGAGGAGCACGGCGGGCGCCGCCAACCACCACCGTCCCCAACGGCTGGCATCGCTCGCCGCGTGCACACAGATCGCGCCCCCGACCGCGACCGGCAGCACCGTGAGCACCCCGAGCGGCAAAACGGTGATGAAGGTCCGGGCGACCTCGAAACCACCCGCGAACTGGCCCCACCCGCCAACGACGACCACGAGCCACTCCACCAGGAGCAGCGCCATGGCGCAGAGGACGGCGTCGACGTAGCGCACGGCCAGTCCTGCGAGCCGGGCCTACTTGAACTCGATTTCCTGGATCTCGTAGACCCGGGTGCCGTTCGGAAGCTTGATCGTGACCTCGTCGCCGACCTGGTGGCCGATGAGGCCGCGCGCGAGCGGCGAAGAAATGGAGATCCGGCCCTGCTTGAGGTCGCTCTCCTCGGGGCCGACGAGCTGGTAGGTCACCTCTTCGACGATGTCGATCTTGGGGCCCTTGGCCTCGCGGTCGACGATCTCGGCGGTGACCGAGGCGCCCGAGACATAGGGGGCGCCGAGGTTCACCTTGTCGCCGCCGAGCTTGGCCGGGTCGATGACCTCGGCCCGCGAGAGCACATCCTCGATGTACTTGGCGCGCGCGTGGAGCATGCCCTGCCGCTCCTTGGCCGCGTGGTACTCCGCGTTCTCGGATAGATCGCCGTGGTCGCGCGCGGTGGCGATGTCCTTCACCACCTGTGGCATCTCCACTTCCTTGAGGCGCTGCAGCTCCTCGCGAAGCTGCACCTGCCCCAGCGGGGTCATCGGTACCTTTTGAGACATCGTCCTAGTCGAGGCTGTGGCGCCGAGGCGCAATCGAGCGGAAGCGGTGATTTATCGCGGGCGAAGCCCACTTCGTCAACATCCATCCCCCTACGTCGTCGCCAGGGGTCGGACTTCGGCTCCCAAAACGTCAATGATTCAGGGACGAAACCGTGCGAGGCCCAAGTTTCGAGGTCGCCCCGCGGCTACAGGTCGCGCCAGCGTTGGATGCGACGCGGGGGCGGGAGACCGTCCTTCCGCGCGCCTCGAACCGCACTGCGGGCCATGATCCCCGCCTGACGAAGAAGGGTGGCGCGCTTCTGCTCATCCCACTCGGGCGGGCCGCTCTCGCCGAGCCGAGGCTCGACGCCGAGGCCATCGGGGGTGGTGTCGTCCTCGCGCACCGTGATCTCGATGGGCACCGAGTGGTTCGGGGTCTCGATGGCGCCCCGGTAGTGCGCGAGGGTGTGCTCGGACGAGGCCCGCTCGAGCACGAATCGCAGGCCGTGGTCGGGCTTCACGGGACAGCGGGCTCCGATGGTGCCTCGAGCTCGGAAGGATCGGGGTCCGCTTCCGGCTCGCCCGACGGTTCTTCGTCGTCTTCGTCCCCGCCCGGCTTCCCGACGATTTCGGGGTCGGGTCGACCCTCTTCTTCGGTTCGCGGGCCCATGTCGTCGAGGAAGCGCTTCGCGACCTTGCCGAAGGCGCCACCGTGCTCGTCGAGCACGCGAACGAACACGGCGCGGGCCTCGGCGCGCTTCTTCATCTTGAGGAGGGTCTCCGCCTTGAGCACCAGGGCTTCGGCGTCGAGCCCAGACCCCGGATAGCGGTCGAGGGCGTAGTCGACGCGCATGACGGTCGCGTCGAAGTTGTCTTGTTGCAGGTAGTAGCGCGCCACGTAGAGCTCGTGGCGCACGATGCGCTGGGTCACGACCTCGAACATGTAGTTGGCGTCGATGCGGTATCGGCTCTTGGGGTAACGATCGACGAAGGCCTTGAGCTCGCGGTAGGCGTCGCGGGCCGTCGACTGGTCACGCTCCTCCTGCGGTGGCAGGAGAAAGGTGTCGTTGATGTCGAGGTAGAGCGCCTTGCAGATCCGGTAGCGCGCGTACTCGACGTTGGGGTCGTCGCGGTGCGCCTTCACGAAGCCGCGGTAGGCCGCGATAGCGTCGGGGTACTTCTCTTGGTTGAAGTCGATGTCCCCGATCCGCAGCTCGGCCAGCTTGGCGTACTTCGAGTAGTTGAAGAGCCGCTTCACCTCGCTGAACAGCTGCCGCGAGGTCTCCCACTCTTTGTTGCGGTAGGCGCGAAGCGCCTCCTGGTAGGCCTTGTAGGCGTCCTCGGTGTAAGTCAGCGTCGAGGGCGTATTGAGCTCGACCGACTCGCAGCCGGCCACGCCGAGGACGAGCGGAGCCAAGACCGTGATGCGCTCCGCCAGGTATCGCAGTCCGAGGGACATCTCGCGGCTTATAGCGCGCCGCGGCCGCTTGGACCATGGGCCGAGCGCGGAGGCAGGGCACGGGGCGCCGTGGTAGTGCTTCGTGGCATGGCCGGCGCCGACCCATCCCCCGAAGGACGAGACCCAGGGCTCAGCCTGAAGGTGCTCGTGGTCGACGACGAACGGAACATCCGGCGTGCGCTGGGACTCATCCTCGACTCGGAGGGCTACGCCCCCCTCGAAGCCGAGACGGCCGAGCGCGCGCGGGAGCTCGTGCGCACGCAGCCCATCGACCTGGTCATCCTCGACCTCATGCTGCCGAAGATGAACGGCCTCACCTGGCTGGAGCAGCTCAAGCAAGACCCGCTGCGACGCCACATCCCGGTCATCGTGATCAGTGGCCACGCCTCGGGAGAAGAGGCGGCGACGGCGATCAAGCTCGGCGCCGTCGACTTCTTCGAGAAGCCGCTCCAGCGAGAGCGCGTGCGCCTCAGCGTGCGTCAGGCCCTCGAGAACGCGAGCCTCGTGCGCCAGGTGCAGGCCATGTCGCGCGCCCTCGGCCCCCACCGGGAGATGATCGGCGACAGCGCCGCGATGCAGGCCGTGCACCGTCAGATCGAGCGCGTGGCGCCTACCAAAGCCAACGTGCTCATCACGGGCCCGAGTGGCACCGGCAAGGAGCTCGTCTCTCGACTCATTCACCGGCTCAGCACCCGGCGGGACGAGCCCTTCGTGAAGGTGAACTGCGCCGCCATCCCGAGGGAGCTCATCGAGAGCGAGCTCTTCGGTCACGAGAAGGGCGCATTCACCGGGGCCGAGCGCAGCAAACGCGGGCTCTTCGAGCAGGCGCATGGGGCGACCCTCTTCCTCGACGAGATCGGCGACATGGATCTGGCCGCGCAGGCGAAGGTGCTGCGTGTGCTGCAGTCGGGTGAAGTGTCTCGCGTCGGCTCCGAGAGCACCTTCTTCGTCGATGTGCGCGTGCTCGCCGCCACCAACAAGCGACTCGACGAGGAAGTGGCAGCGGGGCGCTTTCGCGAAGATCTCTACTTCCGCCTCAACGTCTTTCCCCTCAGCGTGCCGACGCTCGACGAACGACGTGAGGACATCCCGAAGCTCGTCACCAGCTTCGCTTCACAGTTCTGTTCCGACAACGGCATCGCCGACAAACCCATCCACCCCGCGGTGCACGCCGCGCTGATGCGTCGGCAGTGGCCCGGCAACGTGCGTGAGCTACGCAACGTCGTCGAGCGTGCCACCATCCTCGCCGGCGACGAGATCACCATCGCCGATCTCCCCGAGGATCCACACGCCGACCCGTTCGAGGAGGTGCTGGCCACCCCCTCCTTTCGCGCAGACGGCAGCCGGCTCACGCTGCGTGAGGTGCGCGAGCAGGCCGAGCGCCGCTACATCGTCGAAACCCTCGAAGCCTTCGACTGGAACGTCTCCCGCGCCGCGACGGCCCTCGGCATCGAGCGCACCAACCTGCACAAGAAGATCCGCGCCCTCGGCATTCAGCGACCGGGTTGAGCCGATGGCATCGTCAGCGGCAGCCGGCTCTCTTCCGAGCCGGTGAGCCTCAAGCTCGCGATCACCGGAGGGCACCAGCCGGCCCCGGTGTCGTCGGTGCAGATGGCCTGCACCGTCGACAGCGTCTCCGCGGTGCCGAAGGCGATGAGCCGCGTATAGGCGAGGCCGCGCGGGGTCATGTGTTGACCGTCGAAGGCCAGCGCCCGCGGCATCTCGACCCGTGTTCGGCGCGTCGAGAGCTCGTCACCGAGGGTACCCAAGGCCTCGAGCTGCGTGCGCAGCGGCCGGGGGTCGTCATCGGGGCGAGGCGCGGAGGTCACGAGAAAGACCACGTCGGCACCGCCGTCGCCGTAAACCACGGCGCCGCCACCAAAGACCTCTTCCACGTGCGACAAGCGCGACCAACCGCCAGGGACGTCGGCGACCCAGCCCTCTCCTTGCACCGCCTTGGGCGCTTGGTCGCTCGCGTCTTCGTTGAGGGCCACGTAGCCGGCGAACGACCAGAGTCCAGCCCCCATCACGCCCAAGAGCCCCACCGCAGGCGCAAAGAGAAGCTCACCCCGACGAAGGCGGGTTCCCTCCCCCACCGTGAGCTCACCGCTGCGGGCGGCCGATAGAGCGGCGCCCACCATGATGGCGCCGAGGGCGATGCTGATGATGAGACCGAACACGGCTCAGGTGCGGGTCAACCGGAGGACCCTGCCTCCACGCGGCGGCGGGTCGACGGGCGGAAGTCGCTGCACGAGCCGCTCGAGGCGCGGGCGGTACTGCTGGAGCGCACGCTCGGCGCGGGTCTCGCTGAACGCGTCGGCCGTGAAGGCGACCGCGAGCAGGTAGCCTCCCGCGAAAGCGTACACCCCGGTGGGCTCATCCGTGCCCCGGCCGAGACTGCGATGCAGTGTACCCACCTCGTGGGGGGACGCCTCGACGGCCTCTCGCGCGCGCCTCACCGCCTCGGCCACCGCGAGCAGACGCGCCCGTGGCGCGTCGCTCAGTTCGAGGGCACCACGGCGAGCGTCCCCGGCCTCGCCGGGTTCGACCAAATCCACCAAGCGCGGTACGTCGTCGCCGATCTCGAGGTGTGAGCGGCCCCAGACGATAGGCGAGCTGGCATCGATGACCGCGACCCCGAGGGCCCCCGCCGTAGCCGCATAAGCGGCCAGCTCCCCGTGCAGCACCTCCTTGGGGCCATCGAGCGCAGTCGTCGGCGCCACGTCGGGGGGCGGCACCGAGGCGGTGTCGCCGAACGCGTCGACGTAGGCCTCGAGCCGATCTCGCACCGCCTCTGCGTCCTCCGGCGGCTCGGCGAAGATGGCCACGACCCGGCGATGTTCCCCGATCGATACCCAGATCCAACGCGGGTCGTCGTGGGGCTCGCCACCGATCTCGATGCGGCACTGCTCCGCCTCGAGTCGTCGTTCGAGGTAGGCCAAGAGTTTAAGTGCGCGGTGGTCGTGCATGGCCTCATCCCTTGGCATGGCGCTCGATGCGCTGCAGCAGCAGCTGTCCCTGAAGGACGAAGATGTCGTTGTGGCTGCCACCAGGCACGGTGATCAGCTCCGCGTTGGGGAGCGCGTCGCTCAGGGCCACCCCCATGTCGTAGGGCACCACGGGGTCGGCGTCCCCGTGCAGGATGAGCGTAGGCAAGGTCAGCTCCGAGGCCTTGGCCGCGGTGTCGAAGCGGTCGCCGATGATCCACCGGGTCGGTACCCACGGCACCCACCGAGATGCCACGTCGGGAATCGACGTGAACGGAGCCTGGAGCACGAGCCGCGCGGCGTGGCCACGACGGGCCATCTCTGCCGCGACCCCCGTGCCCAGCGAGTTGCCCCACAGCGTGATGCGTTCTGGCGCCACCCCCGCGGCGTGCAGGTGGCGGAGGGCGGCCTCTGCGTCGGCGTAGAGGCCGGTCTCGTCGGGGCCCTCGGCCGGAGCCTGACCGTAACCGCGGTACTCGACGGCCACGAAGCCAAGCCCGCGCGCCGTGAGCTCGCCCGCGAGAAAGACGCTGTCGGCCAGGGTCTCGCCATTGCCGTGCAGGTAGACCACCACCGACTCCGGGAGCGCGTCGAGCCGCGGGTAGACGGCTGCCTGCACGCGTGCGCCGTCGTCGGCCTCGACTTCGAGCAGCTTTCCCCCGGGCGGGTCGTGTTCGAGCCCCGTACGGGGTGCCGGATACAACAGCGCCCGGTAGGAGACCTTGGCGAGACCGAGCAGCGCCAGGTAGCTCCCCGCGGCACCGAGCGCGAGCTTCCACAGCCAGGGACGAGGCATCTCGCCTGTGGTCTTACACGCGGAGGGATGTTCCGGCCACGACGGACGGGCTACGCTCGCGCCCGATGGCCGCGGCTCGGCGACAGAAGAAGGGAAAACGACCCCCGCCGTCGTCTCGCATCGTCGCGCCTTCGCCCGGGCCGCTGCACCTCATGGGGGCCCGCGCCCTCGAGATCGCCGAGACCGTCGGAAGCATGGGCATGCTCCTGGGACGCATCGTCGGCCGCACCCTTCGCCTGTCGCTCGACCGCGAAGAGCTGATGAAGAACCTCTACCGCATGGGCGTGCTCTCCATGCCCATCGTCATCGTCACCGCCATCTTCACCGGCGGGATCATGGTCATACAGGCCGCACCCCTGGTGACGCGCCTGCAAGCCTACGGGCTGCTCGGTTGGGGCGCGGGCTTCGGGATCCTCCGCGAGATCGCCCCCCTGCTCACCGCCCTCATGATCAACGGCCGCGTGGGCGCCAACAACACGGCTGAGCTCGGCACGATGGTCGTCACCGAACAGGTCGACGGCCTCCGGGTCCTCGCCATCGACCCCATCGGCTTTCTCATCGCCCCGCGCTTCGTCAGCATCGTGATCACGCTGCTGCTGGTGACCATCTTCGCCGACGTGCTGGCTCTCATCGGCGCGGCCTACGTCGGAGATCTCATGCTCGGGGTCTCCCCGCTCACTTTCTACAACGGACTCACGAGCGGCCTCCTCGGCACCGGAGACATCGTGAGCGGGCTCGTCAAATCCGTTCTCTACGGGGTGGTCATCGGGCTGAGCAGCTGCCACTTCGGACTTGCGGTGCGCGGTGGCGCACCTGGCGTCGGCAAAGCGGTCAACGCCACCGTCGTGGCGTCGGCAGCGGGCGTCTTCGTGCTCGACTACCTCGTCTCTTTCACGCTCTGACATGGCCGCCGTCCCCGACACCCTCCCCGACGAGGACGACCTCGAGCCGCCTCAGACCGGCATGCTCGGGGTGGCGGCGCTGATCGGCGACCAGGCCATCGCCCTGCTGCGCACCGGCCGTGAGCTCTACGGCATCTTCGTGCGCACCCTCTACTTCTGCTTTCGGGGCCGACGCGAGCCCGGCGCCATCGCCTTCTACATGCACGAGGTCGGCAACAAGTCGGTCTTCTTCCTGTCGGTGGTGATGGGCTTCATCGGGATGATCATGGTCTATCAGGGCGGGGTTCAGAACCTCCGCATCCTGCCGGACCTGTCCCTCATCGGTGCCACCTACCTCGAGCTGCTCATCCGCGACCTCGCAGCCAGCATCGGCGCCCTCATGCTCGCCACCCGGGTCGGGGCCGGCATCGCCGCCGAGATCGGATCCATGGTCGTCACCGAACAAGTCGACGCCCTTCGTATGAGCGCCGCCGACCCCGTCGACTACCTCGTCAAACCCCGCTTCTTGGCCTCCCTCGTGATGACGCTGTGTCTGTGTGTGTGGGGTGCCGCCGTCTCCACCATCACCGGCACCCTCACCGCTTACGTCTACTTCGACCTGAACCCGCACACCTTTCTCAACCTCACCCTCGTCGACGCCGCCGACGTGGGCACGGGGTTGGCCAAGTGCGTGGCCTACGGCGCCGCCATTCCCGTGGTCTCCGGCCACGCAGGCCTCGCGACGCACGGCGGAAGCGAGGGCGTCGGTCGCGCGACCACCCGCGCCGTGGTCAACAGCTCCCTCGCGGTGCTCTTCCTCAACCTCATCATCAGCGCCGTGAGCTACCTGCTGTTTCCGGGCTGAGCTCGCTCAGGCGATCGGTCCCTCGGCGCGGCCGTTGATGAACTGGTCGATGATGGGGTCGTCCGAGGCTCGAAACTCGTCGGGTGTACCGAGCAGCCGAACGTAGCCCTCGTAGAGCATGGCCACACGGTCGGCGATCCCGAAGATGCTCGCGAGGTCGTGACTCACCACGATGCTGGTCACCCCGAGCTCGTCGGAGAGGTGCCGAATGAGCTCGTCGACCCGGCGGGCACTGACGGGGTCGAGGCTGGTCGTCGGCTCGTCGAAGAGCACGTAGCGAGGATCGAGGGTGAGGGCCCGGGCGATGGCGACACGCTTCTGCATGCCGTCGCCGAGCTCGGCCGGGTACCGGTCGCCGAAGTCGGCCATCTGAACTTGCTCGAGTCGGGCGCGGGCCTGCTTTCGCGCCTCGGCCTTGGAGAGCTTCCGGTGCTTGCGTAGGGGCAGGGCCACGTTGTCGAGACAGCTCATCGAGTCGAAGAGCGTCGCGTGCTGAAAGACCATGGCGCACTTCATCCGCACCGGCGCCATCTGCGCCTCCGAGAAACGGCTGACCTCTTCACCGTCGAGCCAGATCTCTCCCCCGTCGGGGGCGAGCAGCCCCACGAGGTGTTTGATCATCACGCTCTTACCGGCGCCACTCTGGCCGATGATGAAGAAGACCTCGCCATCCTCCACGTCGAAGGAGACGTCTTTGAGGATGTGCTTGTCCCCGAACGATTTCTTGAGGTGGCGAAACGAGATCACCGCTACACAAAGACAGGTACCTCATGGCTAGCGCGCGCTCCATCGAAGTGAAGGTCGGTCTGCTCATTCTGACCGCCGTCGTGCTTCTCGCGGGCTTCATCTTGGTGATGGGCGGGATCAGCTTCGAGCCGACCTTCACGGCCACGGTGGGCTTCGACAACCCTGGCGGCCTTCAGTCTGGGGCGCCGGTGAAGATCGCCGGGGTCAAGGTGGGCACGGTCGACGAGATCCGCTTCAATCCCAAGCCCCAGCGCGACGGCGGCAGCGGCGTGCAGGCGCTGGTGTTCGCAGACGTGACCATCGAGCAGCGCTATCAGGACGCGATTCACGACAACGCGACCTTCTACATCACCACGCAGGGCGTGCTCGGAGAGCAGTTTCTCGCCATCGACCCCGGATCCTACGACCGGCCCATCATCGAGGACGGCGCGGTCGTACGCGGCCTCGACCCGCCCCGCCTCGATCGGCTGCTCGCCGAGAGCTACGACTTGCTGCACACGACGCTCACCGCCCTCCGAGAGAACAAGCCCGAGCTGCGGAACCTCTTCGTGGGCCTGAGCAAGACCCTGCAGGGCACGGGCACCTTCTTCGAGCGCAACCAAGACAAGCTCGACCGCGTGGCCACCAACGTCGAGAAGATCAGCGACGAGAGCCTCCTCACGGTGCAGCACGCCCGCGAGAAGTACGTCGACAACCCGCAGATCGACCGAATCATGAACGATGTCGAGCGGATAAGCGACACCAGCGCCAAGCAGCTCCCCGGCCTCCTCAAGGACGGCCGCGACGTGATGCGGGGCACCGACAAGCTCGTGAGCGCATTCGGCGACGACAAGCAGATCGCCAAGGTCCGAGGGATGATCGACGACATGGCCTACGTCACGAAGCAGACCAGGGCCACGGTCGACGACGCCCGCGCCATCACCGCCCAGATCAAGCGAGGGCGCGGAAGCGTGGGGGCATTGGTGATGGATGAGCAGCTCTTCGACGACCTCCAAGAGCTCGCTCGCGACCTCAAGCACAACCCCTGGAAGTTCTTCTGGAAGGAATGAGCGGGGCTTCCCCTCATTCGGCTATGCAGCAGCCGTTTCCATGGACTAGGGTGCGTTGCCACGCCGGACCTCCGGGCCATGGACGATGGCGCCCCATGGGACCCACCGACGGCATCACCTTTCGCTAAGTTGCGGGGTGGCCAACGTCACGGGTTTCCCCCAGTGAAGATTTTGGTACTAAGATCATAATCCCCTGGCACCACAGGTCGGTGCCGGGACGCGCGTCTGAGGAAGCTATGTCGGAGGAAGAGAGCTCGGTCCTTTTCTCGCTCAAGGAACTGATGACGATCGAGGAAGATCGCATCAAGACCGAAGAGGAAGACCGCCAGAAGGCACAAGAAGAGGCTGAGCAAGCTCGTCTCGAGGCGGAGCGACAGGCTCGCGAGGCCGAAGAAGCCCGCAAACGTGCCGAAGAAGAGCGGCGTCAGATGGAAGAGCAGCGGCGCCGCGAAGAGCAGGCGCGGCTCGAGGCCATCCAGAAGGCGGAGGTCGAGAAGGCTCGCGCCGAAGCCGAGCAGCGCGCCCGCCTCGAAGCGATGAACGCCCAGCAGGCCCACGAGCAGAAGCTCAAGGCACTCGAGCAGGACGAGGGCAAGAAGAAGCTCCGCAACCTCCTCATCGGCGGTGGTATCGCGGTCGTGCTCGCCGCCAGCGTGGCTGGGTTCCTGGTCTACAAGGACCAGCAGGAGACCGCGCAGCGCGAGGCCGCCAACCAGGCGGAGCAGCAGCGCCTCAAGGAAGAGGCCGCCAAGAAGGAGCGCGAGCTCAAGGCGAAGCTGGCCCAGATCGAAGAGCTGCAGGACAAGATCGCCAATGCGGCCGACCCGGCCGAGATCAAGCGCCTGCAAGACAAGCTCGCCGCCGCCCAGGAAGACGCCAAGGATCTCGGGGGCAAGCCCCGCCCCGGCTACCGCCCCGGTGCCGGCAAGCCCACCCCGGGCCCGACCAAGCCCACGCCGCGGCCCACCTGCGCGCCCGGCGATCCGTTGTGCAGCGACATTTGAGCTGGTTCTGGTACGGGGGTCGGACGTGACGTCGCGACCCCAGAAGCCCCCGTCATCCGAAGAGAAGGCGGGGGCTTCGTCGCGCCTCGTGCTCGGCATGCAGCCGGTGCGTGAAGCGATTCGGGTTCACAAGTCGGCCATCGAAGAGGTCTGGGTCCAGCAAGGCGACCAGCCTCGATGGGAAGCCGTGGCCCGCTTCGCGCGCGATCAGGGCATCAAGGCCGTGCGCCGCCTCCCCCGGTCTGCGCTCGACCGCAAGAGCAAGGGCGGGCGCCACCAGGGCGTGCTCGCCGTCGCGCCCTCGCTCGAGCTACACCGCCTCGATGAGGTCGACCCCGAGACGGGTCCCTTGGTCCTGCTCGACGGCGTCACCGACCCCCAGAACTTCGGCGCCGTCATCCGGGGCGCGGTGGCCCTCGGCGCCGCAGCCGTGGTCTTCGGTGAGCACCACGCGGCGCCCCTCACGCCTGCCACCTTCCGGGCCTCGGCGGGCGCGGTGGAGCACGCGACCCTGGTGCAGGTACCGAGCCTTCGCGAAGCGGTCCAGTCCCTCGGTGACCGGGGTGTGGCCACGGTCGTGCTCGATGCGAACGCCGAGCAGGATCTGCCGGAGCTCGACCTCACCGGGCCCTGCGCAGTGGTGGTGGGCGCCGAGGACACCGGGGTCGGCAAAGGCGTGAGACGCGCCTGCAGCCACCGCGCGCGCCTACCCATGGAGCCGATCCTCGACTCGCTCAACGCGTCGGTCGCAGCGGCTCTTTCGCTCTACGAGATCCGTCGACAGCGACGATAGTTCAAATACTTACACGCCAATCGTGAAGTATTTGATGAAGTGTCGGCTGCGTGTCCCGTGGGCCTGAACGACGGGGCAGTAAACGGGTCCCGCAAGTCCACTCAGTAGATGGGACAGTCGGATAGCGACCAATAGGACAAACCCTTTTGGTTTCATAGGCTTCCATCGCTGTTTCTCCAGCGGAGCCGTAGCTAAGCGCCCCCGGCTTCGAGTCTTTCCTGACGGGGTCGCTTGTTCAGCGGACGAGCACTCGGGCGAAGGCTTCGAGGGTGCCGCTCACGTCGGCCTCGGTGGTCGTCTCGCCCAGACTGATGCGGACCGCGCTCACGGCCCGGTCGCGGCCGAGCATGGCCGTGATGACGCTCGACGGCTCGGCCGTGCCGGCGCTGCACGCGGATCCCGACGAGACGGCGACGCCTTCCAGATCGAGAGAGGCGCAGAGCTCGGGGCCTCGCCAGCCGGCGAAGCTCAGATTCGTCACGTGGGGAGCACGCCCCTCCCCGCGTGGTCCGTTGACCTCGACCGCGATCCCGCGCCCCTCGGCGAGCTGCAACAGGCCCGCCTCGAGGCGGTCCCGCCGCGCGGCGAGGACGCGGTAGCGCTCGGCCCCGCCGTCGGCCGCGCGCTCGGCCGCCACCGCGAAGCCCGCGGCGAGGGCCGCGTCTTGGGTGCCGGGGCGAAGGCCGCGCTCCTGGCCGCCGCCGCGCAGGACGGGTCGAACCTTGAGTCCGGCCCGAACCGCGAGCGCGCCGATCCCCTTCGGGCCTCGGAGCTTGTGTGCGGCTACGGTCACCATGTCGGCTCCGGCCCAGGTCGCGGGCGGCATGCGGCCGAGGGCCTGCACCGCGTCGACGTGCAACCACGCGTTCCACCGGTCGGCCAAGGCGCGGAGCTCGGCGATGGGTTGCACCGTACCCGTCTCGTGTCCGACCGCCTGCACCGACAGGAGCGCGACCGGCCCCTTCACGGCGGTTTCGACCGCCGCCGCCGTGATGCGGCCATCGGGGGTGGGCTCGACCCAGACCACCGGCACGCCCCGCTGGGCCAGGGCTTCGGCTGCCTGCACCACCGAGGGGTGCTCGATGCGGCTGGTCACGAGTGCGCCCGGTGCCGGCTCGCCGGGCGCGAAGGGGGCGTGGAGCGCGATGTTGTTCGCCTCGGTGCCGCCTGACGTGAGCACGACGTCGCGGGCGGGGAGGCCCGTGAGCGTCTCCACCGCTCGACGCGCCCGCTCGAGCATGGCGCGGGCCCGCTGGCCGGGTCGGTGCACGCTGGCCGGGTTGGCCCAGAGCGTCTCTGCCGCCTCCCGCATGGCGTCGAGCGCGGGCGGCCACGGTGGCGTGGTGGCGTTGTGGTCGAGGTAGATGCTCACCGGAGCGCCGTCAGCCGGCCGCTTCGGCCGCGATCTCGTCGGGGGCCTGCTGAGCCACCGTGAGGTAGAAGGCCGCCCCACCGAAGCTCTTGCCGCCGAACGACTCGAGCGACGGCGACGTGACCCGAAGATCGCCTCCGAGTCCGAGCGCGGTGCGCTTGGCGATGGCGAGCCCCACCCCGGTGCCGCCGTGTTGGCGGGTGACCGAGGCGTCGACTTGGTAGAAGGACTGGAAGATCTGCTGGTGGCGCTCGGCCGCAATGCCTTCGCCGGTGTCGGCCACACAGAGCATGTACTGCCCGGACGACAACGGCGCGACACGCACCCCGACGACCCCATCGCTGGGCGTGAACTTCACCGCGTTGTCGAGCAGCTGCGAGACGGCCCGCAGCAGGCGCTCGTCGTCCCCGATGGCCGGCATGGGCTCAGCGGGGAGCTGCTCGATGAGCGTGAGGCCGGCGGAGCTGATCCGCTCTCGGTAGCTGTCGATCGCGCGGCGGCAGATCGCGAGGAAGTCGTAGTGGCGGCGAGCGAAGCGCATCCGGCCGGTCTCGAGACCGGTCACGTCGAGCAGGTTGTCGATGATCCCGCGAAGCCGTGTGATGCACTCCTCCATCGCCCCGAGGGCTCGCTTCTGCGGAGGCTGAAGCTCGCCCAGCTCCTCGTCGAGCAGCAGGCGCGCGTAGCCCACGATCGGGGTCATGGGGGTGGCCAACTCGTGGGAGATGTTGCGGTAGAAAGCCGCCCGCGCGGCGTCGGCCTCACGCAGGCGGTCGTTGGCTTTCATCAGCTCCGCCACCTTCTGTTCGAGGTGGGCCACGATGCGCTGGCTCTGCTCCTCGAGCCGAGCACTGCGCTGGGGCGGCGGCGCCTCTTTTTCGCCACCGAGGTAACGCGCGATGGTCTTGGCGAAAGTGCGCGCGTCGATGGGTTTCTGGAGGAACCCGTCGCAGCCCACGGAGAGACTCGTGTCCCGGTCCCCTTCGGCGGTGATGGCGACGATGGGCACGCCGCGCAAGGTGGCTTCACCCCGAAGCCGGAGGGTCACCTCGAAGCCGTCGAGGCCGGGGATGTTGAGATCGACGAGGACCAGGTCTGGTCGCTCGGCGCAGGCCAGCTTGACCCCTTTGATCCCGTCCTCGGCGTCGAGGACCTCGTGGCCAGCCCGCGTGAGGAGCTTGCGCACGAGAAGGCGATTGGCCGGGTCATCCTCGATGTGAACGATGCGAGCCATGTTCTGTGCTAACTAGCGCCCACCTCGTTAACTGGCGCCAACCTCACTGATAGCCGCGAACACGATGGGTGACGAGCGAAACGACGCCGACTCCGGCGAAGACGAGCCCCGAGACGACGCGCCGACGTCGGAGCCAGGCGCCGACGAACGGACGCCCGAGGCGAAGAAGGGCAAAGCCGCTTCTTCCAAGAAGGCCCCCCCCGAGGATTGGGCCCCCCATCCCATCGTCTCGCCCACGGCCGCCTGGGGCCTCGTGGCCCTGAGCGTGGTCTTGTGCCCGCTCGGTTTCGCGGGCTTCGACATCTGGCCTCTCGCCTTCATCGCCTGGACGCCCCTCATCTTGGCCCTGCGGGGCCAGACCCCCAAGCGCGCGCTCAGGCTCGGCTGGGTGGCCGGCTTCGGCATGACCATGATCGGCTTCTCGTGGCTCACGAGCATGCTGGAGGAGTTCAGCGGCTTCCCCCAGTGGGCCTGCATCGGCATGGCCGCCATCGTCTGCATCCAAAAGGGCGGACGCATCGCTCTCATGGGCTGGCTCTACGCGCGCATGGCCCAGCGCGGATGGCATGTGGGCCTGTCGTTCATGGGGGCCTTCGCGGTGAGCGAGCTGGTCTACCCGCTCCTCTTTCCTTGGTACTACGGCGCTTCGATGCACACGCTGCCGGTGATGATGCAGACCGCCGACCTCGGCGGCCCCATCCTCGTCAGCCTCGTGGTCGTCGCGTCCAGCGTGGCCCTCGCCGAGCTGCTCGAGCGTCCCGTCTTCGGGCTGAAGCCCGATCGGCGCACGCTCGCCCTCGCCATCGCCCCCGTGGTGGCGCTCGCTTACGGCTTCGTCCGCATGGGGCAGGTCGAGTCGGCCATGGCCGAGGCCGAGTCGCTGAAGGTGGGCATGGTGCAGGGCGCGAGCCCGCTCAAGAAGCGAACCAACGCGCTCCGCGTGCACATCGACAAGACCAAGGAGCTCGCGCAAGAGGGCGTGGGCCTGGTGGTCTGGAGTGAAGCCGCGGCGTCCCGCTCCTTCGACGAGAAGGGCTACGAGGCGGCCGTCGAGCGGCGCATCACCCGTCACCTGAAGGTGCCCACGATCGTGGGCACGGTGGTCTACGAGCGCATCCCCAACCCCGACCCCAAGGGCCGCCGGGCGCGCTTCTTCAACACCGCCCTCATCGCCGACGACAAGGGCAAGATCCACGGGCGCTACGACAAGCAGTATCTCCTCATGTTCGGGGAGTACCTGCCCTTCGGTGACGACTTTCCCGTGCTCTACGAGTGGTCGCCCAACTCGGGCGCCTTCTCCAAGGGAACCAGCTTCAAGCCCCTCCCCTTCGGTGAACATCGGCTGAGCACGATGATCTGCTACGAGGACATCATCCCCGGCTTCGTGAGCAAGCTCGTGAGCGAGGGGGATCCCGATCTGCTGGTCAACATGACCAACGATGCATGGTTCGGCGACACCAAGGAGCCCTGGCAGCACCTCGCCCTCGCGAAGTTCCGCTCGGTCGAGCATCGCCTCTTCATGGTGCGGGTCACCAACACCGGGGTCTCGGCCATCATCGATCCGGTCGGCCGAACCCCCGTCATCGAGGGGGTCGACATGGCCGAGCCCAAGACGATGACGGGTGAGGTGCGCTTCTTGAGCCTCTTCTCGGTCTACAAGAAGCTGGGCGACGTACCCTGGTGGCTCGTCACGGCCGCCTGCGTGCTCGCCGCCTTCATCCCGCGGCGCAAGAAGCTCCGCGCGAGCTGACGGTTTTCAGACGAGGCTCAGACGACTTCGGCTTCGAGGACCTTCAGCGCCTTCTTGAAGCGTTTGGCGTCGGCGAACATGTCGACGTTGGTGAAGACGTAGGTCGACGTGTCGTGCTCGGCCTGAGCCGCGATTTCGCTCAGCTTCTCGATGGCCGGATCTTCGTAGCGCGACTTGTGGCCGGCGGGCCCGTGCAGCCGGTAGTAGGCGACGTTGCGCTTGGAGAGTCCCTGGACGAGGGGGTCGCGCGCGACCACCGCGTCGACCTCTTCGGCGAGGTCGTCACACTCGTCGAGATCCCAACCCTCCGTGGGCTCGAAGACCACGTGGTCGAAGCGCTTGCGCGTCTCGGCGAGGAACTCGGAGAGGACCGCCTTGTTGGTCTTGGAGCTGGTGAACTCGGAGGGGGCCACGAAGACCGCCGTCTTCGCGTCGAGCGACTCGGCCACACCCTCGATGCTCTCGAGGGCCGTCTCGGTCACCTTGCCTACGCGAAAGCCCTCTTGCCCTACGTTGCGGGGCCCGAGAAGCGCAAAACGGAAGCCTTCCGGAGCCTCGCGGCGCCAGCGGCGGATCGTTCCCCGACCGGGCATCGAGAGGTGTGTCTCCTGAACCTCGACGAAGGAAAATTCCTTGAAATACCGCGTCGCAGGAACGGGGAACCCGGCACAGCCGACAGTTATCATCGCCGTGGGACGTTAGCCCAGGCGGCGCTGGGATGCGAGCGTGCCGTCCCCCGACGTTCCAATCGCCTCGGCGGCCGTGTTATGCGGCCCGATTTTTCGTCGCAACCGGGCCCGACGGTGGGCTGTCGCCTCCGGCTTCTCGGCCCACAGCGCCCCACCCTCCGACGCGCTCATCACCCGGAGCGCCGAGGCGGGG